>DVLD01000041.1 GCA_018715725.1 Candidatus Aveggerthella excrementigallinarum
CGGCGGCGACGGCGGAGGCAAGCTCGGCCTCGTCGACCTCTCCCAAGAAGGCGAGCGTGAGGTGGTACGATTCGCGCCGCAGGAAGCGGCCGTCCACTTCGGCGGAAAGCTGCCGCGCCAATCCCGCGACATCGGCGGCGAAGTCGTCCGGCAACTCCAGGGCTATGAAAACTCTCACGGGAATCCTTCCAACAGGGTGCGGTCGTGCCGCCAACGTGCCCAGCGTCGCCTCAAAGGGCAAACGCCCGCGGTACGCGCGAAGCCCGCCGGGTGCTCCGACGGGCTTCGCATCACGCCGCTCGAGAGCGGCACTCTGCGCAGTGCGCAGTATGTTACAGCAGTCCGAGGCCCTTCGCCACGTTGGCGATGAAGTCCTGCACGTTCGTCACGATGCCGCGCGAGCCAAGGGAGCCGCGGTCGATGAGCTTGTTGACCGCGAACTCGGCAATGTCGACGCAGTAAAAGTACACCGGGCGCACCGTGCCGTCGGGCAGAACGCGGTAGGAGGGCGTCATGTTGCCGGTGGCGATGGTGTGCAGCATGGTGGCCATGCAGATGACGGTCGTGGCCTTGCGCACGTGGGCGCGCATGGCGTCCTGCGCCTCGTAGACGTTGCCGTAGACGGGCGGCAGCGGGCCGTCGTCGCGGATGGAGCCGGCCAGCACGTACGGCACGTCGTTCTTCACGAGCGCGTGCACGATGCCGTCCTCCACGCCTTCGGCCACGATGAACTTCTCGATGGAGCCGTGGTAGCGCACGCGGTTGATGGTGTCGAGATGGTGGTAGTGGCCGTTCGGGCGGTTCTCCTGCGTCTCGATGTCCTGCCCCAGCGCCGTGTGGAAGTACGCGCCTTCCAGATCGTGCGTGGCAAGGGCGTTGCCCGCGAGCACCGCGTTGGCGTAGCCGGCTTCGATGATCTTCGAGAACGCCTTGCGCGAGAAGTCGTTGAACGAGAACGCCGGACCCATGACCCACACGACGTACCCGCCGTTATCGCGCTCGTACTTCAACAGCTCGTAGAGCTCGTCGTAGTCGCGCGAGAACGCCGTCTCGCGGCTGCGGCCCAGCCGGAACGCGAAGTTGTCGGCACGGCGGCCCGCGTTCTCCTGCTCGGGCTGCTCCTCGGCAAAGCCCTCGGTGTAGACGAAGATGCCGTCGGCGCCGGTCTCGGTGCGCCCGCAGATGATGGCGTCGCCCTCGCGGATGTGGCGGAACTCGCGCACGAACAGCTCGCCGTCTTCGTAGACGACGACGCTGTCCATGCGGCTGTCCTTCGGCAGCAGCCATTCGCCCTCGACCTTGAAGTACTCGGGGAAGATGCTCATGGCGTGGTAGCCTTCGGGGGCCACGCCGTCTTTCGGGGCGGGCTCGATGTGCGCGTTCGGCGCGTTGACGAACTGCGGCAGCGTGAAATCGGGCTCGTGGTAGACGTGCGGGGTGAAGCTCATGGCAGGCACCTATTCCTTGCCGTCCCAGCAGTACGTGCAGATCTTTTCGCGGTCGATACCGATGGCCTCCAGCATGCCGTCGAGCGACTGATACTCCAGCGAGTCGAAGCCAAGCTGCTCGCAGATGGACTTCAGCAGGCACTTGCCGCGCTCGGTGGTGGCGTCGGAGTACTCGTCAAGGTGCTTCTGGCCCTCGTCGCCTTCAAGCTCCTGCACGACGCGACGACCGATGAGCTCCATGTCGGACTTCGAGCTGGAGAAGCTCAGGTACTTGCAGCTGTACATGATGGGCGGGCAGGCGGAGCGCATGTGCACTTCCTTCGCGCCGGCGCCGTAGAGGAATTCGACCGTCTCGCCAAGCTGGGTGCCGCGCACGATGGAGTCGTCCACGAACAGGAGCTTCTTGTCCTTGATGAGCTCCGGCACGGGGATCTGCTTCATCTTCGCCACGCGGTTGCGGACCGCCTGGTTGCTCGGCATGAAGGAGCGCGGCCAGGTGGGGGTGTACTTGATGAAGGGGCGGGCGAAGGGCTTGTTGGTCTCGGTGGCGTAGCCGATGCCGTGCGGCAGGCCAGAATCCGGCACGCCGGCCACATAGTCCACGTCGGGGATCTGCCCGTTGCGGGCTTCCTCGTCGCGCGCCATGATGGCGCCGTTGCGGTAGCGCATGGTCTCGACGTTCACGCCCTCGTAGTTGGAGTTCGGGTAGCCGTAGTAGACCCACAGGAACGCGCAGATCTTCATCTGGTCGCCCGCCGGCGCGAGCGTCTCGAAGCCCTCTGCCGTGACGCGCACGATCTCGCCCGGGCCGAGCTCGTAGCAATCCTCGTAGCCGAGCTTCTGGTAGGCGAAGGACTCGAAGGAGACGCAGTGGCCGTCGTCGTCCTTGCCGATGAGGACGGGCAGGCGGCCCATGCGGTCGCGCGCGGCGATGATGGCGCCGTCATCGGTCATGATGAGCAGCGTGAGCGAGCCGTCGATGGCCTCCTGCGCGAACTTGATGCCCTCGACCAGGTTGTCCTTGCGGTTGATGAGGCCGGCGACGAGCTCGGTGGTGTTGACCTTCGTGGAGCCCATGGCCATGAACTGCTTGCCGCCGTCGGCGAAGAAGTCCTCGATGAGCTGGTCGGCGTTGTTGATGGCGCCCACGGTCGTGATGCCGAACACGCCAAGGTGCGAGCGCACGAGCAGCGGCTGCGGGTCGGTGTCGCTGATGCAGCCGATGCCGCTGTTGCCGTGGAAGTCGACGAGGTCGTCCTCGAACTTCGTGCGGAACGGCGCGTTTTCGATGGAGTGAATCTGGCGCTGGAACGTCCCGTTGTCGTAGAAGACCATGCCGGCGCGCCGCGTTCCCAGGTGGGAGTGGTAATCGACGCCAAAGAAGACGTCGAGCACGACGTCGCGCTTGGAAGCTGCTCCAAAAAATCCGCCCATGTCAGACCTTTCATGTCGGTGTTCGTTCAGGCGCGCCGCCGCCCCTGCCCGTCAGGTCGCCTTCGTGACGACGTGCGGGGCAGGGGCGTGCGGCAGCGTTCCTTTTTTCGTCTGTAAAGGGATTTTAAAACCTGGGCGGGCATTTCGTGGCGTCAATCGCGCAGTTAGCGGCTTGTTTACACACCAACGACGAAAGCGGAGCGCTCGACCGGGCGCTTGCGTGCCCGCGCGCGTGCGAGCGGCGGGCGCGTATCGAGAGCGCGGCGGGCACGGGCGGGCGCCGCTCGTCATCGAGGACGCGCAGCCTTGCGCGCTCGTGCGCGCGTGCGAGCGGTGGGCCGCGCACGCGCGTCGCGCACGCTTCGCGGCGTCATCGAGCGCGCTCGTTGTGGCTAGCGCGCGTGCGCGAGCAGCGGGGTGAGCGGACCGCGGGACAGGATGGTGATGCGTCCTGTGGCGCGCGAGATCGTGGTGTACAAACGGCGGCGCGCCAGCGGCTCGTCGGCGAAGGCGGCAGCACTTGCGTCCGGCACGATGACGTGGTCAAACTCGAGGCCCTTCGCCAGCTGCAGCGTGATGAGCACGACGCCCGACTCGGGCAGGCGCGCGGTCTTGTCCACCAAAGCGGGCGCCGCGTCGCCGAGGCTCTTGCTCAGGCGGCGCGCTTGGTCCTTCCAAGGCACGATGACCGCCGTGAGGCCACCGTGCTCTTTGGAGCGCTCGTCCGCATCGCGGATCGCCTGCGCGAGCGCCTGAAGGTGCGCCTCGTCGTCGGGGGTGCCGTCCTCGCGCACGAACGCGCGCACGTCCGGAGCGGTCTCGGGGCGCATGACCGAGGAGATCTGCAGCTGCTCGCTTTCCGGCAGCAGGCCGGCGAAGAGGGTCGTGATCTCGGGGGACGAGCGATAGCTCGTCATGAGGCGGCATTCGCTGACCTCGCCGAACTCGGCCGCGAAGACGGCGCGGACCTCGGCGAAGGAGGCGGTGTGCGGCTTGATGGCCTGGTTCTCGTCGCCGAGCAGCAGGAAGTGCGCGCGGCGGAAGTAGCGCGCGAGCACGAGCAGCTGGGCGGCGGTGTAATCCTGCACCTCGTCGATCATGACGTATTTCGCCCACGGGTTGCCCAGTCCGGTGACCGCCATCTTCACGTACAGCCATTCCGCCGGCTCGAGGCTCTTCTCGCCGAGCAGGCGCATGCCGATGCGGTCGATGCGCAGCCACTCGTCGTTGCGGATGGCTTGCAGCACGTCGGCGTACTTTGCCGCTACGTAGCGCTTTGCCATGGCGCGCTCTTCTTGCTCGCTTTGCGGGTCGGCGGTCTCGTCGAAGAGCGCCAGCTGCTCGTTGATGGACAGCGCCGCGATCTCGTTGAGCACGGACTCGTTGCCCGCCAGGGACGAGATGCGGTTTTGGAAGCGCGCCTCCAGCTCGTCGCGCATGAGGGCGACCAGGTGCGGGCCAGGCGTGGCGTTCTTGAACTTGGCGGCAACGGAGCGCACCTGGTTGGCGCTCACCACCACCTCGTCGCCATGGCGCAGGTCGCGGAAGTCGGCCTGGTCGAACTCAAACGCGCGCATGCGCTCGTCGATGAGGCGCAGGCGCTCCACGGGGACGTCAAGGTTGCCCTGCGAGCGCCCGGCGGGCATGAGGTCGGCTGCGAACTCGTCCCAGGTGAGCGTCTCGGGGTTGCGTTCGCCCAGTTCGGGCAGGACGTTGTCGATGTAGCGGCGGAACACCTGGTTCGGCGTGACAAGGAAGACCTCGCTCGGGTCGAGCGTGCCGCGCTGCTGGTAGAACAGGTAGGCGATGCGCTGCAACAGCACGGACGTCTTGCCCGAGCCGGCGATGCCCGCCACCAGGAGCACCGGCACGTCCGCGTGGCGGATGACCTGGTTCTGCTCCTTTTGGATGGTGGCCGTGATGGCCTTCATGTGGTCGGTGCGGCGCTTCGACAGCGACGCCAGCAGCAGCGAGTCCTGGATGGCGACCGTCGTGTCGAAGTAGGCGTTCAGCGTGTCACGTTGGATGTCGAACTGGCGACGCAGCTTGAGGTCAACATGGATGGTGCGGCCGTTCGCCTCGTAGGACGTGGGGCCGTTTTCCTGGTTGTAATAGACCTCGGCCACCGGCGAGCGCCAGTCCACGATAAGGCGGCGGTAGTCGTCGTCGGAGATGCCGGTGGCGCCGATGTAGACCTCTTTCGGCGCGGCGCCCTGCTTGAACTGCAGCGACACCTTCGCGAAGTAGGGCTGCTCCAGCAGCAGGCGGATGTCGTCGAGCTTGCGCGCGTAGGATTCCTCTGCCTGGTTGTACGCGTCAACGACGCGGTTGGCGGAGGAGTACTCGATCCAGGTCTCCTGCGCCTCTTCCCAGCTGGCCAGGTTCGAGGACATCTCGTCGGCCATCTTCTCCTTGTCCTTGGCGGCCTCCGCGCGGTTGCGCTCGAGGCGTTCCTGGAGCGGGCCTTCCATGGCCTTGAGCGTGGCGTAAACCTGGGACAGGTGCGCTTGCTCTTCTTGGAACACGGGGTCGTTCTCGTTGTCGGGCAGGGCGTCGGCGTCCGCGGCCTGTGCGTTGTTGTCGCACGGGGCGTCCGCGGTGCCGTTGATGGGCAGTGCGACAGCGTCCGCAGCGCCGTTGACAGGCAGTGCAGTCTCGCTTGCTCCTCGGGTTGCCGTCTCGCTTACGCCTAGGGCTGCGGTCTCGCTTTCGCCCTGGGTAATGGCGGGGTTCTGTTCGAAATCAGCGGTCACGTGCTCTCCTCGCGTTGTGTGCCTGCGATTTTTCGTCCAAGAATTGTAGCGCGCGGCATAAGCGCTGCGTGCGGTGTTTTGGTGTGCATAATGCGCGAATGTCGCGCGGTCTTAGTTCTGTGATTGACCTGGAGCGCGCTCAAGGGCGTACGCTTGTAATGCAGGCGTTGTCCAGGGGGCTGCTTCTTTCGCTCTCGCTCCCGTGGCCAAAATGTTCGGGCGGTGATGCAAATTGTTCAATTTGCAAGGAACAAGGCCGAATCGATGACGCTTTTGACGATAGGGACATGAGTAAGCGTCCCTATCGTCAAAAGCGTCATGCAGGATTGGGGCTCGGGGCTATCGCCAATGTCACGATGATGGCTGACCAGGCATTATGAAAGGCAGGACGCTATTCATCGGCGCAACGAGGCGCGCACGAGCGCCATCGCAGTGTCCCTATCGTAAAAAGCGTCAAGAAATCGGGGTTCTTGCGTGCACGTTGTTTGCGAGACGACGCTAGTGCCCCGTTCGAGCATCGTGCAGACGGCGAAGCGGGGAATCCGACCTCGAGAATAGCGATCTATGCAACGCCTGCCTGCGCATGCGGACATTGGGCACGCGACAGCGTTGCGTGACCCCCAGAAGCTCTCTGACTTCTTGGGCGAGGCTTTCCATGTACGCGAACTCTTTCACCTGGCGTCGGGTGACGGTCAGGACCGTCAAACCGTTGAGCACGAGCTGGTTTCGACGGCGGGCATCGCGGTCGATGTCCGCGCGCCCTTCGTGGTGGGTCGAGCTGTCGTACTCGATGGCCAGTTGTTTGTCGCGCCAGAGGAGGTCGCAGGCGCGAACTTGGCGCTCTCCGCCGATTGAAAGAATGCTCATCTCGAGGTTCAGCTCAGGTTTTGCGAGCCCGAATCCTCCCCGCGCGTTCGATTCCGAGAGGAGCAGTGCCACTTTGGACTCCATGGGGGAGCGCGCTTTGTCGAACGCGCAGGAGGCCGCGCGGCGCGCCTGTTTAATTCCTTTCGCTCCCTGGCAGAGGGACAGGTACTGTTCAAGATTGCGCCGGGATGTCAGGGGCTTGCACTGCACAAGGCAGTCGTTGTCATTGAGCAGCAACGCGTAGTCTCCGCACAGTTCGCAGGCGAGCAGGGTCGATTCCAGCGGCGTCAAATGACGCGATAGCTGAAGGAAGCTCAGCTCGGGCGAGCAGACCGCAACGGAATCGTTCGCTATGAAAAACGATTTTGGGGGAGGGACTAGGCTCATGCGGTGACGGGTGGCCACGTCACTCCCCTTGTTGGAGAAGCCGGGGTCAATGAGCACGTCGAGCGGGCGCGTCAGCCCGCGCAGCGCTGGCTCCTCTGCAAGTGCGCGAAGGTCGTTCTCGCGATGGGCGCACGATCGAAGGGACGTGATGCGGGAAAGCCGCGGTCGAGACTCCGTGCCGAGCCTGACGCGGGTCCAATATTCCAAAGCCGAAAGTCCGCCGAGAAAAACCTTCATGGTGCCAGCCCTTTCATGTGATGGATGAGAGCGCCGCTCCACGGCGAGCTACCAGGGGCGATACATGCTGGCAGAGAAGAGGCGTGCGAAAAGAGGGTTCCTGGTTGCCGAGCGCTTGGAAGGGTGGCGAGATGGTGCGTTACCGCCCAGGAAGCACGACGCGCGTTCAGTATGCGCCTCTTTTGGCGCAGCGACGAAAGGGCGTGCCATTTTCGCGCAAACTCCAAGAACGTCCTTGCGCGAGGGGTTGGCGTGCGAGCGGCAGAGGCTTGATGGCACGGGGCGGTTCCTTGCGGCGACGGAGGCGGCGGGCAGCAGTGGCTTGATGACCGGGCAGAGCAACATGGCGCAGGTTTCGTGCAAAGAAATGGGCCAAATCAGTGACGCTTTTGACGATAGGGACAGAGATAAGCGTCCGTATCGTCAAAAGTGTCATAAGAGGTGGCTTGAAGTCGAACTGACTTGCGAGCGTGGTTTGCGCGTCAACTCATTGACCTGGTGTTTTGCTAGCACAACTGAGTGTGTGCCGTGCGCGGTGTCGCTGGGGGAATCTGACGAGGTGTCCCTATCGTCAAAAGCGTCACTGAAAATGGCCTTTTGAGCGCAAATGGGTTGCCGGCGTGTCCCTATCGCACAAAGCGTCAACGTAGTGGCGGCTTCGTGCACGCAGCGTTAGTGGCGACGCGACGGCAAGGAGACGAGCACCACCATGCCCACCATGAGGGCAAAGCCCGCCCAATCCGCCGGGGAGATTGCGGTGCCCATCCACCAGGCGCCGATGAGCATGGCGGCGAGCGGCTCGAGCGCGCCCAGGAGGCTGCCCGTCACGGGGCCTGCGTGGCGGACGCCGTTCACGTACAGCCAAAACGCCGCGAACGTGCCCAGCACGGCGACGCCGCCGAAAAGCGCCAGCACGCCACCAAGGTCCAGCGCGGGCAACTGGAGCGCAGGCTGTCCTTCGCAGGCGCCGACAAGTTGCGAGCCGGTCCACAGCAGCGTCGAGAGCACAGCGTTGAACGCCATGCCGATGCCGCACGAGGTGAAAGCGCCGAAGCGCGCCAGAAGCTGTCGCGGGTACGCCACGTAAAACGCCGTGGAGGCGCCGTTCACGAGCCCGAGGACAAGGCCCGCCGCCGGCAAGACGAGCGCGGAAGGGTCGCCTTGCGTCGCAATGAGCCACACGCCGCCCACGGCGCAGAGGAACGCGCCAAGCTCGCGTGCTCGCGGGAGCGCCCGCGCGGAGAGCGCGGTCCAGACGAGCACGAAGGCGGTCGAGGACATCTGCAGCACCGTGGCGGTGCCGGCGTTGGTGGCGGCGATGGAGAGTGCGTAGAAGAACTGGCTGCCGAACAGCCCCAGGCCGAACAACGCATGCTGCGCGAGGAGCGCGCGGTCCGAGAAGATGAGGCGCAGGGTGGCGCGGTCGGTTGCTGAGATGGCGGCGAGGAACAGCACGGCAGCCACCACGGAGCGCACCATGGTGGCGAAAAGCGACGAAACGCCGAATGCGGACGAGAGGAACTGCAGGCACACGCCCGAGAATCCCCAGAGCAGCGCGCCCGCGATGGCGCTCAAGATACCGAGCCGCGCGCTCACGTTGCTCACGAGCGACCTCCTTTCGGGCGTTCGCGCGATCTT
>DVLD01000042.1 GCA_018715725.1 Candidatus Aveggerthella excrementigallinarum
AATCCTTCGGATGTCCCCCAACATCTCTCGAAAAGAATTGGCCTAATTCTTCTAGAAGTCACATTATCACAATGCATTGCGACATTCAATGAATACGACTATCTACCTTGAGGATATATAAGATGCCTTTATAGGCTCTGAACAGGACTTATATGAAATGACAGAGAAAAACGCCCAGCTGCGTTTGTCGCACTACCGGGCGTTTTGACGACGACAAGGAAGCTCGGTCCTTCCACCTATTCCCCACGGTACGCCTTGTAAGCAATGCGGGCGCGCACCATGGAAATGATGTCCTCGTCGCTCAAGCCCGCACCGTTGCACGCGCGAATCATGTCGTCGATGAGCAGTTCGATAGGCGTGTCCGTCGCCCGCGCGGCGCCGATCTCGCGCTGTTCGGCCACGAACGTGCCGCGGCCTTTGCGCGTGGTGATGTACCCCTCGCGCTCCAGGTCCATGTACGCCCGGTTCACGGTGTTGTAGCTGATGTCGAGGTTCACCGCCAGCGCGCGCACGGTAGGCAGGCGATCTCCCGCCTGGTACGCCCCCGCCCCGATGAGGTACGCGATGCGGTTCTTCACCTGAATCCACACGGGCAGGCCGCTGCTGTAGTCGATCTTGAAGGTGTCCAGCGGATCAGCCATGGCGTTCCACCCCTTGCTTCCCGGATGCCGCCGCGGGCTCCACGAAGCCATCGCTCACGGCGGTCGGCACGGTCACCACCGCGCCGCTCGATTTCTTCACGGTCTCGTACTGCAGGAGCATCGTGCGCAGTTTGAGCGCCGCCTCCGGATCGCCGTACACGCGCGCCGCGTCGGCCAGCATCTCGGCCAAGTCCGCCTCGACGCTCGCCACGGACATGCGCGCGTTCTTCTCGCGATCGGCCTGGGCCTCAAGCGACATAACTTCCTGCAGCTCATCGGGAATTACGATATCACGAACCTTGACGGAGATGATGTCGATGCCCCAGCTCGCGGTCTCTTTCTCCACGTCGCTCTTAATCTCGGCGTCCAACTGGTCGCGCCGCAACGCCACCTCCGCCACCGTGGAACGGCCCACCGCCTCGCGCATGGCGGTCTGCGCCAAGAAGCTCACGGCGGAGTAGTAATCCTCCACCTCCGTGCACGCTTCCTGCGCATCGCGAACGACCCAGTACAGGACCGCGTCGATGTTGATGGGCACCAAGTCAGCCGAGAGCGTCTTCTCGGCGCCGAAGGGCGTGGCGATGATGCGCTGGTCCACGCGGATGGTACCGTGCTCGATGATGGGGATCGTCAGGTACAGCCCCGGACCCACCACGCGGTTGAGCTTGCCCAGCCGCAGCACGACCACGCGCTCCCACGCAAGCGCGATGTGCACCGAAGAGACCACGAGCGTTGCTGCAAGCAGCATGACCACGATCGCGCCCGCGGTGACCTCGCCGCATGCAAGCCAGGCAAGCAGCAGGACAACCGTGCATGTGACGGCGAACACCGCTATGCTAAAGATGGTCGCACCATTGCGCGAGGACTTGCGCGGCACGTAGAGTGCGTTCGCGCTCAATCCGAACGTGCCGTCAGGGCCCGCCGTCGCCGCCTCCGCGAACGTCTGCCGCCTTTCGCTCCATAAGGCCATCCCGGCCTCCCTTCGTCTTTTCGCCACCCACCGCACGTTACAACAGGGTTCCCGCAAGTCCGTAGACCGCGCTTGGAATCTGCGTCACATCGTAGCTTGCCGCCAGCACCATGCACCAGCGCAGCGCGAGCCCGCCCGCCAGGACAAGGCACGCCGTCCACAACAGGAGCGTGCGCCGTCGCTCTGGCGCAGAAACGCGCTCGAGCACGAACGGGGCAGCAAGGCCGAGCCCCACCAGCCCGCCCCAGAAGAGCCAGCGGTATTCCCCGCCAACGAGCGACCACGCGGCATCGCGCGCAGCCGGCTCCGCAAACCCGACGGCGACAACGCCTCCCACGAACGCGAGCTCAAGCACGATAAGCGCGCTGTCGACCCCCGCAAGCCTCACCGCAAACGCGTTGAGCGGTTGTCGCGACTCCGTGAACGCCAACGAAGCGAACACGCACGCGATACCGCACGAAAGCGACGAGCACACGAACGCCGCCGGCAGAAAGGCGCTCTGCCACAGCACGATCGACGCCATGCCTTGCAGCAACACGCCCGTGTAGGCAGCAGTGAGCAGGCCCGCGATGACGCCCACGGCGCTCAGGGCGCGAACGCCCGCCAGCGGCATGTCCACGCCTTCGAACACCGAAAGCGCCATGAACGCACCCGCGGCAAGCAAGCACGCAACGAGCGCCCACGCGCCCACCGCGAGAGCCGAAAAGCTTGGGTGCGAGACGAGCGCGAGAAGACGATCGGGCCGCCCTATATCGCACAGCAGGCACAACACGCCCGCGCACAGCAGCACGAAAGCGAACGGCCAGGCGCGCGCGTAGAAATTGCGCGGCAGGCCGAGCGAGCGACCTGACGCCGCCGGCGTTGACGCGAGGCCCGCCCTTCCCCGCAGCCCCGCCCGGGCCACGGCGGCGCGGCGTGATTGCCCCTGATGGCGCTGGGCGTCGCAAAACTCCAGGGAGGACAGGACGACGACGGCACCGGCGCCGGAGCCGCCAAGGAACAAGTACATGACAGCAAGGGCGCTAAACAAGCCTTTCGCCTCCCCTCGCGCCGAGCGGTGAGCGGACGCAGGCCTCGCATGCGACCCGCCGCATAACCATTTTGTCGCAATTGCATGCGACATTGGAAGTTTAGCACGCTCGAAGAGACCTGTCGCGCTATCAGGCGAACCCGGCGCCCTAAAATAGGCGGCTCGCCTTCGAGCTTCGAGCCGCCTTTTGCGATTACGCCTCTTCGCGCTCCGGGATTGCGCGGTCACGCCTCCTTGCCCATTGGGACTGCGCGATTGCGCCTCTTTGCCCTCCGGGACTGCGCGGTCGCGTCTCTCGCCCCCCTCCAGGATTGGGCGATTACGCTTCATACCCACTAGGATTGTGCAATCAAAGCTCGTCACCCTCCGGGATTGCGCGATTACGCCTCCTCGCCCTCCAGGATAGCGCGCGCTTTCGCGTACTTCGCGCGCCGGCGCTCACAGGCACCCTCGTCCGCGTCCGCGCATGCGCACCCGGCAAAGCGCGTTTCATCGGAGTTGTGCGCAAGGTCGGCCAGCTTCACGGCCCTCGCCACCGCGTTGCCCCGAATCGCGCGAACGTAGTCGAAGTAGTCCACGCCCGGCTCGTGCGTGAGCAGGCGCAGCGCGTCCGTCACCTCGGGCGGGAACGCCCGCTCCAGCTCTTCGAACGTGACATCGGTGTCCTCCACCACGTCGTGCAAGAGCGCCGTGCACACGGCCGCCTCGTCGGGCATCTGCTCCGCCAGGTGGTACGGATGGAACACGTACGGCTGCCCGCATTTGTCCACCTGCCCGTGGTGCGCGTCGTAGGCAATGCGCATCGCCTTGTTCGTGAGAGCGCTGTAGATCATGCGACTCCCCTTTCGCTCGGAAAACCAAAGCGGCCCCCTTCGCGCGAAGGGGGCCGCTTGCGTGCGCCCGATGATACGGCCTAGTACACCATGCCCATGGCCTCGCGGACTTCCTCGAGGGTGGCGTTGGCGATCTCGTTCGCCTTGCGGTTGCCCTCGTGCAGGACGTCCTTGATGTAGTCGAGGTCGGCCTCGAGCTCGCGACGGCGCTCGCGGTGCGGCGCCAGGTAGTTGTTCACGCTCTCGGTCACGTACTTCTTGAGCGCGCCGGCGCCCGCATCGCCAATCTCCTCGGCGATGTCCTGCTCGGTGCGACCCGTGCAGAGCGCCGCCGTGGTCAGCAGCGCGGAGACGCCCGGACGATTCTCCTTGTCGAACGTGATGCGGCGCTCGGAGTCGGTCTGGCTCTTCTTGATGAGCTTCGCCGTCTCCTCCGGGGTGGCGCCGAGCATGATGGAGTTGCCGTAGCTCTTTGACATCTTGCGGCCGTCCAGGCCCGGGATCTCAATGGCGTCGGAGAGCAGGCCCACCGGCTCGGGGAACACGTTGCCGTAGCGCTCGTTGAATGCGCGAGCAATCTTGCGCGTGACCTCGATGTGCGGCAGCTGGTCCTTGCCCACCGGCACGACGTTGCCCTTGCAGAACAGGATGTCGCACGCCTGGTGCACCGGATAGGTCAGCAGCAGGCCCGTGAGCTGGTGGCCGGACGCCTCCATCTCGGCCTTGACCGTGGGGTTGCGCTGCAGCTCCGCCTCGGAGACGAGGGAGAGAAACGGCAGCATGAGCTGGTTGCACGCCGGGATGGCGGAGTGCACGTAGATGGGCGTCTTCTCCGGGTCGATGCCAGCGGCGATGTAGTCCATCACCATGTTGTAGACGTTGTCCTGGATGTTCGCCGTGGTGTCGCGGTCGGTGATGACCTGGTAGTCGGCGATGAGCACCATGGTCTGCACGCCCGCGTTCTGCAGCGCCACGCGATGCTGGATGGAGCCGAACAGATGCCCCATGTGCAGGCGGCCCGTCGGGCGGTCGCCCGTGAGCATGCGGTACTTCTCGGGGTGGACGGCCAGGTCGGCGCGGACTTCGTTGCTGCGCTTGAGGCTGGCCTCGAAGCTGCCGACGTTGGTGGTGTCTGCCATGGAGCTCTCCTATCACGAGTTTGTGCGAAGCGCCGGCACGCGCCGGCGCAGAGGTTTCAACCTGCACAATTCTAACGGTTCGCCCACAAAGCGCGAGAGGTTTTTCCAGGGAGCCCCGTCAGGATGCGCACGCTGCGCAACCAGCGCCTGCGTTCGACGCGCAGTTCGCGCCTGCCTCCGATGCGCATTTCGCGCATGCGTCCGCTACGTACTTCGCACATGTACCCGTTGTGCGATCACGCGTCACGCATCCGCTGCGCAACCAGCGCGCGCATCCGCCGCACAGTTCGCGCCTGTTCCCTCCACGTACTTCGCACTCCTGCTTCATGTGCGTTTGTTTGTGCAAATCCTCGTCGGTTTCGCGAGATAAATCGCCCGTGAATTTTCACCCTAAGTGCAACGCCCCATGAGCTGGAACGGCCCATGGCTAGCGCTACGATGGTGCTTGCGACAGACAGCATCGGAGGTGGCCGCCATGGGCCGGTGCACGCATCTTACCATCGAGG
>DVLD01000043.1 GCA_018715725.1 Candidatus Aveggerthella excrementigallinarum
TTACTTCCCGAACAGGCGGCTGAAGAAGCCCTTCTTCCGCGGCGCATGCTTGGCGGCTGCAGGCTGCGAGCTCGGCAGCGGGCGAGATGCGCTCGGGACGCCGGTTGCGGGCTGGGAGCTGGCGGCAGACTGCGTGTAGCCCGCAGGCGCCGTCGGAGCGGGCTCTGCCACGGCCTCGGCGTGCGCCATGGCGGCGCTTACGGACGCGGCAGTGGCAGCAGCGGCCTCGGCTTCCGCAGCGGCTGCCTCTTCTTCGGTGGGGCCGTCGTTGTAGCGCGCGCCCTTCTCGGGAGTCGGCTTCGGCGCGGCGGGCGTGCGGTGCGCGGTCGCCACGGACGTGGCAACCGCCGCGTTCGCAGCAGCCTCAGCAGCGGCGGCTTCCTCGGGCGTCGTGGTGGCCTGCATGGCAGGCGGCTCGCTTACAGGCGTGCGATTCGCGTTCGCAACCGAGGTGGCCACGGCGGCGTTCGCCTCGGCCTCCGCGGCGGCAGCCTCTTCGGCCGTCGGAGCGGCGGTGGGGGCGGGGGCCGAAGCGGCAGCGGCGGGAGCGCCTGCCTCGGCCGCGCGCACGGCCTCCTCGGCGGCGGCGATCGTCTGAGCGGCCAGTGCCGCCTCGCGTGCTTCGGCGGCAGCCTGGCGGCGATTCGCTTCGCGCTGCGCCTCGGCGACGGTTGCCTCTTTGTGACGGCGGTACGCCTCCTGGATCATGAACGCCTGCGAGTCGAACGGCGTGTCGCCCTTGAGCGCGAAGTGGCGCAGCTCGGTGTAAGTTAGGTCGGGCTTGAGCTCGCGCAGCTTGGCGGTGTCGGACAGGAACGTCTTCACGTAGTCGACCACCTGCATGCGCAGCTGCTCGTTGAGCACCGGCCAGGCAATCTCCACGCGCTTGTCCATGTTGCGCGTCATGAGGTCGGCGCTGGACAGGTACACGCGCATCTCGTCGAGCGGGCCGAAGCCGTAGATGCGGCTGTGCTCCAGCTGGCGCCCCACGATGGAGACGATGCGCACGTTCTCGGTGTAGCCCTCGACGCCCGGCACCAGGCACGAGATGCCGCGCACGAGCATGGTCACGGGCACGCCGGCCTGCGAGGCCTCGACGATTTTCAGGATGACGTCCTTGTCGGTGACGGAGTTCGTCTTGAAGTACAGGCCGCAGGGCTTGCCTTCCTTGGCCAGCGCGATCTGCTGGTCGATGCCGGCGATGATGTTCGGCTTGATTTGCAGCGGCGCGACCCAAAGCAGCTGGTATTCCGTGGAGGCGTTCTCAAGCTGCATGTTGCGGAAGAAGCGCGTCGCGTCGCGGCCGATGGTCTCGTCGGAGGTGATGAACGAGAAGTCCGTGTACAGGCGCGCCGTCTTCTCGTTGTAGTTGCCGGTGCCGAGCTGCGTGATGTACTGCACGCCGTCCTCGGTCTGGCGCGTGATGCAGCAGATCTTGCTGTGCACCTTGTACTCGCGGAAGCCGTAGATGACGTTGCAGCCGGCTTCCTCGAAGCGCTGCGACCATTCGATGTTGTTGGACTCGTCGAAGCGGGCGCGCAGCTCGAAGAGCGCGGTCACTTCCTTGCCGTTCTCGGCGGCGTTGATGAGCGCCTCTGCCAGGTGCGATTGGCTGGCCAGGCGGTAGAGCGTGATCTTGATGGACACGACGCTCGGGTCCGTGGAGGCCTCGCGCAGCAGCTGCACGAACGCGTCCATGCTCTCGTACGGATAGGACAGCAGCACTTCCTTCTCGGAGACCTGCTGCAGGACGGAGCGATTGCGCTCCAGGCATGCAGGCCACTGCGGCACGAAGGGCTTGCTCGTGAGCGCGGCGCGCGTCTCCTTGCCCACGCGGCCGGCGAGGCCCCATGCGTAGCCCATGTCCAGCGGCACGGAGGTCACGAAGACCTGGTGCTCTTCCAGCTCCAGCTTGCTCAGCAGGAACTTGCTCATGACGGAGGAGAGCTGGCGCTCGCATTCCAGGCGCACCGGCGCCAGGCGGCTGCGCTTCTTGAGGATGCGCTTCATGTGCTCGCGGTAATCGTCGTCCGCCTCGTCGGAAGTCTCCGTGGTGTCGAGGTCGGCATTGCGCGTGACGCAGATGACGTTGGCATGCTTGACGGCGTACATGGAGAAGACCTCGTCCACGAGGGTCTCGATGGCGTGCTCCAGCAGCACGAACTGGAAGCCCTCGCCCGGCAGCTGGATGACGCGCTGGCACTGCTTCGGCAGCGGGATGAGGCCCAGGGTCACGCCTTCGGCGGCCTTGTTCTTCTTCTTTTTCTTGTGGTCCTTGCCGTTCTTCTCGGTTTCGGCGGACGTCTTGTCGATTGTCTCGTCCAGGCGCACCAGGACGTACAGCGCGCCGTTCTCCAGGTGCGGGAACGGGTGGCGCGAGTTGATGATCTGCGGCGAGAGGAGCGGGCTCACGTTGGCCTGCAGGTAGTCGCGCAGGAAATCGCGCTGGTCGTCGGAGAGCTCGTCCATGCTCAGATGACGCACGCCGTGCTGCGCGAGCTCGGCGTTCACGTTGGCGAAGATGCGCTCCTGCAGCGGGTACAGCTCATGGCAGCGGGCGTAGATGGCGTCCAGCTGCTGCGAGGGGGTCATGTTCGTCTTGCTGTCGCGAATGGGGGTCTTCGCGAAGCTCATGTCCGTGAGGCTGCCCACGCGGACCATGAAGAACTCCTGCAAGTTAGACGAGAAGATGGAGACGAAGGTCAACCGCTCAAGCAGCGGGACGCTCTCGTCGGCTCCCTGGTCGAGCACGCGCTCGTTGAACGTGAGCCATGAAAGCTCGCGATTCTGCATGAACGGAGCGTGCGGGGGCTCGATGATAGTG
>DVLD01000044.1 GCA_018715725.1 Candidatus Aveggerthella excrementigallinarum
GCCCGCATTGCGCGCAACGCCGCGACGCGGGCGCCCACGAACGAAGCGACGGCAAGAAGCCCCAGTTCGGCAGCGGCCTCGAAGATACCTACCTCTCTATCCCCCTCCAACGCGGTGAAGGCCCCGAGCAATCGGGGCCTTCACCGTTGTATGGCGCGCTTTCGCGACGAAGCATGCCCAAGGATTGCAGCACGGGGCATCGCGCTTACGACGTGTACTGCTCCAAGTAGTCCAGCAGCTCTTGGCGCGAGTGCAGGCCGGTCTTCTGGTAGATGCGCTTGATGTGAGCATGCGCGGTGCTTTGCGAAATGTAGAGCTCTTCCGCCACGCGCTTTTGCGTGAAGCCGAGCGCGTACAGCGTGACCACTTCCACCTCGCGATCAGAGAGCAGGAACTGCTTGCCCAGCTCGCGCGCGTTATGCTCCATGGTGGCGTAACGGATGTCGGCATAGGACTGGCTGCCGTCCAGGCCCATGAGCTTCGCGATTTTCGAGTCGCTCAACTCAGTCTCCTGGATGGCGCGCAGCTTTTCCTGCGCCTGCTCCAGTAGGCGCGCATCGGTTTGGCGAAGCAGCTCGAAGCTTTTCGCCAACTCGCGATTCTCATGGTTCGTCACGCGAATGAACTGCACGAAAGTCATCTGCACCGAGACGACGAGCGCGCAACCGACGAGCGCCTGTACGAACAGCGTGTCAAGGTTGAACGGCAGCACGGAGAGCGCAGCAACGCGCGCAATAGAGCGACAGCCCCAGCAAACGAACCACCCTGCGAACGCGTAGTAGAACGCATCGCGCCAACCCGTGCTTTCAAATGCGATGATGACGTACCACATGAAGCTTACGAGCAGCGCGTTGAGCGTCGTGACAAAGACGGCACCATACTCCAAATGGTCTGGGGCAAAGGAGTACACAAGCAGCGCGAGCATGCACAGCGACTGCATGACCACCCAGATAAGCACCGTCATGATCTGTCGCTTCCCCGCAACGGTCCGCTGAATGAACCAGACGCACAGGGCAATGGTCAGCAGCGCGTACAGCGCGCGTGTCGGGAGCGTGAACGGGATGGACTCGCCGGTAGGGTAGCCGCGCAGCAGCCCAATGACAAGGGAGAGCAGGCCGATTCCGATGGCCGTGGCAGTCAGGTATTTCCTGTTGGAGACGATAGTTTCCGACATGCCGAAGAAGCCAGCAGGGCTGACCGGCGGCTTCAGATCGCACGGACGAAGCTGGCGCCGTGCGGCGCGCAGGCAAGGGAACTGAGCGAGCGCCATGATGCCGGCAATGGCATAGGCCACCTCCACCGGCATCCACGAATACGCATAGAGCATGACCTCGCTTATAGCCAACGGCGCGAACGCATAGACGACCGCCGTGGCGTTGCTCGCACCGCGCGCTCGGCGCAACCAGCAAATCATGGCCAACGACGCGCAGAGCGTGAGCAGGCAGCTTATCGCGAAACGGCAGGGCGCACCGTACGGAGCGAACGCCGCACACAGTGCCAGCAGAACGAGCGAGAGCGCTTCGCCGACAATCGCGACGTGGAAAAGCGCGTTCACGCGGCGTTTTCCCACGTACGATTTCGCGCGAACGATGAACACCCAGCCGATGAGCATAATGGCGAGCGTCACGAGCATGCTGCCGTCGGTGAACAAATTCTCGTCGGTGCGCGCGTAGCTGCCGTATGTTCCGACAATCAGGCCGGTGCGCGCGCACATGAGGCCCAGTATGCAGGGAACGATCGGTTTGAAGAACTGGACAAACTCGGCAACGCCGCGCAGCGCGGGAGCGTCCTCTTTGACAAAGGGGTCAACGTCGCGCACGTTATCCTGCGAGTCGACGCCCTGTTCGGTTTCTACCATGCCTTTACCCTCCTGCGTGCACTCGCGAGCCATCTCGACGGCAGGCGAGCGCGCAATCCCCTCTAAGAGAGAGTCTAGCGGTAAATTGTTCCGAACTCGTCAAAATCCCGCAATTTGCGAATTACCCTGAAAGAGGGGACGTGCGCGCAGCGCGCTTCGCCATGATACGGTCGTTTGGAGAGCGAACGAAGGGAAAGCGCGGTGGAACAGGCGGAGCTGAAGAACGAAGCACGTGGCGGCCAGGAAGGCGCCACCGAGGGGCTGGACATCGACGCCGCGGTGGCCATTGGCAAGAAATCCGGCGACATCGGCAGCCTTGCAAACAACGGCGCCGCTGACGAGAACGCTGCCGTCTCCGAAGCCGCAAGCACCCTTGATGACGGGGACACGACCGAAGCTTTGGACGCCGAAGAGACGGAGCGTCGCGAGCGCGTCGAGCACGAGGCGCTCGTCGCCACGGTGAAGGACGTGCGCACCGAGTCCGCGGACGGTCGGCTGGTCCAGCCTGCGCGGTGGGAAGAAATCGGCGTGGTGCCCGCCCACCTCACGCTCGAAGACTGGGAAATGCTCGTCTACGACCGCTTGCAGGCATACTTCGCCGAAGAGGCCGAGCGAGCCGCGCACGCGGCTGCCGAGCCTGCGCCCACGTACCGCACCGCCACGCGCGCGGTGGGCGTCCCGCGCGCGTTTGACCCGGCAGCCCGCGCTGAGGACGAAGCGCGGGCTGCCGCCGGGCGCGCGCACGAGGCGGGCGTCTCGACAGGCGAGGGCATGGATGCCGCGGGAGCGCGAGAGCACACGGACGGCCCGGTTGCCCCTGTCGCGGCGACGCGCAGCGCAACCGCCGTCGCAACATCGCCGGTGACTTCTCCGCAGGGCGCTGGCGTTTCGCCCGACCGCCCGAGCAAAACGCCCGACGTCGCGTCAATCGCGTCGTCCTCTCCCACGGCCGCCGAAGAGGACGACGGCGTGTTCGAGCCGTTCGAGCTCACGGTGGAGGGCGTGCGCGGCATGGTGCAGCTGGTTGACGACGAGCCCACCTTCGTACCGTACGCTCCGGGCGAGGCTCCGCGCGAAGAGCTCGACTTCACGGGCATCAAATTGCTGCAAGGCCGCTTGACGTACTATCTGTACGACTCCGACGCCATGACTGACACGTTCGCCAATTGGGCGTTCATGGCCGCTGAGCAGAATGATGCCGTCATGCTCGTTACGCTGGCACGCGAGGAGTCGCGTACGTACCCGCGTCCCATGCCGGCGGACTCGCTTAAGAACGACCCGTTCCATTTCGACAACGCGCGCATAGAGGCGGCGTGGCGCGAAGCACACGAATCCGGCGACTACCCGGACGTGGAGGAGGCATTCGCCTCCAACGGGGACCGCTACTTCTTCTCGACCGACCACATAAGCCGCGCCTACGCAGAATCGCTGGCGGAATGGGCGTCGGTCGAGCGCTACCGGAACGTGTAGGCCGCCCCGCCGCCAACGCGGCCGCCTCGCGCGGGCGGGCGCACCGACAGCGAAGGCAGACGTGCCCAGCGCGGGCGGGCACCGCGAACGAAAGCAACCTCCGCCCTGCGCGGGCGAACGAGACAAGGAGCATCATGGGAGAGGGACGCAACGTCTACCGCGACGTGCAGGACCGTGCGGTCATCCGCACGGAGGACGTGTACCAGATGGCCACGGAGGTGGGCGTGGAGGGGTATTCCGACACGCTGCTCTCCGTCGTGGCGAACTTCAAGAACAGCGGTGCGCCGGAAGGCTTCAGCGCGCAGAGCATGGTGGGGCGTTCGAAGCGCGGCGAGGTGGCGTTGCGCCTGTTCGCTGTCATCGACCCCGAGACGGAGACGTTCGTGCGCGTGGGATTCAAGTCCCGCGGCTGTCTGGCCATGACCGCGTGCGCGTCCATGGTGAGCATGATGCTCGAGGGCAAGACGCTCGACGAGGCGCTGGCCATCACGCACGAGGACGTGGCGCGCGAGCTTGATGGCGTGCCGTCGGGCAAGAGCTACACGGCGTATTTCGCGGCAGAAGCGGCTCGCGCCCTGGTGGGCGACTACCTGGTGCGCCAGGGCGCCGACCGCGCGCAACTCGATGCGCGCGTCCCCTGCGACGAGCACGGCGTCGCCTGCATCATGTGCGAGCACTGCAGCCTCCGCGACACCCGACTGGAGCTGCTCCTGCAGCAGGCGGCACGCTAGGGTCTGCCCTGCTTCCGCACTGCCCCGCCCAATCCCGTCGCATAAAATTTCGCTCCCCAAACACACGGAATTTCGCGAAAAAGCGTGTGTATGGGGAGCGAAAAACTAGCAGCGGCGAACGGCGCCGGGCCACATCGAGCAACGCCAGGCAGCATCAAACAACGCTGGGCAGCGCCCGGCAAGGCGTCCGGCATGCCGCGGCCCTACTCCGCGTACTCCTGCGCCAGGGCTTCGAAGGCCGGCATGGAACGCTCGATGACGTCGCGCGCGACGCAGTAGCCGATGCGCACCCAGCCTTTCACGCCGAAGCTGTCGGACGGCACGAGCAGAAGCTCGTGCGCCTTCGCGCGCTCGGCGAACGCCTGAGCGTCCGGCTCCAGCGCGCGCACCCACAGGTAGAACGCGCCCTGCGGCTCAATGTACTCGTAGCCCAGCTTCGAGAGCCCTTCGCACAACAGCGCACGGTTTTCCGCATACGCCTCCACGTCGCTCGGCTCGTCCACGCACGCCTCGATAACGCGCTGGAACAGCACCGGCGCGCACACGAACCCGAGCGCGCGGCCCGCGCCGCACACGGCGGCGTACACATCGCGCGCGTCGGCCGCTGCCGGCGGCACGAGGATCCAGCCAATGCGCTCGCCCGGCAACGAGAGCGACTTCGAGTAGGAGTAGCACACGATGGTGTTCGCGTAGACGCTGGGCACCCACGGCACCTCGACGCCCGCATAGGCAATCTCGCGGTACGGCTCGTCGCTCACCAGGTAGATGGGCGCGCCGAACGCTGCCGAACGCTCTTCGAGCAGCGCCGCCAGCGCCTCCAGGCTTTCGCGCGAATAGACCGTGCCCACCGGGTTGTTCGGCGAATTCACCACCACCGCGCGCGTGCGCTCCGTGATGGCAGCGCGCAGCGCCTCGATGTCCGGCTGGAAATCGGCCTCGCGCGCCGGCACCTCCACGCAGCGCGCGTCGGTCTTTTCAATCCAAATCTTGTACTCCGGGAAGTACGGCGAGACGACGATCACCTCGTCGCCCTCGGCAGCAACGAGCGCATGGAAGGTGATGTCGAGCGACGCGGCGGCACCGCAGGTCATGTACAGGTCATCGGCGGAGTACGCCGTGCCGAACCGGCGGTTGAGCGATGCTGCCACCGCAGCGCGAACGCTCGGGACGCCCTGCGCGGGCGAATACCCGTGCAGCGATGCGGCCGGCATGCCCAAGAGCTCCTGCGCGGCGATGCGCACGGCATCCGGCGCCGGAACGCTCGGGTTGCCGAGGCTGAAGTCGAACACGTTCTCTTCGCCAATCTCCGCCTTGCGTGCCAGACCGTACGCGAACAGCTCGCGAATCGCCGAGGGCTCCACCCCCAGCGCATGCATTTTCTCGTTCACCATGCGAATCGTCCTTTCGTCACGTTTCCCCGCATGATACCCCGACCGCCATGACCGGTGCGTTACAGCGCGGCCAGGAGCCCCTTCCGCCCCCGAGCGAAGGGGCGGCCGCGCCAGACTCCTTCGCGTCTCCTACGTCAACACGAGCAGCACGCCCACGGCGACGAGCATGACGTACGTGAGCTTCATGAACGCGTCGCGGCTAATCCGCTTCGAGATGCGGTTGCCCAGGAACGTGGCCATCAGCGACAGCGGAATGCAGACGGCAATCATGAGCCACACGTCACCCGTGAAATGCCCTTGCGAAAACGCCAAGGCAGCGTACAAGAAGTTCAGCACCGCCCACACCAGGGACAGCGTGGAGCGAAACGCGTCCTTGTCCTTAATGCGCTGCATGGCGTACACGACCAAGAACGGCCCACCGGACACGAACATGCCCTGGATCAGGCCGGCAAGCGCCAGCACCAGGAACAACACCCACGAAGGCATGAACTTCTGGTGCGGGCGCAGGAGGAACTTAAGCCCGATGGCCACGACCACCGCGCCAAAAATCTTCATGAGCACCGGCAGCGGAATGACGGAGTTCAGCCACATGCCCACGAACAGGAACACGACCATCACTCCAATGATGCGCCCGAACTCCCGCCAGTCGACCGAGCGGATGTTCATGAGCGCCAGCATGCCGCATGAGAAGAAGCCGAGCGCGTTCAGCACCGAGACGCTGAACCCCATGCCGAACAAGTGCACGCCGACCGGCATCACGAACACGTTGCCTGCGAACCCCGCGATGGCCTGCACCGTATAAGCGAACAGAAACGTCGCGCAAAAGAGCACCTGGCTCAACGGTTGTCCCATGGCCACCTCCCTCTCGCATGCCAACAGAACACCGCTGGTAACTATAGCCCTCTCAGCGCCCAGCGCAAGGCAGCCCCGGCGCCCTCAGGGGCAATGTGCCCGCGGGAGCAATCCCCTCGTATGGCCCGGCGCACCGTTCGCGCGAGCCAGCACGCACGCTCCCCGGGCGTGGTCGAGCACCGCGCGCAGCGTTCAGCGCTCGGTGCTCGGCGCCCGGCGTCGGCGCTGAGCGTTCAGCGCTCAGCGTTCAGCGCTCAGTGAGGTCATCCCCGAACAGTGCACCGGCAATGTCCTCGAACAGCTGCGCCGCCGTCCACGGCTCCGCGCCTGTTTGGCGCCCGATAGAGATCTCGTAACGCGCAGCGTCCGACAGGCGGATGCGCACGAGGTCGTGCGCATCCGCCTCGGCGTCCAGGATGTGCGTAGGACAGAACACGCCCCCCAGCCCGACTGAGCACATCGACAGCAAGGTCATCATGCTCTCCGACTGCACGGCAACCCGCGGGGTCACGTGCGCCGCGCGCAGCTCGTTGCGCGCCACGCGCCCCGTGATATCGTCGAGCGAGGTCACGAGCAGCGGGCAGGCCTTCAGAAACCCCAGCCCCTCCCGCTCTGCGCACGCAGCCGCCTCAGACGCGTTCAGGCCGGTCACGTCCTCCAGGAGCGCTGGCGCGATGGCGAGCACCACCTCTTCCTGGAACAGCGGACGCACGATAACGCCCGGATGGTCGCCACTAAACCGCGCGATGACCACATCGGCGCCGCCCTGCTCCGCCAAATCGACAAGCTCTTCGTTCGTGCCCTCGATGAGCTTCACGCTCACGCCGGGCATGCTGCGGCGGAACTGCTGTATCACGTGCGGCATGAGCACGCGGCTCCGAACGTGCGACGCGCCCACCTTGAACTGGCCCGTGCCGCCGGCCGTGGTCTCGCCAATGCGGCGCAGCATGATGGAAAGCGCTTCTTTTTGCTCGTAGGCGTACGCAAGGAACGCCTCACCGGCGCGCGTGAGCGAAAGGGGCGAGGAGCGCACCACCAACTTCGTGCCCAGCTCTTTCTCGAGCGACGCCACGCGCGAGCTGAGCGTCTGCTGGGAGATATGAAGCCGCTCGGACGCACGCGTGAACGACCCCGCCTCAATAAGCTGGATGAGCCAATCCCACGATTCAATCATCGCATTTCCTTCCCCGTTTCCCGCGCGCTCAGCCCGCAACGGCCACCAGCGCCCAGGATAACGCGCATTCCCCGCTCTGGCGAATCGTCGTCGCGGGCCGCCCCGCATCGCCGCGCCGCACGCGACGGAGCAGGGCGCGCCTGCGCGCCGACGCACTGCCGCATCGGGCGCGCGCGAAGAGCCCACTTCTGCCGCCATGAGCGCGCTCGTGCCCGAAAGCATGCCTTATTACGACCGATTTTCTTGGTGAATTCACCGATTGAATTTGTTTAAGTTGCCGATTCTTCTTCTTTTACGCAGCAACTATGTCTAGAATACGCGCAAGCGTTCCAGGAGGCTCACAATACGTCCACGATTATACGGGCGTCCCCTGGATGCCTTCCGGGAGGGAAGGCGCACCCGAAGAGAAAGGGATGATGTATGAAGAAGATGAAGTCACTGCTCGCCTTCGTGTTCGCGGGCGTGCTGGCGCTCGGCATGTTCGGCTGCAGCTCTGGCGGCTCTGATAGCGCAGGCGACGCCGAGAGCGGCGCGTCCGGCGAGACCACCAACCTGCGCTTCATGACCGGCGGCGAGTCGGGCACCTACTACGCGTACGGCAGCGTCCTCGCCCAGTACGCCACCAACGGCGACTACGGCGTCTCGGTGACCGCGCTGTCCAGCAACGGCTCGCAGGCAAACGTCCAAGCCCTGCAGGACGACGACGCGGACATTGTGTTCTGCCAGTCCGACGTCACCGCCTACGCGTACGAGGGCACGAACCTGTTCCAGGAAACCGGCGCGTACACCGACTTCTCGGTCGTTGCCACCCTGTATCAGGAGCAGGTGCAGATTGTGACCTGCAACCCCGACATCAAGACGGTTGCCGACCTGGCGGGCAAGACGGTCTCCGTGGGCGCCGCGAACTCCGGCGTGTACTTCAATGCCCTGGACGTCCTGGGCGCCTATGACCTGACGCTCGACGACATCGAGCCGGTCTACCAGTCCTTCGCCGACTCCGCCGACTCCCTGAAGGACGACAAGATCGACGCCGCCTTCATCGTCGCCGGCGCGCCGACCACGGCCATCACCGACCTGTCCACCACTAAGACGGCCTACCTCGTCTCCATGGACGACGAGCACGTGAACAAGCTCATCGAGACCTCCCCGTACTACGCCAAGGCCACCATCGCCGCCGACGTGTACGGCCTTGAGTCCGACACCACCACCGTCTCCGTGGGCGCGGTCGTCCTGGCCAGCAACTACATCTCCGAAGACGCCATCTACGGCTTCACCAAGTCGCTGTTCGACGGCAAGGAGAACAACGCCGAGGCCCACGCCAAGTACGAGGAGCTGAGCCTTGAGGAGGCCGCTTCCGTCAAGGGCGTGCCCTACCACCCGGGTGCTGCCAAGTACTACGAGGAGCAGGGCATCACGGTCGAGAGCGCAGAGATCTAGCGCACCTCCCGCCCCGTTCGCACACCGCGATCAGGGCGATCGAAGGGCTGCGACGCACGGCGCGTCGCAGCCCTTCCTGTGACTCCGCCGCCGGACTCTTCGCGCGCGCCGCAGAGCGCGCAGCTCGAGAGCCCGGCCACGGCGCCACAGGCCGCACCGCACGGCATGGCACCGCCGCACAAGCAAGGGGAAGCGTGCAGGCACGCCGGACGATGCCGGCGCGCCTGCCAACAATAGAAGGATCGGACAGACAAGAAGGAGGGTGAGCATGGCGTTTTTCAAGCGGAAGAAAGACAAGGACGCCTACGAAGGCGAGGACGTCATCGCTCGCGTTGACGTCGACGAAGAGATCGACGCCGACGCGGTCATGCGCAAGTACGACAAGGAGTCGAACACGCGCATCTGGGAGGGCATCCCCAAGGTGGTCGTGACGGCGTTCATGGTCGTCTTCTCGGTGTACTGCCTGCTCATGACGCTGCTCTCGACGGAGCAGGCCGAAGCGCGCCTGGCGCGCTTCATCGCGTTCGTCATCGTGATCGGCTTCATCATGTACCCGGCACGCAAGACGAACCACAAGGTCAACCACATCCCGTGGTACGACATCGTGCTCATGCTCTTGGGCTTCGGGTCGTTCATGTACTTCGCGTTCAACGCCACCGACATCCTCATGATGGGCGCGCGCATCGAACCGTTGCACGTGGCGCTGGCCATCATCGGCATACTCGTGCTCGTGGAGCTGTGCCGCCGCTGCGTGGGCCTGCCCATCATCATCGTGGTGGGCTGCCTCATCATCTACGCGTTCTACTGGCAGATGTCGAACTCGAACAACCCGGACCTCTACGCGTCGCTGCGCAAGGTCGTCCAGAAGCTGTTCTACACCACCTCCGGCGTCATCGGCACGCCCATTAACGTCTGCTACACCTACATCGTGCTGTTCGTCATCTTCGGCGCGTTCCTTGAGCGCACCGGCATCGCGAACTTCTTCATCGCCCTGGCGAACAAGGTCGCCGGCTGGTCGAGCGGCGGCGCGGCGAAGGTCGCCGTCATCGCCTCCGCCCTGTGCGGCATGGTCTCCGGCTCGTCCGTCGGCAACGTTGTGACCACCGGCTCGGTCACCATCCCCATGATGAAGAAGGTCGGCTACAAGCCCGAGTTCGCCGGCGCCGTCGAGGCGGCAGCCTCGTCGGGCGGCCAGATCATGCCCCCCATCATGGGCGCCGCGGCCTTCCTCATGGCCGAGTACATCGGCATCCCCTATATGGAAGTCGCCACGAAGGCCATCGTGCCGGCGCTGCTGTACTTCGCGGGCATCTTCATCGCCGTGCACCTGGAAGCCAAGAAGCTCGGCCTGCGCGGCATCCCGCGCAAGGAGCTGCCGAAGGCCAGCTACCTGCTGAAGAACTGCTACCTCATCATCCCGCTCGTGCTGCTCGTGTGGATCGTCACCACCGGCACGCGCACCATGGCCGTCTCCGCCGCCATCTCCATCGCCGCGGCGTTCGTGGTGGGCTTCATCAACTTCCTGACCACCAACTGGTCCGAGCGCGAAGAGGGCGCCTCCTTCGGCTCCGTCTTCGTTGAGACGGTGAAGATCGCACTGCTCACCATGGCCGACGCGTTCGCCGCCGGCGCCAAGAGCACCATCCCGGTCGCCGTCGCCTGCGCCATGGCCGGCCTCATCGCGGGCTGCATCACGGTCACGGGCCTGGCGTCCACCATCATCAACATCGTCGTCCAGCTGGCAGGCGACTGGATCATCGTCGGCCTCGTCTTCACGATGATCTGCTGCCTCATCCTGGGCATGGGCGTTCCCACCACGGCGAACTACTGCATCATGGCCTCCACGTGCGCGCCCATCCTCATCCAGCTGGGCATCAACCCCATCTGCGCGCACTTCTTCGTGTTCTACTTCGGCATCGCTGCCGACATCACGCCGCCGGTCGCCTTGGCCGCGTACGCGGCGAGCGCTATCGCGAAGTCGCGTCCGATGATGACCGCCGTCAACGCCACGAAGCTCGGCATCGGCAAGTTCGTTGTCCCCTACATCTTCGCGTTCAGCCCGGTGCTGCTTCTCATTGGTGACGAAGCGACCATCCCGGTGGTCATCTGGAACACGTTCACGGCGCTCATCGGCATCATGGGTCTGCAATGCGCGCTCACGAACACGCTCTTCGACCGTCACATCAACCCCGTCTTCCGCATCCTGTTCGCGCTCGGCGGCCTTGGTATGATGATCCCGGGCCCGTCCACGGACCTCATGGGCTTCGTCCTTATCGTCATCGTGGGCGCCGCCCAGTTCGTCATCGCCCGCAAGAAGGGCAAGACGGTCCACGGCTGGAAGGAAAGCAACGACGAGGCCTTGCCGGAAGCGCAGGCTGCCGCCATCCCTGTCGAAGCCGTCAAGAAGGCCGACGACGAGCAGAAGATCGAAGCCTAGCGTCGCTGGGCAGAGCAAGGAGGGTTCATGACCAGCAAGGGCATTGTTTGGATTACCGGCTGCCGCGGCTTTTTGGGCGGCGAGATGGTCGATCGGTTCGAGAAGGCCGGCTACAACGTCGTCGGCACGGACGTCGAGCTCAGCATCACCGAAGGCGACCGGCTCCGCGCGTTCGCCGAAGAGGTGCAGCCGAGCATCGTGGTGAACTGCGCCGGCATCCGCCGCGAGGCCACCACGCTCGGCACGCGCGTGAAAGCCTACGAGACGAACGCTATTGGCGCGCAGAACGTCGCGCTTGCCGCTAACACGGTGGGCGCGCTCATCGTGCAGGCGTCCTCGGACGACGTCTTCCCCGCGAAGCTGGGCGAGCCGGTGAACGAGTTCGACTCCCCCGACCCCGACAGCCCCTACGGCAAGTCGAAGCGCGCGGGCGAGATGATGGTGCGCAACACCACCAACAAGCACCTCATCGTGCGCTCCTCGTGGCTCTACCACGCCACAAGCGGCCGCATGCACGCCGTCCTCAAGGCGGCGCGCGAAGGCCGCACCATCGAGGCGCGCATCGACCAGTTCGCCGCCCCCACGAGCGTCGCGCTCTACGCGAACCTCATCTTGAGCGCCATCGAGAAGGGCTCCACGGGCACGGTGCACTTCGTGACGCGCGGCTCCACGAGCCGCTACGGCTTCGCGGCGAAACTGCTCGAGCTCACGGGCTACGACCCAGAAAAGGTGCTCATCCCGGCCGAGGACGAGCTCACGGCCGAGAACGTCGTGCTGGAAAGCATGATGCTCGACATCGTGGGCGAGACGCTGCCCACCTGGGAGGAAGACCTGGAAGCGTACTTGCGCGAACAGGGGCTACTGGCGCAGTAACGGCTACGGCGCCACCCCCCCCAGCAACCGCTACGGCATCAACCGTGACACAGAGGGAGCGACTGCTGTCGCTCCCTTTTTTGTCGCACAACGCCCCCTTGCTTGCAGCACGATGCAAGTCCGCCGTCCCAGCCCTCCTGCCGCTTTTCACGGTGCGCTCACCATGCCAGGACGTTCGCCCCCCAACACGCACGAAGGCCCGCAAGCTCAATGCCTGCGGGCCTTTTCAGTGCGCAGCATGCGCGTTCTTACATCACAGCTTTGAGCAGATCCCTCAGCAGGCGCTGTGCCGTGTCGGTCACATCGTAGCCTTCGGAGATGGCCTTGACCGCAGCGCCGTCGACGACCGCGGTCACGAGGGGCGGCTCAATAGGCAGCTCCGCGTGGGCAAGGATGCGCTTGAGCGCGGCGTCGAGGCGTTTGCGGCCTTCCTGGTACGCATGCGTGACAAGGTCGGACTCCGCTGCGGCGATGAGCTGCGCGTAGTGGGCTGCCGGCACGACGAAGCCCTCCGGCAAGCACGCCCGAAGCAGGAACATGTCGAGGTTCCTGCGGCACTCCTCCGGCGTCAGCGCTTCAGCGTCTAACGCGGCCTTCTCGGCACGCTGGCCCCACAACGTCATGTTATGCTCGGCTGCTTCGTACAGGAGCTGCGAGATCGATTCGAAGTAGTAGCCGACCGACGAGGACGACGCCCCCGCCCATTCCGCCACACGGCGGTACGTCACGGCGCCAGGTCCGTGACTGCGCAATATGGCCGCAGCAGCCACAACAAGCGACGCGCGCGTGATTTGCGCCTTCACCGACTTTGGCGTTCGTGATGCTTTCTCCGCCATCTGCAGTCCACCCCCTTTTGCCGTTACCACTGTGCGCCTTTGAGCACGAGATTGCCCACAAGCTCCCTGGGCATAATACTCATTGGCGCGTTCTTGTACAAAAAAGTGCGTCCCATCGTTGTGGCTTTGACCTTCACGATGGGACGCACAGAACTCCGACCGAATCGTCTATGTCAAGCTATGACGTTACTCGACGTCGTCGAGCTCCTTGTCAGAGTGCTCGTGCGACATGATCATGGCGACGAGCGCGATGACGGAGATAACCACCATGTAGTACGCAGGGGCCAGGTTGTCGCCCGTCATGTCGATGAGGAAGAACGAAATGTACGACGCGGAGCCGCCAAAGATGGCGTTCGCCAGGTTGAAGCTGAAGGCGAAGCCAGAGAAGCGGACCTCGGTCGGGAACGTCTCGTTCAGGTAGCTGGACAGCGTGCCGTCGTTGATGGTGAGCAGCAGCGCCATGAAGAGCTCGACCACCAGAATGATCACGAAGTTCATGGAGCTGAGCAGCATGAACGCGGGCACCGTGCAGACGATGAAGCCGACACATGCCGTGATGAGCATCTTCTTACGGCCGAACGTGTCGGAGATGTGACCCGAGAAGAAGATGAAGCCAATGTAGACGATCAGAACGATGTTCGTGATGATCGTGGCCTGGCCCGGATCGTACATCAGAACCGTCTCAAGATAGTTCGGCAGGTAGGTCAGGACCGCGTAGAAGCCCACGGCGTTCAGCATGCAAGCGCCGAAGGAGATGACAGTCCTCTTGAGATGCTTGCTAAGGAGCGTGCGAACAGGGGTCTGCTCGCCCGTCTGACCCTTCGCCTTCAGGTCGTCTTGCATCTTCTCGTAGACCGGGGAGTCCTCGAGATGCTCACGGATGTAGTGCGTGATCAAGCCGAGCGGACCAGCCAGCCAGAACGGGATACGCCAACCCCACTCAGTAACGAACTGCGAATCCGCACCCCACATGTTGAACATGAAGGAAGCGAACAGCGAGCCCACGAGCAGGCCGGTAGCGGTGGACGCCGGAACCATGGAGCAGTAGAAACCACGCTTGTTCTTCGGCGCGTACTCGGCGATGAACGTTGCAGCACCAGCGTACTCACCAGAAGCAGAGAAGCTCTGGACCATACGAAGAACCAGGAGCAGCAACGGCGCCAGGAAGCCGACCATGGCATAACCCGGCAGGCAGCCAATCAGGAAGGTTGCGCCGGACATGCACAGAATGGAGATAGCAAGGGCCCACTTACGACCCTTCTTGTCGCCCATGTTGCCCCAGAACAGTGCGCCGATCGGGCGAACCAGGAAGGACAGGGCGAAGACGGCGAAGGTGTTCATCGTGGAGACGAACGGGTCATCGCTCGGGAAGAACACGTTAGCGATGACGGTTGCCAGGTACGAATAGCTCGCGTAGTCGAACCATTCGATGAAGTTGCCCAAGAACGAAGAGAAGGTAACCTTCTTGAGGGTCTTATGCTTCTCTTCCTCTGAGAAGTTATAGGATCTCACCGGGCTAGTTTCAGCAGTCATGATAGTCCCCTAAGAATTGAGCGGCAGCTTTGAGTCCTTGAGGTAGCCGCTGTCGAAGCGCTTGAAACATGCTATACCTCCTCACCGAACAGCTCACATGAGCTAGAAATCGAAACGCCTTGATGCAGGCTACTTTGAATATTTTAGCTCATGTATGCACTTTCTCGTTCCGAATGGCATACGTATCTGCATCGTAACGTTGCAATGCTCGCTGTCCGGTGCTCTGCTTCGCATGCACTGGGAAGTCCCCACAATCTTCCCTGAACAGCAAGATGGCCCGCCCGCCCAAATCAGTGGGTTGGCGGGCCATCCGCATTTCAAGCACAATCCGTGCGGAGCCCGAAGGCTCCTTTTCCGGAACCCAGCCGAAGCCAGGCTCCGGTCATGCCGCCATCAGGCGGCAGCTCGCAGCGCCGAAGCGCTTACGAGAAGTCGTCCTCCAGTTCGGCCTGGGCACGAGCAGCGCGCAGGATGAAGGAACGCTTGGCCTTCTGGCCACCCTGAGCAAGCTTGCGCAGGACGATGCGCTTCAGGCGCGGGTACTCGTTGATGCCGTACCACGCGAACGCGGTGCCGCCAACGTAGGCCTCGACGATGCTGTGCACCGGGACCTCGGCGTCACGCTTGGCGTCTTCCGCCAGGTACTCAGCGATGGAGTTGGCGCAGACGTCGCGGATAACCTCGACGCTCAGGTCAAGGTCGTTCGCCAGCTGGTTGAGCTGGTAGGTAACCTCAGTCTCGTCAGCATGCGGGAAGTACGTGACGTCGTAGGTGACGGCAGCAACGCCGTTGGCTTTCGCGAACTCCAGCAGGTCGTCCAGGGAGAGCATCTGCACATGCTCCTCCGTGCGCTCTGCAATGTCGAGCTCGGCAGCGAAGCCAGCAACGCCGTGCTCGGCGAACTTCGCCTTCAGCGCTTCCTCGTTGACGGCGGCCTCGAGCTTAACCTCGGTAACAATGTGCGTAAGATTGGACGTAATCTTCATTACCGCACCACTTCCTCTCCTGATGGGGGCATCATCACTACGACGACGCCCCGATCGAAAACGTTCCGACCAGAAGTGCTACCTCTGGTTCTCCTCGGCCTCCGCCGCGGCAATCTTCTCGGACAGATTCTCACGGATCTCGACCTCTTTGCTGTGGCGATTACCTTCGATAATGCCCTTAACAGCCGGGACAGCACCACCGCCGATGATCAGGATGCCGCCGATGATGGTGTTGACGGTCAGAGCCTCGCCGAAGACAACCAGGCCGACGAACAGAGCGACCGGAACCTCCCAGTAGGCGATGCAGCCGTAGTCAGCAGCCGGCAGGTTACGACCAGCAACGAGCAGCATGCCGAGAGCGACAGCGCCGGAGAAGATCCACAGGAGCACAGCGCCGATCAGGTTGAACGGGGTGAGGTGCAGGTTGAGCGCCCAGTTAGACGGCACAACGCCGGACTGACCCAGGAAGTCCATGGTCAGCGTGACCACGAGAGCGGCAAGGGCAGCAGCCAGGAAGTTCCACACGCCACGAGCCGTGGTATCAGCGTCCTTGCGGTACAGGTTGAAGAACATCGAGGAGCCGTAGAACACACCAGAGAGCAGGCCGAAGATGTCGCCGATGCCCTTCTGCGGGTAGTCAGGCGTGGACATCTCGAGCGAGAAGCTGATCTCGAAGCCATTCTCGGTGAAGCCCATGATGTTGTTGCCGAAGAGCGTACCGATAATAACCGCGATGATGCAGATGCCCTGGAGCAGCGAGATCTTCTCATGTCGGAAGATTGCTGCCAGAACGATCATGATGACCGGGCCCGTGTAAATGAACAGAACGGAGTTGGCCACCGTGGTCAGCAGGGTCGCGGTAACGTAGCACGCCAGCGACAGACCGATCATGACGCCGCCCAGGATGATGGCAGGCGTAACCTTCATCTTCTTGAACGTGCCCACCTTGTGGGTAGCGAACAAGAGGATGACGAAGAAGATGAAGCCCATGGTCATACGGCCGACGGCCATGAGCGCGCCGACGGAGTCGCCAGCGTTGAGGCCGGCGGTGCCGTCGAACATGTCGGTACGGGTAGCCCAGCGGCTGAACAGCGGCACCAGGCCCATGCCCGTGGCCGAGATCAGCATGGCGATGGTACCCCACGCACGGTTCATCTCATAGGCACCTTCATCAATGCCCTGAACCTTAACATTCTCGTTTGCCATTGGTCCTCCTTAAACCAAAGCAGGTACGGAATAGACCGCGCGTTGCGCGCTTCGGGCTTTTCATGCGCGAATCAGCATTGCCCCTGACTGATTCGTGCACCCGACGGGCCCAACGTGCGATCTAAAAGAAAAAGGGGCTTGGCTCCTTTGAAGCGAACCAAACCCCTTTCTTTTACTTCTCTATGCAGCTTGTAACTTCCAGTTGCCCCTAAAAGCTAGGCTGCACAGCGAACCGAACTTAGTCGTTCCACATCTCCGGGTGGATGAGGGTGCAGTCCTTGACGCGGTTCGGGAAGTAGTCGAGGCACTCGCCCTCGCGGTAAACGTCAGCCGTGGAGCAGTGCAGGCCGCCGCCGAAGGCGTAGGCGCCGCGCAGGTCGCACGGAACAACGTTCATGCCGAGCTTGTCCATCTGCTCCTGCTGGTGAACCTCGGAAGCCTCGACGACAACGGTCTTCGGGTCGAGAACCAGGCAGTTCATGGACAGCCAGACGGAGGAGTAGCAGAGCTCCGGCGGCTCGTCGTGGGCCGGCTGAGCAGCGTCGTGGATCTCCCAGTCGTTGGCCTCGAAGATGTCCTTCTGGCCCGTGTCGGGATGACGATGCGGGTTGTTGATGATCAGGCCGGGACGCAGCGGCACGAAGGTGGCGTCAATGTGGATCGGGTACGGGTCGCCCGGGAAGTTCATGGCATGGACGCGGTACTCGGGATAGTAGCGCTGGAACCACTCCATAGCGGTGCGGTTGGTGGTCAGACCATGCTGGATGAACAGGTCCTTGCCCATGCGCATGACGTCAGCGGCGTCCCACATCGGCTCAACTTCGGTGGTGACGAAGTCCTTGTTGGCGGTGCGCTGCAGGCGCTCCTCCAGGGTGATCTTCTCGTCATAGTAGTTGTGCTTGTAGGACTTGTCGGTCAGGCGCGGACGCGGGGCCTGGGTCCACAGGAACTCCGGATCCTCGTCGAAGTACTGCTTCATGAGCGGCCAGTAGGCGAGGTACTCGAAGTAGCGGCAACGGAAGGAGTTCGCGGAGGCCATGATCTCGTTGCCGATGGTGAGCAGGATGTCACGCGGGGGCATGCAGGTCATCATGGAGTCGTTGCGGAAGTCCGGCGTGCCGATGGCCTGGTTCCACTGCAGCGGGGTCGGGCGGTCGACGATGACGCCGTGATCCTCGCAGATCTTCACCAGGTTCTCGAGGCAGGCATTGCCGACCTCAACGGTGCGAAGCGGGCGAAGGCCCCACATGCCGCGCATGTCGGAGTCCACCGGGACCTTCTCAGAGGTGGCCGGCTCCTCCGGCGGAATGACGGAATTGTCGCAACGACCGACGATGACGTGCTTCAGCGGATCCCAGTCATTCCAAGAGTTAACAATTTTCGCCATAGTGGTCTCCTTTCTTTGGGAGCAGAACTCCCCTAGCCTAACACTACGACTTTTCTTACAAGCAGGCCGACTCCAAACCTTGCACAAGGGGTGTGCAGTTATGCGGAATCATTGTGTGCCCCGATTCCGCGAACCCTGTCCAAGCTCTCCAATCAGCTTTGCTGTGATTCGAACTATACGCCCGTTTTTGAGCAGATGCAAGATTTATTTTTGTGGCTTCTGAACTGGGATTATGCGATGTTTTACCGAAACTTTTTCTTTCGCTCCGGAAATCTTTTGTGCACTTGCACAATTATCAGAAATGTGCTTGAAACACCTGCCGAAAGAAATGTTTCTTGAACGCTTGCGCTCGGTCGTTTTCTTCTCTATACTACTTTCTCGCACCTGAAACGGTGCCGAGGCCAACGTGGCTCAGTTGGTAGAGCAGCGCACTCGTAATGCGCAGGTCACCGGTTCGAGTCCGGTCGTTGGCTCCAGCGAGCTCGCAGGCCAGAGGTTTTCGCCTCTGGCCTGCTTTTTTGTCTTGCCCTTCTCATAGGCGCGATTGCTTGCCTGCCCGCATTACGAGTGCCGTCGCTCCTCGTGCGCCCCCGTTCTGCGCGCAATCGCAGTCAGAATTCCTCTCGGCGACCTTGCATCATGCCTCAGTGCCTGTAGCGCGTTCGTGTGACGTGCTGTGCGCGCCTTTGCTTTGAGCTTGCTCCCCCTTCGGCCATGCGCACAAGTTGGCAGCGCCCTGGCGGCGCGGCCTCGCTGCGGCTGTATTCGCGTTTCAGGGCGTGTTCGAGCTGGTCAGCGGAGGTACTCGTCCACGAAATACAGAATGACCGCCGCAGACGTGGGCGTGCACAGCTCGCCGTCAAGCAGCTCTTCGCACGTGGGGATACCGCGCTCTATGATGGCCGCGGTCGCCGGAGCCGGAATAGGCAGCTCCCCATGCGCGCACACGACGGTGCCTCGCCCTGTTTGGACTGGCGTCGCGGTAATCTTCCGCGGGTTGAGCGCCTCGACGGCTGCGCAGATGGCGAGCACGTTGCGCACCGCCTCGCCGTTGCCGACTTCGTGGAAATGCGTCTCTTCGACGGCGCACCCGTGCACGCAGGCCTCGGCTTCGGCCAAGATGCGGTAGATAGCGCGCGCGTCTTCCTTTACCCGGTCGCTCACGCACGCCGCGTCAATCGTTGCAAGCACTTCGGCAAGGTCGTGATGGTGCGCGTCGGGCACGCCGGCGCAGCCAACCGTTGTCTCCACGCGTGCGCGCTCGTCGTCGGAGAGACGCGAGAGCAGCTCATCGCGAATGAACTGGCGCGTCGCGTTTTTCGTGAGGTCCACGTGCACGTCTGTCATGGGCTTCCTTTCGTCCGTTCGCTCCCGTGCGTGCGCAGGAGCAGCTTTCGCGTGATTAATAAGGTGCGCCTGATAACCGGCGCCGAAACCGTTGTCGATATTCACGACGGAGACCCCGCTCGCGCAGGAGTTCAACATGGCGAGCAGCGCCGCCACCCCGCCGAAGCTCGCGCCGTAGCCCACGCTTGTCGGCACGGCGATCACCGGGCACGAGGCCATGCCGCCCACCACGCTGGCAAGCGCGCCCTCCATGCCGGCAACGGTGACGATCACGTTCGCCTCGGCGATATCGCGCGCATGGGCAAGCAGGCGATGGATGCCGGCAACGCCCACGTCGTACAGGCGGTTCACGCGGTTGCCGAGCGCCTCGGCCGTGAGCGCCGCCTCTTCTGCGGCGTACAGGTCACTGGTGCCGGCGGCAGCCACCACAATGACACCGTTCCCGTCCGGCTGCGGAATGCCGCCTAAGATCCCGACGTTGGCGAGAGGATGGTAGTCCAGCGCGAAGCCTTCATCGTGCAAGGCGTCCGCCTTCTCTTGAGACAGGCGCGTGATGAGCACGCGCTCTTGCCCGGCAGCGCGCATAGCGCGGCAGATGCCCGCAAGCTGCTCGGACGTCTTGCCCTCGCCGTACACCACCTCGGACACGCCTTGGCGAATGCCGCGTTGAGTGTCCACTTTCGCGTAGCCCAGCTCTTTGAACGGGGCTACCTTTATATCCGCCGCCGCCTCGTCAACGGTCACGTCGCCTGCCGCGACGCGCTCCAGCAGCTTCCTCAAATCACGCTCTTCCATGACGCTCCTTACGTAGAGAGGGCGCCGTGACCCGCGGCGCGCCTCCCGCGACAGCGCGCCGCGCGCGCCACGCTTCCACCGTCGCTCGCGCCCCCTCTTCCGCCTGCGCAAGCGCGGCGGAAGTGATGCGCTCACCAGCCGGAACCTTTGTGGCAAAGCACGAGAAATTCGGCTTGTCGGCCGTGATCAGGCCGCGCTCGCGCGAACGGGCGCGCACATCTTCCTTCGTCCATCCTGCTGCGCGCAGGGGCGAGACCACGCCCAGCTCCTCGAGCGCTCGAAAGCCCGGCCGACGCGACGGGTCGTCGGTGGCGTTCGTGCCGTCAACGAGCACCGTGCGCCCGTCATGCTCCATGCGCTCGAGAATCGCCCCAAAGATGAAGCGCTTGCACCGATAACACCGGTCGGGCGGGTTGGCGCACACGTCCTCGGCGGAAAGGATGTCCGCCTCCACCAGTTCAAAGCCGGTTTCCAGCGATTCCGCCACCAGCCGGGCGTCCTCGAGCTCGAAGTCCGCCTGAAACGCCGTCTTCACCAGATAGGCCTTCACGTCAACGCCGGCGTCCAGCATCTCGGCGAGCAGGCATGCCGAATCGCACCCGCCCGAGAACGCCAGGCCATACCGCACGCCCGGCTCGAATCGTAAATCTTGCATGATGTCCTTTCGTGGCAAGCGCATCCGCCCTACCGACCGCGCGCTCCGCAGGTCGCCTTTTCAGCAGCCTGCGCTACTGCTGCGCGCCTTCGCCCTCGTCGTACAAGCCGCGTTCGGCCTTGAGCATGATGTCGTTGTAATGCTCGATCTTGTAATTCAGCCGGTCCAAGCCCGCCTGCATCTCGTCCAGGCGTTGGCGCACCAAATCGCGCTGCTCTTCCAGCAGGGCGATGCGCGCCGGAATGGTGGCGTCGCCGCCCTCGAACAGGTTCATGTACTCAATGAGCGCCTCGATGGACACATGAGCGCCACGCATGCACTTGATGAACTGGACGCGCGCACAATCCTGTTCGCTGTAGTCGCGCACGCCGCTGGCAGTGCGATGCACGGGGCTCATGAGGCCGATGCGCTCGTAGTAGCGCAGGGTGTCGGCCGAGATGTCGTACTTTTTGCTGACTTCGGCGATCTTCATCCGTACCTCCACGATATATAAATAGGCTATGCGCACGGTGCGGGGTAGCGGCCGCCACCCGTTCTCTATCTTTACATCCTAGAGCGCGCTCCAAGTCAAGCACCCATTCCGCGAAACTCCACGGAGTTGTATGCCCCGCACGGTTGACGACAGAGGGCTTCACGCCGTTCGACAAAACCGGAGGCTCCGCCCGTTGACAAAGCGCTATGATACGTGAATTACACAAGCAAGGTAGGGAATGAAGCTCTCAACGAGCCAGGGTAGGAAGGGGAACCCGTGAAAGAGCTTTGGAGAAAATGGGACAACATTAGCCTGATCAAGCGCATCGTCGTCGGCTTGATCATCGGCGCCATCCTGGGCGTCACCTGCGGCACGGTGCCGGGCCTGAGCGACGTCTTGACGCTGCTGGGCACGCTGTTCACCTCCGCGTTGAAGGCCATCGCGCCGATTCTGGTGTTCTTCCTGGTCATTAGCGCTTTGGCGAGCGCCAAGACCGGCGGCTCCATGTCCACCATCGTGGTGCTCTACATCATCAGCACCTTCCTGGCGGCGCTCGTCGCCGTCATCGCGAGCTTCATCTTCCCCATTGAGATGACGCTCGTCGTGGACCCGTCCGTCGAGCAGTCCTCGCCCGAGGGCATCGGCGAGGTCCTGACCTCGCTCGTGGCCAGCATCGTCGCCAACCCGGTCGACGCGCTCGTGAACGCGAACTACCTGGGCATCCTGGCCTGGGCCGTCATGCTGGGCGTGGCCCTGCGCGCCGCCAAGGAGGCCACGAAGGACGTCTTCCACAACGTGGCTGACGCCGTGGGCCAGGTCGTGCACTGGATCATCAGCCTGGCGCCCTTCGGCATCATGGGCTTGGTGTTCACCGCTGTGTCCACGAACGGCGTCGAGATCTTCACCGAGTACGGCCAGCTGCTGCTCATCCTGGTGGGCTGCATGCTGTTCATCGCGTTCGTCGTGAACCCGGCGCTCGTGTGGGTGAACATCCGCAAGAACCCGTACCCGCTCGTGTGGCGCTGCATCAAGGAGTCCGGCCTGACCGCGTTCTTCACCCGCAGCTCCGCCGCGAACATTCCGGTCAACATGACGCTGTGCCGCAAGCTGGGCCTGGACGAGGACAACTACTCCGTGTCCATCCCGCTCGGCGCGACCATCAACATGGCCGGCGCGTCCGTCACCATTTCCGTCATGACCATGACCGCGTGCCACACCCTGGGCATTGCGGTGGACGTCCCGACCGCCGTCATCCTCTCGGTGCTGGCCGCCGTCTCCGCATGCGGCGCGTCCGGCGTTGCGGGCGGCTCGCTGCTGCTCATCCCGCTGGCGTGCTCGCTCTTCGGCATCAGCAACGACGTGGCCATGCAGGTCGTCGGCGTCGGCTTCATCATCGGCGTCATCCAGGACTCCTGCGAGACCGCGCTCAACTCGTCCTCCGACGTGCTGCTCACCGCGACGGCCGAATACCGTTCCCGTCGTCTGGCCGGCCAGGAAGTCAGCTTCGCCGACTGGGAGAAGTAAGCAGGCCGCGCAACCTTCGCGCACTAAAAAGGCTCCTCGTTCGAGGAGCCTTTTTAGTATTTGGTGCGATAGGAGCGCACGTCACGCCCGACGCTCCTATCGCACCTGCCGCACCCGTCGTGCCCGTTACGCCGGTGCGGCTGCTACGCCCGGCGCGGCTACTGTGCCCGGTGCGTCCGTCGCATCCGCCGCACCCGTCGCATCCGCCACGCCCGGCGCACGCCGCCTCCTACCATTCGAGGCTCGCCAGGCGGCAGAGCGTGCGCACGTACACGCGGAAGGCGTCCTTCAGCACGTCTTCGCGCACGGCCTCGTCGGCCATGTGCTCTTCGCCCGCCCACGCCGGGCGCTCTTCCGCCCACGGGCGGTTCGGACCGAAGCTCGCGCCCACCGGGAAGCAGCGGGCGTAGGTGCCGCCGCCCATGGTGAAGGGCTGGGCGTCGTCGTCGAAGACTTCGCGGTACGAGGCGAGCAGCGCCTGGATGGCAGGCGATGCCGGGTCGGTCAGGAACACCGGCTTCGTCGCCCTCTGAACGAACGCGGCGCCTGCCTGCTGCGCGCGCTCCGCCAAGGCGGTGGCGATGCGCTCGGCCGACGTGGTGGTCGGGAAGCGGGAGTCGACCGTAAGGACGAAGGCGGCGGAGAGCTTCGCGGCGACGCGTTCGCCTGCACTTTCGGCACCGTCCTGCTCGCCCGCGCCTACGGCCATGTCCTGCTCGCCCGCGTCTTCCGCCGGCTCCGTGCGCAGCGTACCGCCGATGATAGTGAGCGGCCCGAAATGCTCGTCGGACGCAGCGATGCCGAGCTCCTCGCCGTGGACGTCATACGCCACCGTGCTCGCCAGCTGTAAGAACGCGCGCTCGGCGTCCGTGCCCACGCCCGCTTCGAGCAAGTAGTCCGCCAGCTCGCCAACGGCGCTACGCGTGTTCTCCGGCCACGCCGCATGGCCGCCGACGCCCTCCGCGCTCACGCGCGCAAGCCCTTCGCCCGCAGCCTCGACCACGACGCCTTCCGCCGTGGGCAGCGATGCCGCATCAGCGCGCACCAGGGCGGACGCTTCGCTCGGCACGGCGTTCGTCGCCATGCCGCCCGCAAGCTCCACGAGCGCGCCATCGGGCTGCACCGGGAAGCGCACCTCGCCGTCGAGCTGGCCTTTTTCGCCGTAGCCCACCGGGAAGTCCGCATCGGGCGTGAACAGGAACGCCGGCGCCTCGTGCTCTGCGAGGTAGCGCGGCACGTCGTGCATGCCGGACTCCTCGTTCGTGCCGAAGAGCATGCGCACGGAGCACGGCAACTGCACGCCCGCGCGGCGCAGGCAGTTCATGGCGTGAAGCGCCACTATGGCCGGGCCCTTGTCGTCCAGCACGCCGCGACCCATGAGCCAGCCTTTGCGCCGCGTGACCGCGAACGGCTCGACCGTCCAACCCTGCCCCGCCGGCACCACGTCCACATGGCAGATCATGGCAATCTGGCGCTCGCTGGCGCCCGGCACGTCGGCAAAGCCCACGCACCCGCCGGCGTCGCCCGTCGCGAAGCCCATGCGCTCCGCGATGCCGAGCGCCGCGTCGAGCGCGCGCCGCACGCCCGGCCCGAACGGCGCGTCCGCGCTGGCGCCCGTTTTATCCTCGGTGCTCTCGATGCGCACAAGCGCGTCGATGTCGGCGACGACGGTCTCCCACTCCTCGTCCAGGTACGTCTCGATCACGCGGTCCAACGCTTCGTCGGTCATGGCGGTCCTTTCTCGCAGCGCCAGGGGCGCTCTGTGTTCTGTCCGCACGGTAGCACGTTTTGCCTGCAAGCGCACAATCAGGAATAACGCTCGTGCGCGGTAAGACCTTGGCGAGCTGGGAGGCTTTTGTTAGACTGCATGGATGCGCCCGAGTGGTGGAACGGCAGACACGACGGTCTCAAAAACCGTTGCCGAAAGGTGTGCGAGTTCGAATCTCGCCTCGGGCACCATCGATCGCACAGCGCCCCGGCACAGCCGGGGCGCTTTTTTGCGTCTACCGATTGCGAAATGCGGGCGTTTGCGCGGCGACGATGCCGAGTAGGATCACGCCCACGCCCGCCAGCTGCACGGGCGTGACCGCCTCGTGCACGAACAGCACAGACAGCGCTACGGAAATGGGCAGTTCGGATGCCGCCATGACGGTGGACAGGCCCGGCGAAAGATGCTTGCACCCGATGCCGAACAGCACCATGGGCAGCACGAAGGCCATCGGGCCGAGGATGATGCCGTACTGCGCGATGCCCTGGAGCAGCACGCCCGACGGCAGGTAGTCCGGGCAAAGCACGAAGCCCGTGAGCAGGTAGCCGCAGCAGGCCCACAAGCCACGCTGCGCCACCGGCACGTCGGTCTCGACGCGGCCTGAAAGAAACATGAACGACGCGCAGCACACCGCCGCCAACAGGCCGAACACGATGCCGAGCGGATGCAGCGAGCCCACGCCCGCCTCCACGATACCGCTCGACATGACAGTGCCGACCATGATGATGGCAGCAGCAATGAGCGCCGCGGTGGTGGGCCGGCGGCGCGTGGTGGCCACCTCGAACACGAGGCCCAACCACGTGAACTGGAACAAGAGCGTGATGCCCACGCTAGCCGGGATAAACTGGAGCGCGCAGTAGTAGAACGTGGTGGTGCCGCCGGTCACCAGGCCCATGGCGGCAAGCTTCAGGCGCTGCTTCGCCGCCAGGCGGGGTCGGTGTGCGCCGCGCAGCCAATCGACGAACGCCCAGAGCGCGAACACCACCGTGGCGAAGAATGCCTGCGAGCACACGACCTGCGGGAACGTGAAGCCGTCCGCGTACGCGAGCTTCACGACCGCGCCGACCACGCCATAGCACGCCCCGCCCACGAACACGATGGCGGAATTGCGCAGGCGCGACGAGGCGCCGCCCGCAAGCGGCGCCTCGGTTGTCGTGCACTGTGCCGAATCCTGTTTCACGAGGGCGATTCTAACAAAGAGGGAACGCAGGCTCCAACGCGGCAGCCATTGCGTAGCTCGCGCCCTCTCGCAAAATGTGAAAAAGTGCCTGTCCCTTTTTCACATTACAACGCCGCGACCTCCGTGTAGGCTGCGTCATCCTGGCGGAACAGGCGCGCAAGGCCGCGGGCATCGGGTGAGCGCTGGGCGATGGCAAGCGCGGCCGCGTCGTCGGCCGCGTCAAATTTGAGCGCCATGCCGCAGCCGGCGCTGATGGCCTTCGGGACGGGCAGCATCGTGGTCTTGGCGTGCGCGGCGAGCGCGCGCTCCGTGGCCATGGCGGCGTGCGTCGACTCGAATGCGATGACGTAGGTGTTCATGCGTTCCTTTCGGCAATCTCACGTGCAGAAACAGCCTACCTGGCCCTAGGGAGCCCAGCGAGACCAAGCAGGCTGCAATCGGGCTACAGCGTGATGGTCTTCGCGGCCTCACGCATGCGCTCGAGGATGTCGTACATATTCGAGACCTCGCCCACCTGCAGCTGCTCCTTCAGGCCGTAGAAATCAAGGCACGTGCCGCAGACGAGGACCTCGGTGCCCTGGTCGATGAGCTTCTGCACGCTCTCGACGACCTGCTCTTCCCCGCCGGCGACCAGCTTCACGCCGCTGTTCATGAACAGCAGGCTTGCCGGCGCGTCGCCGCACTCGGACAGCGTGTAGAGCGCCATCTTCATGAGGTTGTAGCCCAGCTCGCCCTCGCCTTCGCCCACGTGATCCTTGCCCACGAACACGGCGTAGCCGCAGCCGACGCCCGGAGCGCACGCAGGGCCCGCGGCGGGCGCGGCCGCCGGAACCGCGGACTCGGCGTCGTTCGAGACGGTACCCTCCTCGGCGCCGCCTGCGCTTGCCCCCGCGCCGAAGGCGATGAGCCAGCCGCCCTCAATCTCCGTGACCTCGACCGGGCGGCCTGTGCGCTCGGCCATGCGCGAGACGTTCTTCACGGCCGTCTCGTTGTCGACCTGAATGCCGAACTCCGCGACCCCGGCGTCGACGCGCTGCTTCGCCAGCATGAGCGGTTTGGGGCACTGCAGCCCGAATGCGTTGATGATCTCCATGTCCTTCTTCCTTCCTGCGAAGGCGCGCCCGCATGCCCTGCGGCATCCGACGGGCGTACCCCGCATATGCCTTCTAGCAGAACCGGTCTCGGCGCGCATCGCGCGAGCCGGCCACCTGCACAAACTCCGTAATCGCCAGGCCGCGCTCGGCGGCGACGTCGCGCGCCGCTTCGACCTCGGCAGGGTCGCCGAACGCGATCGACATGCCGCAGCACGCCTGCACGCCGCGCGGCGCGGGCGCGATGCGCACGTCGAAACCGGCAGCGCGAAGCGCCTGGTACGCTGCGAACCCCTCCGTCGCCGAGTCCACGAGCGCATACCACTGCACGTTCGAGGCGGCATCGGGGGCACCAGCGCCCATCATGCGCCCGCACCCGTCAGCTCGCGCGCGACGCTCGCGAGCGCGCGCACGGCGGCCTCGACTTCCGCTTCCGTGTTGAACCACGAGAAGCTGAAACGGACCGCGCCCTGCTCCTCGGTGCCGAGCGCCGTGTGCATGAGCGGCGCGCAGTGGGCGCCCGCGCGCACGCAGATGTCGAACTCCTGCGCCAGGCGATCGGCGACCTGGGCTGAGTCGACATCGCCCACGTTGAGCGCCACGATGCCGCTGCGGTCCATGCCCCCGTGGCCACCCAAGATGCGCACGCCCGGGATATCCCGCGCGCCCGCCTCGAAGGCGTCCGCTAGCCGCGACACGTGGGCGTGCACCTGCCCCACGCCCACGTCTTGCAAAAACGCGACGCCCGCCGCCAAACCCGCCAGGCCGTGCGCGTTCACCGTGCCCGCCTCGAGCGCCTCGGGCATGAAGCGCGGATGGCGCTCGTCGTAGCTGTGCACGCCCGAGCCGCCTTCGACGAACGGCAGTATATCCACGCTTTCCGCAACGCACAGACCGCCCGTGCCCTGCGGACCGAACAAGCTTTTGTGCCCGGTAAAACACAGCACGTCCACGCCCAGTACGCTCATGTCCACCGGTGTGGCGCCTGCAGACTGCGCTGCATCCAGCGCGAACAGGGCGCCCGCCTCGTGCGCCATGCGCGCCATGCGCGCGATGTCGTACACGTCGCCCGTCAGATTCGAGGCGTGCGTGGCAACAACGAGCTTTGGACCGCGCGCGAGCGCGCGCTCGTACGACGCGAAATCAAGCGAAGCGTCCGGCAGAATGTCGGCGACCTCCACCCAGCAACCGCGCTCGTCACGCGCGCGAAAGAGCGGACGCAGTACGGAGTTGTGCGAAGCCGCTGTGGTCACGGCGCCCTCCCCCGGCGCAAGCAGGCCGTCAATGGCCGTGTTGAGCGCCATGGTGACGTTCAGCGTGAACGCAACGCGCGCAGCCGACGGGGCCCCAAGCAGCTCCGCCACGCGAGCGCGCGCGTCGTATACCGCCATGCCCGCAGCCAGCGACGCCGGGTGCACGCCACGCCCCACGCCGCCGAAAGACGTCAGGGCGTGCGCGACAGCCTCCGCCACCTCGGGCGGCTTTTGCAACGTAGTCGCCGCATTGTCGAAATACATCATGAATCTTCCTTCTCTTGCATCAGAGAGCCCCTGCGGCACCCCGACCGCTCGACGGCCAGAGCTCGATGCGCCCTGCAAGCACGCTCGCTGCATCTGCCGTATCGCGAAGTCCGTCCACACGCCGCCGCATCCCTGCGGCGCATGGACGGAAGTTGCTGCGCGCAGGATGCCAGAGGCTTTGTCTGCAGCATCCTGCGTCTGGCAGCGCTACAGCGTCTCGATGAACGCGGCTATGCGCGTCTCCACCTGGCCGACGTCGCCCGTGGAGTAGTCAGTCTCCAGCCGCATGTACGGCACGCCGTGAGCTTCCATGGCACGCTCCATGCGCGCACTCTCCACGTTGAACGTGTGGCACGCCGTCAAGATGCTTTCAATCACGCCGTCCGCATGATAGCGCTCGACCATGTCGAGCGTATTCTCCATACGACCGTCGTTCGGCGTCATGACCGAACAGTGTATTTGCAGATAGCGGTCGGAGATAGCCCGCAAGATATCGGGCGCCTCAGGATCGATCATCATACTGCTCGTACGTTCGCCCGAGCAGTCGTCGGAGCATACGACCACGCCGCCGTTGTCCTCAATGGTCTTGACGACCTTGTTCATGACGCCGCCGAGCGGGCAGCCCGTCACGAGAACGCGCTTGCGGTCTGCGCCGACCGGACGCTCCCCGGCATCGTACGCAGCACGACGTTTTGCCACCAGTTCCTCAAGCTGCGCGGCATAGGCTTCGATGTCGAAGCTGAACGTGCTCGCCATGACCGAGCTGACCAACTCCATGCCTGTCGTTGCCGAAGGCGTGAGCTTTTGCAGGCTGTACAGGTCGAGCAATGCTTGGCGCAGTCGGTTGCGACGGCGAACGGCAGCTCGCAGGTCGTCGTCCGTGATCTCGATGCTGTAGTACTCTTCGAGGTGCTCTTTGAACAGTTTCACGTCCTGGTACCAGGCGTCCGCTTCGTACGCGCGCTGCTGGCCCTGCGGCAGATGTAGCACGTAGACGTCCTTGAGCTCGTTCAAGAGTTCGTACATTTTCTTCTTACCGTCGCACGTGGTCTCGCCGACAATCATGTCCGAAAAGTACGTGAACGGGCATTTGTCCGCCAGTGCAAACCCGTACGTCGACTTCACAAGCGGGCAAAGGTTCGCGGGAAGCACGGTCTCCGCCGTCGGCACTGTCTCGTTGCTCGTGCCGCACAGCGCCACAGACGCTGCACCCGCTGCGTCGATGATCTCAAGTGGCGTGTACGAGCAAAGGAAGCCGACCAGACGCCCTCCGTTGTCCTTGAACTCTTTGACCTTCATGAACGACGCCTTGCGCGCATCGTTGAACTCCTCGAACGTGCTTGGAAGTTTGTTCTCTTCCATGAAGACTCTCCTTGTCAATGAAACCAATGGAAGCGGGCGCTGCAGGGCAGCCCGCAGTGTTTATTACCCCAGGTCGAGCGCGCAAAGCGCAGCACCGATGGCTCCGGCGTAGCGCGCTTCGGGGCACGTGGCGACCACGCTGCCTAGCCGCGCGCCCAGCCGCTCAACCACGTAGTCGTTCTCGCAGAGGCCTCCGGTCAGGAAGTACGGCGAGCCCGGCGTCTGCAGCACGAGCGTTGCCACGCGCGCTACGACGGATTCGATGACGCCGTTCGCGATGTTTTCGCGCGGTTCGCCCTTGCCGACCAGGCTGATGACCTCCGACTCCGCAAAGACCGTGCACATGTTCGAGATGGGCGTCGGTGTGCCCTCGCGCGCCATCCGCGCCATGTCCGCCTGGCTCACGGCGAGGCGGTCCGCCATGATCTCCAGGAAGCGCCCTGTCCCTGCAGAGCATTTGTCGTTCATGACGAACTTTGCGACCTTGCCGCCAGAAAGCTTGATGACCTTCGTGTCCTGCCCGCCGATGTCCACCACGACGCCGTCGCCGCCGAACAGGCGCGCTGCGCCCTTCCCGTGGCAGGTGATCTCGGTGACCACCTTGTCGGCGTAGGGCACGGCAATGCGGCCGTAGCCCGTGGCGACGACGGCGTGCTCGTGCGCCAGGAAGCCCTCGGCCTCCAGGAGCGCGCGCACGCCTTCGGCCGCCTCGACGCTGCTGAAGCCCGTCGGCCGCACTTCGGTGCGCACGAGCGCGCCCGCGGCGTCGAGCACTGCAATCTTCGTGGCGGTCGATCCGATGTCGATGCCGATGCCGAACATGGGCTACCCCAGCATCTCGATGAACGCGCCGATGCGCGTGCGCAGCTGCTCAGCATCGTTGTCAGCGTAGTCGGTCTCGAGCGCCAGGCACGGGATGCCCTCCTGCTCGAGCGCCGCCGCGACGCTGGACTTCTCCACGTCGTAGAGCGTGCAGAACTTCAGGTTGCAGTCAATCACGCCGTCCGCCCGGTACTCGCGCGCCAGGCGCACGATGTCCTCCACGCGGCCCGGGTTCGGCGTGAAGCACGCGCAGTTGTTCTGCATGTAGCGATCGGACAAGGCCTGGAACTGGCCTTCGAGCGTCGTGGCCGATTCGTCCACCAGATGCTCGAAGTAGCGCGTGCCCGTGCACATTTCCTCGCACACAGCGGCAGCACCGCTCGTTTCGATGATGTGGTGCAGCTTCCAGTTCGGAATGGCCAGGGGCGTGCCGGTGACAAGAATGCGCTTCGTGCCCTTCGGGAACACGCCCTCGCCGCGCTCGATGCGCGCCTCGAGCTCGTCCGCCAGCGCGTTTGCCATCTGAGCGCAGCGCGCCGGGTCGTCGAAGAAAGCTATCTGCGTCATGAGCAGCACGTCCTTGCCACTGATGGGCAGCGGGTCGGCCTTGCGTGCCGCGTGCACGCGAGCGAGCGCCTGGCGCTTCTCGTTGATGAGGTGGATGGCATCGCCCAGCTTCTCGGCCGTGAGCTCGACACCCGTGACGTCCTGGACCATGTCGGCGAACGCAGCGATCTCGCCCGTCCATTTCTCGTAATCCTGCGGGCGCTTCATCTGAGGCATGTCCATGACGTAGGTCTGCTTGTCGGCGCCCAGGATCTCGTAGGCCTTTTTCTTGCCGTCGCACGTGGTCTCGCCCACGTAGACGTCGGAGACGCTGAAGTACGGGCAGGTCTTGCCGAAGTGTGCGCCGAGCGACGCCTTGACGAGCGGGCACATGCCCGACGGCAGCACCTTCTCTCCCTCGGGCACCCAGAACTGCGAGCCGCCGCACAGGCCCGTGACGGCGCCGCCGCACGCGACCACGATCTCGTCGGGCACGAACACGCAGAACGTGCCGAAGACCTTCCCGCCGTCCTCTTTCAGCTTGACGAGCTCGGCGGGACGAATGCCGTGAATCTCGGAAACGACGAAATCGTAGAAGGCCATGCCTTCCGGGCGGTTCTCCTGCGTGAGGTAGATGTCGCCGAACGATTGCGGCAGCGCTGCGCACAACAGGTCGTGCGTCTCCAGGTCCATGCCAAGGTCCTGCCACATGTCGCGATAATCAGTCATGACTCCCCCTTTTTGAGAGCATACGAATGTAACCTAATAAATGTAGGCAGAGAATCGCGCGGGCATGCAGAGGACCTGGCCACGCCTCAGGCTGAGGGCCGGAGACAGCTGCGAGTGCAGAAAGGGCGCCGTGCAGAAAAAGCGCCGGACAGCCGTCAACCGTCCCTATGATACCGCCACTACGGCGGGCAGGCGGATGGCCGCCCTGGCCCGAACTTGGCGGTCGCGCCGCATCTCGTGTTTGCAGGGGAACGCAAGATGCGGCACGACTGCCATTCGGGCAGCTTTACCGCGCCTGGAGCGCGGCGGATTGGGCGGAAGCCCTGCCTCGCGCCCGAAGAGATAGAAGCGCCGATCACACCTCCAATCGCTCAGGGTGGGTATAGACCGTGAAGCGGCCTTCGCGGGCGAAGGCGCACAGGGTGATGCCTGCGGCTTCGGCGAAGTCGATGACCGCGGAGGTGGGCGCCGAGACGGCGGCGACCACGCACACGCCCGCGCGAGCGCACTTCGCCACGAGCTCGAGCGCGCAGCGACTTGACAGGTAGACGAAGCCCTCCGACGCGTCGACGCCCTCGCGCGCCAAGACCCCGATGAGCTTGTCGACAGCGTTGTGGCGACCCACGTCCTCGCGCATGAGCACGACGACTCCCTCGCGGTCAGCGAACACCGCCGCGTGCGTGGCGCCCGTCGCCCGGTGCATGCCCTGTTGGGAAAGCAGGCTGCGGCTCACGTTGAAGATGGCATGCGGTGGGAGCTTCGGGGCGGAATCGCCAGCGGCCTCCCCCTGGCAAGCCAGCTGCTCAAACCCTGGGAACACCGCCTCGGACGCCGCGTGCGGGCACGCGGCGCGGTACGCGCAAGGCGCCGCGACAGCAGCGCGTGCATCCTGCAAGCCCGCGCGGCGCACGTCGAGCACGAGCACGCCCTCGACCTCGCGCACGTCCACCGACGTGACCTCGCTCGCATGCGAAATGAGGCCGTGCGAGAGCAGCAGCCCGTACGCGAAGTCCTCCAAATCCTGCGGTGACGCGGCGAACGACGCCCAGTACGCGCCATCGAGCACGACGTCAATGCGCGACTCCACCGCCACCACCTCGGTGCGGGCTGCGGCGCCGTCTTCGGTCACGAACAGCGCCCCCACCTCGCGCAAAGAGGCGACAGCGCCCGCAGGGACAGCACGCTCAGCTGCGTCGGTCATCTTATGCTCGGGCACGGTCGCCTCCTTTCCACTCGTGATGCATACATTCATGGTATGCGCGCTCAGACGCGGGACGCTGCACAAATCCTGAGGGCGCCCATTCGGACGCACAGCCCTCCGCGTCCAGTAATCTGTCGCTACTTTCCAGCCTTCTTCTGATTGAACACGAACCAGTACGCCAGGCCGACCAACAATCCGCCGACGATGTTGCCCAGCGTGGCGGCGGAGAGGTTGTAGGCGATGCCGCCGAGCGTGATTACGCCGTCGGCACCGTAGCCCATCGTGTTCATGATGAAGCCCATGGGCAGGAAGAACATGTTGGCCACGCAGTGCTCGAAGCCGGCGGCCACGAAGGCGCTGATCGGCAAGATGATGCCGATCACCTTGTCCACCACGGTGCGGGCGGAGAAGCCGATCCACACCGCCAGGCACACGAAGACGTTGCACATGATGCCCTTGAAGAAGAGCGTCACCCAATCAGGAGTGACCTTGCTCGCGGCCACGGAGACCATGGCCTCCGCAACGCCACCGCTGTTCATGGCCCATACCTGCGCCATGAAGATCAAGAGCACGGCCACGAGCGCGCCCGCGAAGTTGCCAAGCCACACGGTCACCCAGTTCTTGAGGACGCCACCCCAGCCGACCTTGCCCGAAGCCTTCGCGCAGATCATGAGGCAGTTGCCCGTGAACAGCTCGGACCCGCAGCACAGCACGAGCACAAGGCCCAGGCAGAAGCAAATGCCGCCCACCATGCGCTGTGCCGCGAACGGCATCGTCGAATCGCCCAAGAAGATGCAGAAATACATGCCGCCGAACGCGATGAACGCACCCGCCAGCATGGCCATGACGAACACCTTCGGGATGGCCATGGTCGCCTTGCCCACGCCAAGCGACTCAGCCTTCGCCTCCGTCTCGGCAGGCGAGAGCGCGTCAGGCTTGATGGGCTTCAAGTCATCGCTTGTGATGCTCATGTTGTATCCTCCTTCGTGGCGGCAAAGCCGCCGAATGACCGCGAGAGCGCCGGCCCTTCACTTCCTGCGCTCTCGCCCCCTCTCTTGCACGGCGTGGACAAGCGCACGCCGCACGCGGCGTCACGCCGCGCCTTCTCCCATCCGCGGATACCGGGAGACGTCGCCCCCATCGCGAATGCAGCCCGCGATGTCGTCCAGCGCGTCCCACACGCCCGGTGACAGCGGGTCGAAAAACTCCAGGCTTCCTGGCTGGATGCCGAGGAAGTCGACGCGCTCGCACGCGCGCTGCAGCTCGCTGAGCAAGAACGTAATCGGTAGCGAGTGCGTGGTGATGAGCGACTGACGCGCCACGTCGCCCGCCTCCAAACGCCTGATCGCGCCCACCTCAAGGCCCATGGCCGCGGCGTCCACCAGCACGACCCGCTCGGGAGCCATGCGGCGGATCGTGGCCAGGTCGTCCTCGGGCGTCTGACCGCCGTCGATGACCGTCCAGCCTTCCGCCGGCTCGTCCGTCAGCATCTTGGCGAGCATGGGGCCCGCAGCGTCGTCGCCGCGAAGCACGCTGCCCGCCGTGAACAGCACTTGGCTCACGACGCCTCCCTCCTGACCATGAGGTACATGCCCGGCTCGTCGCGGACCTTCAAGACCGCGTCCACGAACGCCATGAGCATGGAGACCTCCAGTTCGTCGAGCGGAATCTCCGTCTTGCCCGGCTCGTTGAACACGTCCAGGTTCGCCAGGCACGCCCGCAACGCGGGCAGCAGGCAGGGCACGTTGGTCTTTTCGATCTCAATCTCGCCGAAACGCCACACGCCCGAGAGCTTGAAGCGAGCCTCCTCGCTCTCGAGCAGGCCCACGATCGTGCGGTAGCTTGCAAGCGGCATGGTCAGTGCGCGTTCGAAACAGTCGATCACGCCCACGTGGTGCCCGACGGAAAGCGTGTAGTACAGCACGTCGCGCGCGTCCTCAGGGATGGACGCCTCGTTGTCCACGAAGCGCCGTCCCAGGCGGTAGAACACCACGGACTCGCCGCGCTCCTGCCGCTCGGGCGTTTCGGGCGCGAGGGCGCTCGCCCCCGCGTCCGACAGGAACAGGGGGGACTCGGCCCACACTTCGGCGCCGAGCCCCTCGATGTCGTCACCCTGCGGCGTGTTCACGCGAACGCTCACAGCCGGCCTCCCGCCACCTTCGAGACGAGCACGTCCTTCAGCTCGGAGAAGATCTCCACCTTGCGCGGGTCGGACTCGTTTGCAATGAGCGCGTCGACCGAACTGAACACGTCGACGCCCTCGGCGCTCAGCGCGCCCATGAAGCGGTCGACGAGCTTCTCGCTGTAGCGGTAGCCCGCCATGCGGCGTGCCTCGCGCTCGATCTCCACGCGCAGGCGGTACGGGACGTTCTCGTACAGCAGCGGCGCGTGCTCGTCGGCGCCCTCCACGATGTTCGTCTCGTGCAGCTTTTGACCGAGCAGACCCAGCGCGATGGCGAACCCGTAGATCGTCTGGGCGGGCGACGGCGGACAGCCGGGAATGTACACGTCGACAGGCAGCAGCTGGTCGGTGCCGCCCCACACGCAGTAGTTGTCATGGAAGATGCCACCCGTGCACCCGCACGCGCCGTAGGACACGACGAGCTTCGGGTCCGGAGCGCCCTCGTACGCACGCAACGCGGGCATGCGCATAGAGCGGGTCATGGCACCGGTGTAGACGAGGATGTCCGCATGACGCGGGCTCGGCGTGTTCTTGATGCCGAAGCGCTCGGCGTCGAACACGGGGGTGATTGTGGCGAAAATCTCGATCTCGCAGCCGTTGCACCCGCCGCAGTCGACGCGGTAAATGTAGACGGAGCGCTTGATGTCGTTCAGCAACGCCGCCTTTGCCGCAACGATCTTCTCGTCGAGCTCGACTTTGTCCAGGCGCGCCTGCAGCGACTCAGGGACTTGGTATGTCTTTCGCAGCGACATGGTTACGCCTCTCCTCCCTTCGCCTTCGCGTGCGCGTCGTCAGCGGCCTTCGCGGCCACGGCGTCGCGGCGGCGCTTGCACGTGGGACACACGCTGGCGAGCTGCGCCGCCTCTTCCACCTCGGGATTGCCCGGCATGCTGCTCAGCAGGCGGACGGCATAGTCGACCTCCTTCCGCGGGGCGAAATACTCGCCGCACTCTGAGCACGCTTGCAGCTGGTAGGTGCACGTTTCGATGAGGTCGTCTTTGCGCATGACCGCCAGCTCGAACTCGGATTCCAAGCTGATGGCGGACAGCGGGCACACCTCCTCGCACCTGCCACAGAAGATGCAGCGACCGTAATCGATGGACCACATGGTGGTGCCAGCTCGCAGGTCGGTCTGCATTTGGATGGCATTCGGCGGGCACGCCACAGCGCACGCGCCGCACGCGATGCACGCGATGGCGTCATGCTCGGGCTTGCCGCGCATGTCCGGCCAGGTATGAAGCGGCGCGAATGGGTACTTGACCGTGGCGTCGCCCGTCTTCAGGATGTTTCGCAGTGTCTTCAGCATGACGACCCCTTAATCCTTCAGCGGAGAGTGCGTGCGACGGCGGCAGTACGATTCCAGCTGGTCCTTCGTGAGGACCTTTTCCGTCTTCTTGTTCACGTCCACGATGGTCACGCGCTCCGTGCAGGAGTAGCACGGGTCGATGCTGCCCACAATCAGAGCGGCATCCGAGATGGTGTTGCCGCGGAACATGTAGCGCAGCACCGGCCAGTTGCTGTACGTGGCGGCCTTCGCGCGCCAGCGGTAGCACTTCTGGTTGTCGCCCACCATGGCCCAGTGCACGTCCTCGCCGCGCGGCGCCTCGGTGAAACCGAGCGCGAACTTGTGCGGGTCGTACGTCCAGTCCTCGGTAAGGATTGGGCCGGATGGCGCGTTCTCGAGCAGGTACTCCACCATGTCGAAGCTGTCAAACACCTCGTCGATGCGCACGAGCGTGCGACTCAGCACGTCGCACCCGTCGTACGAGCGCGCCTTGAAGGAATCCTGCAGCATCTTGTAGCCGTCGAAGGGATGGTCGAAGCGCACGTCCCGCGCGAACCCGCTGCCGCGAACGCACGGGCCCACCGGGCTGAACGCGCGCGCGATCTTCGGATCAAGCCGACCGACGCCCTTCGCGCGTCCTTCGAAGTTCGGCGTCTCGAGCAGGGCGTCCACCACGCTGCACGTCTCGTCGCGCAGCTCGTGGACCAGCCTGATCGTCTCCATCTTCTGCTCGGCCAGGATGTCGCGACGCACGCCGCCAATAAGGTTCAGTCCGTACGTCTTGCGATGGCCGGTCAAAAGCTCTGCGAGGTCCATGGCCTTCTCGCGCACGCGCCAGAAGTGCTGGAAGCCCGTGTCGAACCCGCAGTAGTGGCATACCAAACCCAGGTTGAGCAGGTGTGAGTGCAAACGCTCGACCTCCAGGACGAGCGCACGAATGGCCTGAGCGCGCGCAGGCACCTCGATGCCCTGCGCGTTCTCCACGGCCTCCGCGTACGCCACCGAATGGGCACACCCGCAAATGCCACAAATACGGTCCGCCAGGAACGTGACGGCGTCGTAGTTCAGGCGCGACTCGGCGACCTTCTCCATGCCACGATGGATGTAGAACAGACGGTAGTCGGCGTCGACGATCTCTTCGCCTTCGACGAACAGGCGGAAATGCCCCGGCTCGTCCGAGGTGATATGGAGCGGGCCCATGGGCACGACCGTGGTCTCGCGGTCGCCGGTGTCGGAGAGAAACGTGTAGTTCTCCACGTCGCGAACCGGCTGCGGACGATGGCGGTAGTCCATGGAGTCCTTGCGCAGCGGATAGAGGTTGTCCGGCCAGTCGTCGGGCAGCACCAAGCGGCGCTCGTCGGGCAGGCCGACGGGGCGCAGGCCGTACATGTCGCGCACCTCGCGCTCGCTCCACACGCACGCGGGGACGCGCGGCGTGACGGAGGGGAACTCGAGCGTGTCGGGATCGACCTCGGCGCGGACGACGACCCAGCCCTTATCCTCCTCTTCCATGGACAGCACGTAGTACAGCGCGTAGCAGCCTTTGATGGGCCGCTCGTCGTTGCCGATCATGACCGGGAGCCAGCCGCCGCGCCCGAAGTACAGGTACTCCACCACGTCAGGCAGCGCGTCGGTTGCCACCGTGACCGTAACCTGGTCGTCGGTCTGCCACGCTACGTCCTTCACGACGCCGGGAAACCGCTCTCGAACTGCCTCGACATGGCTGGCGCCCGGCTTTTTCGACAATGCCTTTCTTTTCACCGTTTGCCTTCTTTCTACTCGGACGCGGCGTCAGCGGCGCCGTCAGTCGCAGCGAACAAGTCCTTGAACAGAGGCGCTTGCTGAAGCGCGTCGGAATCCTGCTGCAAGACCACTGACGTCGCCTCCTCGATGCCGCTCAGCAGCGGCTGCGGCATGGCGACGCCGAACCACACGATCACGACGGCCAGCACGATCTCGGGCACGAACGCGAGCGGCTTGACGTCGCGTTTTTCCATGCCCTCCGGAGGCGTCCCCATGACAGACCCCGTCACCACGCGCGCGAACGCCGCGATGACGACCGTGAGGGCGATAGCGGCGATAATGACGGCCCACAGCTTGTCGGACAGCACGCCCGAAACGAACATGGACACCTCGGAGACGAACATGGCGAACGGCGGGAACGCCGAGAGCCCGAACATGCCGACTGCAAGCAGCACGGCGGTCACCGGAGCGACCTTGATCATGCCGCTGATTTTGTTCAAGTCGCGCGTGCCGTATTTCATGAGCACGTTGCCGGACAGGCAGAACACGAAGCTCTTCGTGAGGCCGTGCATGACGCAATGCAGCAGTGCCGCGGCGACGCCGAGCGGGCCACCGAAGCCCAGGCACAGCGCAATGACGCCCACGTTCTCGCACGAGCTGTACGCCAGCTTGCGCTTGAGGTCGTCTTGCGAGAAGACGGCGAGCGCCGCGACAGCGACAGACAGCAAGCCGAGCACGAGCATGACGGCCTGCGGGAACCCCTGGCCCACGCACTGCACGGCTAGAATGTAGAAGCGGATGATCACGAGCATGGCGCATTTCAGCAGCACGCCCGAAAGCAGGCCGGACACCGGGCTCGGCGCCTCGGAGTGCGCGTCGGGCAGCCACGTGTGCATGGGGAACAAGCCGGCCTTCGTGCCGAAGCCAATGGCCGCGAACACGAACGCGATCTGCACAATCATGGCATCAAACTGGGATGCGTAGGGCAAGAGCTCCGTCCAGAACACCGCCTGGTGCGGGTCTGCCATGATGTCCGCCGCGTTCGCGTAGACGAGCACGGTGCTGTACAGGCCGAACGCCACGCCCGCCGTGCAGACGATGACGTACTTCCATGCTGCCTCGAGCGACAGCTTCGTGTTGTACGACCCCACGAGGAAGACCGTGGAGAGCGTTGTGGCCTCGATGCCGACCCACATCATGATGATGTTGTTGGACATGGAGACGAGCAGCATCGTGAACACGAACAGGTCGAAGAACACGTAGAACTGCTTCACCTGGCCAGGGCCCATATGCCCGATCTCCACGTCATGGCGCACGTACGGCACGGCGAACAGGCCCGTCAAGAACCCGACCGCGCCGATGAGCGCCAAGAAGACGCAGCCGAGCGCATCCAGGTGGAACCAATACCCCACCGCATCCTGGGGCTGGCCGGACCCCACGACACCGACGACGAGAACGACGGCCAGCGCGAGCACGCCTGCCAGCGAGACGACGTGCAGCGTCTCGTAGATCGGGCGCGGCGTCGCCTTCGCCGGAAGGATCGCCATAATCACGGCGGCGGCGACTGGGAGCGCCATGACCGCCATCATGAGCGTTGCGTAATCCATGGCACCTCACCTACCCTTTCAATTCCATCAGATCGTCGGCATCAAGCGTGCCGGCGGTGCGGTAGATGCGCATCGCCACGACCGCCATGATGACGACGGCGAAGATCGCGTCGGTGGCGATGCCCACCTCGACAAGCTCGGGAGCTTGTGGTGCCAGCAGCGCCAGCGTGACGTGGGAACCGTTCTCCATCAGGCAGTAGCCGAAAATCTGCTTGACGATGTTGCGCTGCGTGACGATGCACGTCAGGCCGATGAAGAAGTGCGCGAGCGAGATGGCGAGCGCCGGCTTCACGTCCGCGGCGGTCGGCAAGTCGATGCCTTGGACGACCACGAAGCACACGAACACCTCGATCGCGATAAGGACGATGCTCTTCACCGGCGTGAGCTTCGGCTCGAGGCCTGCGCCCGCATCGCCCATCTTCTTGCACACGAACAGAATGGCAAGCGGCACGAACAGGACTTTCGTGACGAATCCCGTGCCCGCCCATGTGTACAGTTCCGTCGACCCGGTCGTCATGCCCAGCACCACGAACAGCGAGATGAGCACGAGCGACTGGACCGCGTACAGGAAGGCTGCTTTGCGCGGCGCCTTCGAAAGCACCACGAGCATCGAGGTCAGGATGAGCGCGCCTCCCAGGATGTTGACCAATGTGTAACCTGTCATGCTGACTCCTTATCCCAACCACGCGGCAGCGATGAAGCTCGACGCGACCGTCATGACGATGAGCACAACGAACACGCCCTGCATGGCTTTCGGCACCGGCTGGGCCTGGGCCACCGTCTCAGACGGTTCGCCCGGCAGCACGCTGCCCATCCACTTGAGGAACCATGCGAAGCAGCCGACGGTCTCCACGAGCGCCAAGATGACGATCACCATCAGCGCAGGGTTCGCCTCGGCGACCGAGAAGCCACCGAAGAACAGCGCCGTCTTGCTGAAGAAGCAGTTCATGGGCGGCACGCCGGCGATTGCCAAAGCCGCGACGGCGAAGCCCACGCCCAGCAGCGGCTGCTTCTTGAGCACGCCTTTAATCTTCGGGAGCATACGCGTGCCCAACGTGTAGCTGAACGCGCCTGCCACCAGGAAGAACAGCGTCTTCGCGAACGCATGGTTGAACATGTGCATGACGCTGCCTTCGAACGCAAGGTCGCTGCCGAAGATGAAGAACGAGAAGCCCAGGAAGATGTACGCCAATTGCGAGATGGTGGAGAACGCCAACAGACGCTTCATGTCCTTCTGCGGCAGATACATGAAGAACGCGAACAGGCACGTGAGGATGCCGCCGACGGCGACGACCCAACCCACCGGCTCCGGCACCGGGCCGGCGCCCACGAGCACGCGGGCGAAAACCGCCACGCCCACTTTGACCATGGACGCGCCGTGCAGATACGCCGACACCGGCGTGGGCGCCTCCATAGCGGAGGGCAGCCACATGTAGAACGGCAGCTGCGCGGACTTGCCCCACGCAGCGATGAGCACGGCGATGAGCACGAACGTCTTCCAGAAGTCATCAAGCTGGGCGATGGCGTCCGTAGCGAACGTGCCCGTCTGGAAGTACAGGGCTCCGGCGCCGACATAGAGGCCCAGCGATGCGATATGGGTGATGATGAGCGCCTTCAGCGCCGACTTGCGCGCGGTGGGCGTGTCGTAGTAGCCGATCAGCGCCCACGAGCACGCACCCGTGATCTCGAAGAACACGAGCTGCCCCACCACAGTGGACGAGTAGACGACGCCCGCCATGGCGCCGATGAACACTGTGAAGAAGGCGTAGAAGCGACGACGCGGCGCATCGGGATGCTCGCGGTTGCCCGCGTTCAGATAGCCAACCGAGTAGATAGCGATAAGCAGGCCGATACCCACGAAGCAGGGCGCCAGCATGACGCTCATCTTGTCAAACACGAAGCCCATGACCTCGGCGCCCCCGAGCCCAATGAGCTGCACGGCGACGGACTCCTGCCCGCTGCCGGCAAGGACAAGCCACGCACCGACCGACAAGGCCGTCGATATGGCGGCAGCCACGATGCAAAGGCCTTTCGCCATGCGCTGCGGCGACGCGACGATCAACAGCGCCGCGACAAAGGGCACGAGGATAGAGCCAATCGCAAGGAGGGGCAGGGTTTGTTCAAGCAACATAATCGATCCTCCTCTCCCCTAGATTCCCAGGACGCAGAACACGAGCGCGAGCACCGACACGCCCACGATGGTCCACGTCTGACGGCTCATGTACTTCCACCGCACGCGCGACACCAGGTTCTCCACAATGGAGCAGACGAAGAAGATGGCCGCGACCTTGACCACGAAGACCAGCGCGCCCAGGGCGAGCGCCGGAATCGTGAGCTCGGTGGCACTGCCGAACGGCAGAAAGACGGCTATGAACCAGCTCACCACGATGACCTGCTTCATGGACAAGGACGCCTTGGCCATGGCGAGCGAAGGGCCGGAGTACTCAGCCAGGGGGCCTTCCTGCAGCTCTTGCTCCGCCTCCGCCACGTCGTAGGGCAACTTGCCCAGCTCCACGTAGCAGGCGAGCGCGAACGCCGCGGCGGCGACCACCACCGCGACCGGGGACGTGACCGACAGCGAGCCAATCGCCTCGCCCATGGCGCCGATGTTCGTCGTGCCCGTTGCAAGCGCGGCGACGAACAGCGCGAGCATCATGGAAGGCTCCACGAGCACGCCCACGATCAGTTCGCGAATGCCGCCGACGCCGGAGTACGCATCGGAGCTGTCAACAGCCGCCAGCGCGAAGAAGAAGCGCGGGAGCGCGAGCAAGTAGATGATGGTGATCACGTCGCCGAGCACGGGGATTGGGCAGGCACGCGTGATCATGGGCATGCCGCACGCAAGGATGAGCAAGACGCCCATGTACAGAGGCGGCATGAGACGGAACACAAAGCTTGAATGCTGCGTGCGTACGTCCTGGCGCTTCAGCAGCTTCGCGATGTCGTAATAATCCTGCAGGATGGAGGGGCCGCGACGGGTGTGCATCTTCGCGCGCATCCATCGCGCCGTTCCCGAAACGAGCGGCGCCAACAGCATGAGCAGGAGAGCCTGCACGATGGCGATGATAATCTCAGTCATGACGCACCTCCTCCTAGATCAGAACGGACAGGCACAGGAAGAACACGAGCGCTGCCACGATGTAGAGGATGTACACGCGGAAGTCGCCGCACTCTATCTTGCGCACCTGCTGTCCAAGCCAGACGACGAGCGTCGCCACGGTGTCGACGAGGTACTTGTCGCCCGCCGTCTCGGCAACCGAAGCGCCCTTGACCGTGCCCTGGAACAGGGCCACGAACTTGCCGCTTTGGGCCGACATGAACGAGCGTATGCGGTACAGGGGCCCCAGGACCATTTCGACCTGGGAGGCGAAGCTCGTCGCGATGACGGGCATTTCGGCCTCGGCTTTGTAGCCGCACGCCCACGGGTCGCGGACGACGCCCGTGCCGCCCGTGCCGAGCGCAGCGCGCAGGCCCCACAGCAGAGCCACGAGCGCGATCATGAGCACGGCGAGCAGCGGGGTGGAGACCGTGCTGCCGATAGCCGGGTTCACCAACTCCATGCCGACGGCGGCGCCGACGGTCGGAGCGGTGGTCATGGCGGTCGCGATGTGCTCCATGACCGGGGCGACCCACGGGGCGCCCACGCCCAGGAACACGCACGCCGCCGCCAGGACGGCCATGCCCGCCTTCATGGGACCAGGAACTTCTTTCGCCTGGCGCGCCACGTCGGAACGCGGCGCGGACAGGAACGTCACGCCGTACGCCTTCACGAAGCAGGTGACGGCCAGCGCACCGGTGATGGCCAACGCCACGGCGCCGAACGCGGCGACGACCTTGATGACAGCGTCACCCGCGAACGCGGTCGTGAACAGGGACTGGTAGGTGTACCACTCGGACACGAAGCCGTTCAGCGGCGGAATGGCCGAGATGGCCAGCGAGCCGATGAGGAAGCACATCGCCGTGACCGGCATGACGCGCGCAAGGCCGCCCATCTTCTCCATGTTGCGCGTGCCGGTGGCGTACAGCACCGAGCCGGCGCCCAGGAACAGGAGGCCCTTGAACACGGCATGGTTGAGCAGGTGGTAGAAGCCCGCCATGAAGCCGATGACAGCGATGGCTGGCTGGCCGAGCGCCATCCCAATGAACCCGACGCCTACGCCGAGCAGGATGATGCCGATGTTCTCGACGGAGTGGTAGGCGAGCAGCTTCTTGATGTCGTGCTCCGCCAGGGCGTAGACGACGCCCAGGACGGACGAGGCCGCACCGAACAGCAGCACGAGAACGCCCCACCACAGCTGAACCTCAGACGAGGACAAAAGGTCGAGGCCCACCTTGACGATGCCGAACACGCCGATTTTGATCATGCCGCCGGACATGAGGGCCGACACGTTCGAAGGCGCCGCCGGATGGGCCTGGGGCAACCATGAATGGAACGGGACCATGCCCGCCTTGCAGCCGAACCCGATGAACGCGAGCACGAACACGAGCGACGCGATGACCGGGCTGAACCCATGCTCGCGGATGCTCTGGAACTCGAAGCTCCCGGTGGTGCCCGCCATGGTGAAGAACGAGATCATGATGAGCAAAAAGCCCGCATGCGCCATGACCAGGTAGAGGAAGCCGCCCTTGATGGAGGTTTCCTTCTGCTCGATGATGACGAGGAAGTACGAGGTCAGCGACATGAGCTCGAAGAACACGAGGAACCAGAACGCGTTGTCCGTGCAGATGACGCCCATCATGGACGCGACGAACAGGTTCATGAAGAAGCCCAAGGCGCCAACGCCGTGTTTTTTGTACTCGTCGAAGTACGAAAGGCCGTACACCCAGGCAACGAGCGCCAAGAGCGAGATCACCAGGACGAGCAGGCCTGACAACGGGTTGAACAGCAACGAGAAGTTCGCGAACGAGAACGGGGTCGCGATGCTCACGAGCTCGGGCTCTCCGAAGATCGCCATCGCGCCGGCGCCCAGGCCGCAGATCGACGCCGCAACGCCTGCGATGCACGCGACCGCTTTCGCCGCGGAGACCGAACGGCCCACGAGCAGCGCGAGCACGCCGCCGACGCACGAGACGGCAACGGACGCAAGGAACAGAACCGATGCGCTCATCTCGACCTCCTTATCTCCGCAATGCTTTCCTGGACGTCGCCCACAGCGAGCGCCGCTTCAAGCCGCCTGTCCTTGATGGAACCGGCGATCTCCTCTTCCCGAACGTATTCCAACGCGGCCGTCGGGCAGGCCGCGACGCAGCGCGGATCGCCCGCGCACAAATCACATTTGACTGCGCACGTGTACACGCCGATGTCGTAGCGCAGGATGGGATCGAGGCGTTTCGGGTACGTTGGCGTGTTGACGCTCGTGCCCGCGACGCCTGCGATCGACGTTCCTGCAGGATGGATTGCGCCGAACGGGCACACCACCGCGCACAGCTTGCAGCCGACGCAGTGCTGCTCGTTGACGTGCACCATCCCGTCCTCGCGCGTGATTGCCGCCACTGGGCACACCTCAAGACAAGGCGCGCCTTCGCAGTGGTGGCAGGTGACCGCTGCCGAGATCCCCTTGGTCTGGACCAAGGACAACCTCGGTTCGCTTTGCAGCCCGCGGGCGATATGCCCCTCGCTGCAAGCCGCCCGGCAGGTGCCGCAGCCAATGCACCTATCGGGGTGAATGCTGATGAATCGATTCACATCCGCTCCTTTGGTCTCGACGGGCCCGACCGCCAGGAACGCGAGCGGGCCCGTTGCGGATTTCCCCTAGACGATCACGGATTCGCGCGTTTCTTGAGGCTGCCTTTGCGATGCCGGCTCGATGTCCTGCGCGGACGCCAGGTCAGCAAGGTCGTTCTTGAGCTGCGTGTAGAGCTCTTGCATGTGCTGCTCGGCCCACACCTGGTCTTCGATCGCTTCGACCTGGCATGCGCTGAACTTATCCTCGGGCGTGTGCGAACGTGGGTCGACCGCATGCAGCGTGAGGTTGTTGCACTTGCCGATCCACCACTGGTAGGTCATGTAGACCGTGCCCTTGTTGATGCGCTCGTCCACCACCGCGCGGCTCATAGCCTCGCCACGGCGCGAGAACGCACGCACCAGCTCGCCGTCGCAAATGCCGCGCGTCTTGGCATCGTCAGGATGGATGTGAATCTCGCCCGGCTCTTCGGCCAGAAGCGAAAGGGCGCGGCAGTTGCCGGTCATGGAGCGGCACGAGTAGTGCCCCACCTCGCGCACGGTGCACAGGATGAGCGGGTACTCCTCGTCGGGCAGCTCGGTCGGCGGCTCCCAGTCGTGTGCCATGAGGTTGGCGCGGTTGTCGGGCGTCGTGAACTTGCCGCCCAGGTACATGATGGGCGTGCCCGGATGCTCGATGGTCGGAATCGGCCACTGCGCGTGTCCCACACCTGCCATCTTCTCGTACGTGGCGCCGTAGAACGTCGGGCAGAGGGAGCGCATTTCGTCCCAAATTTCCTGCGTGTCCTCGTAGTGCATGGGGTAGCCCATGCGCGTGGACAGCTCGGAGAAGATCTGCCAATCGTGCTTGCACTCGCCCTTCGGCGGCACGGCGGCCGTGAAGCGCTGGAACGTGCGGTCGGACGCGGAGAACACACCGTCATGCTCGCCCCAGGACGTGCCCGGGAAGATGACGTCGGCGATCATGCACGTCTGCGTCATGAAGATGTCCTGGCAGATGAGCAGATCAAGCCCCTGCAGCTGACGCTTGAGGTCCTGCGCGTCGGGCTCGGTCTGCAGCGGGTCCTCGCCGAAGTTGTAGAAGGCATGCACCTTCCCCTC
>DVLD01000045.1 GCA_018715725.1 Candidatus Aveggerthella excrementigallinarum
ACGAGGCGGCGACGTCGTCCACCGAGACGGGGTCGCGCTCCTGCGTGCTGGGCGAGGAGAATAGCGGCGTGGCGCCGCCGCTTGCGCGAGAGCCCGACGGCTCGTCCGATCCTGCGGCAGCGTCAGCGGACGATGCGGACGGCTCCAGGCCGGAAGCGCCGCGAGAAGCCCCGTCGCCCTCGAGGTCGCGCGCCTGCCCAGTGCTCTCTGCGGACTCGGCAGAGGTCGACGTCGAAGGCTCGACCGCGTCGACGGAGCCGGCAGACTCGCCCTTTCCGGACGCCGACGACTCCTCTTCGGCAGGCTCTTCGACCGTTCCCGCGTACAGGATGACCGTATACCCCTCGAGCTCGCCGGTGGCGTCGTCGATCTGCGCGGCCGTGACGTTCCAGTTATGGCCGATGTTCAGGTACGCGATGAGCAGGCCGATGCCGAATAGCACCAGCAGCACGAACACCACGAGGGCGATTTTTTCGCGAGAGACAGAAGCCATGCGCGACATTCTACCGCAGGATGAGCCTCGACGCGGCAAAGCGCCGGTAACGGGTTCGCTATCGTTTCGTTGCGCGCGGACGCTGACCGGGGCACAAGATGGCGCGCCCGGTCAGTGACCGAGCGCGCCGTGCGTTCGTCTCGTCAGCGGACCGACGCCGCCGCGTTACAAGAGCTTCTCGTAGGCGATGCGCTCGCGATCGGGCTCCATGACGGGAACGCCGATGCGAAGGGTGCCGCATTCCGTGTACCCATGCTGCAACGCCGCCTGCCGCATGGGCGTGTTCTCGGGGAACGTGTCGCCGCAAATGCTCCGCGCGCCGCCGACGCGCGCGATGCGATCCGCCTCGCCCAGGATGAACGAGCCCACGCCACGACGACGGGCGTCCGCGGCCACCGTCGCCCAATGCAGGATGGCGTACGGCTGTCCTTCGGTGAGCCACGAGCCGTCGATCATATGGGAGGAGCGGTACTGGCTTTCCGGATCGAACGAGACGGAGAAGACCGCGACGTCCTCCCCCGCCTGGCTTTGCACCACGTAGCACGTGCCCTCGTCGATCGCGCGCTTGAGCTCGCGGAAGGTGGGGTACTTCTTGTTGCCCTGCTCGACGCCCAGCTCCTCAAGGTACGCATGGCCGTCGTTCAGGATGTCGGTGATGGAGGGCAGGTCGGCCTTCGTGGCGACGCGGGACGTGAGGTAGCCCAGCTCGTTCGCGCGACCGCGGAACAGCGGCACGTCGCCGTCTTTGCGCGGGGCGCCGGCGGACTGCTTCTCGGTCACGAACGGCACCATGGCGATGATGAGCGCAATGCCCGCCACGTCGATGGGCACGACCGGGGTGCCCAGCCAAAGAGCGGAGATGACGAGCGCGGAGACGGGCTCCATGCAGCCGATAAGGCTCGCGCGCACCGGGCCGGCGTCCGTGACGCCCTGCAGGTAGAAGACGTACGCGCCGAGCGTGCCGACGATGACCATGCCGAGCATGGCGAACGAAATCTCGGGCGTGACCTGCACGCCGAGCGTCCACGGGCGGAACATGACCGTGGCGACGATGCCGCCCATGAGCATGGCCAGGCCCGTGACGATGATGGGGCCCCACTTCTTGAGTGGCTTGACGGGCATGAGCGTGTAAAACGCAAGGGCGAAGGCGCTCACGATGCCGAAGAAGAGGCCCTCGGGCGGAATCTGCAAGCTGCCGAGCTGCCCCTTCGTCGCGATGAGCACCGTGCCGGCCAGCGCCAGCACCAACCCCGCCATCTCGCGAAGGCGCGGGGCGCGCCACATCTGGAAGCACGTCCAGAACATGATGACGATCAAGCCCAGGCGCTCGAGCACCGTGCCGATGCCGGCGTTCGTGTAGGCGATGGCGGACAGGTAGCTCACTTGGGTGAGCAGCACGCCGAGGATGCCGAAGCCGGCGATGCGCAGCAGGCTGCGCCCGTCGCGCAGCACGGCGAGCAGGCTGCGGTAGTCCTTGACGATGATGACGGCAAGGAAGAGCGCGGCCGCAAGCAGCAATCGAACGCACGTGATCCACAGGACCGGGACCCCGTACTGCCCCGTCATGAGCGAGGAGCAGGTGCCGGAGAAGCCCCAGCAGCACGCGCCCACGAACGCGCAGATGATGCCGCGCACCATGTGCGGGTACTCCACCGTAGCGGAGCCTGCCGCGTCTTGCTGCCCTTCGGTCTTCACGGCCTTCTCTTCCGTCGTCATGCTTCCCTCCTTGCGCACGGCGGCGCCGCCTTAGCGGCGCGCGCGATGTGTCCACACGGCATGCTAACAGAGGTCAGGGGGCATTTCACTACCTCCCCGGCGGCAAACCACGCACGGCGTGCGAGAATCGCGCACCGGGAAGTTGTGCACGATGCACAAGGACGAACGCGCGGACAGGGGCGCTCGTGCGAAGGTTCCTACAACCCCATCTGGCGCAAGAAGCGGCCCGTATGGCTGGCCTCGCACGCCGCGACCTCCTCCGGCGTGCCCGCCGCGACCACGGTGCCGCCTCGGTCACCGCCCTCGGGGCCCATGTCGATCAGGCGGTCGGCGCATTTGATGACGTCAAGGTTGTGCTCGATGACAAGGACGGTGTTGCCGGCGTCCACCAGGCGCTGCAGCACGTCGAGCAGCTGCCGCACGTCCTCGAAGTGCAGGCCCGTCGTGGGCTCGTCGAGGATGTAGAACGTGCGCCCGGTCTGGCGGCGCTGCAGCTCGCTCGAGAGCTTCACGCGCTGCGCCTCGCCGCCGGACAGCGTGGTGGCGGGCTGGCCGAGCCGGATGTAGCCCAGGCCCACATCGTGCAGCGTCTGGAGCTTGCGCTTGATGCCGGGGATGCTCTCGAAGAACGCGAGCGCCTCGTCCACCGTCATGTCGAGCACGTCGAACACGTTCTTGCCGCGGTAGGTCACCTGGAGGGTCTCGCGGTTATAGCGCTTGCCGTCGCACACCTCACAGGGCACGTAGATGTCCGGCAGGAAGTGCATCTCAATCTTGATCTGGCCGTCGCCCTTGCATGCCTCGCACCGCCCGCCGGCGACGTTGAAGCTGAAGCGCCCCGGGCTGTATCCGCGCGCTTTCGACTCCGGAGTGGACGCGAACAGCGCGCGCACGTCGTCCCACAGGCCAATGTAGGTGGCGGGGTTCGAACGGGGCGTGCGCCCAATGGGGCTCTGGTCGATGTTGATGACCTTGTCGATAGCGGACAGGCCTTCAAGCCGGCGGTACGCCCCCGTGCGTCGCCGGGCATGGTTCACGCGGTTTGCGAGCGCGGGCGCCAGCGTGTCGGTGACAAGCGAGCTCTTGCCCGAGCCCGAGACGCCGGTGACGACGGTGAGCGCGCCCAGCTCGATGGAGACGTCGACGTCCTTCAAGTTGTTCTCGGACGCCCCTTTGAGCACGATGCGCCCGCGCCCGGGATTGCGACGCTGCGCCGGGACCTCGATGCGACGGCGGCCGGAGAGGTAGTCCGCCGTGAGCGAGCGGCGGGAGCGCTCGATCTGCTTCGGCGTGCCGCAGGCGACCACCTCGCCGCCGTTCTCGCCGGCCCCCGGGCCCATGTCGATCACGTAGTCCGCATGGCGGATCGTGTCTTCGTCGTGCTCGACCACGATGACGGTGTTGCCCAGGTCGCGCAGGCGCTCCAACGTAGCGATCAGGCGTTCGTTGTCGCGCTGGTGCAAGCCGATGGAGGGCTCGTCAAGGATGTAGAGCACGCCCATGAGGCCCGCGCCGATCTGCGTGGCCAAGCGAATGCGCTGCGCCTCGCCGCCGGAGAGCGTGGCGGTGGCGCGCTCGAGCGTGAGGTAGTCCAGGCCAACGTCCACCAGGAAGCGCAGGCGCGCGCGAATCTCCTTCACGATCGGGCCGGCGATCTGCTCGTGCGCGCCATGGAAGGAAAGCCCCTCGAAGAACTCGAGCGAGTCGCGCGCGGACAGCTCGCAGACCTCGTGGATGCTCTTGCCGCCCACGGTGACCGCAAGGATCTCGGGCTTCAAGCGCTTGCCGTGGCACGTCTGGCACGGCACGATGGAGAAGTACTGCTCGTACTTCTCGCGCTGGGTGTCGGACGTGGCCTCCTTGTAGCGGTGCATGACGGCGTCCACCACGCCGCCCCATTCCACGTACCAGTACGTCTCGCGCCCATCCACGGTGACGTAGTCGACGCGGACCTTGTCCTTCTTCACGCCGAACATGATGCCGTCGCGCGCCTTCTTCGGCATGTCCTCCCACGGCGTGTCGGCGCTCACGCCCAGGTGCTTGGCGACAGCGCGGATGACCTGCGGGTAATAATTGCCCGTGGTGAAGGGCGCGATGGCGCCCTCGTTGAGCGAAAGCGACGGGTCCGGCACGACGAGCGCCGGGTCGACCTCTTCCCTGCTGCCGATGCCCAGGCAGTCAGGGCATGCGCCGTACGGCGCGTTGAACGAGAAGTCGCGCGGCTGCAGCTCGTCCATGGAGTGCCCGTGCTCGGGACAAGCGAGCGCGAGCGAGTACAGGTGCTCGTTCTCCGCCAGGCCGCCGGTGGCGCCGGAGCTGGTGGCGTGGCCGCGCGGGCTTCCCCCTTCCCCTGCGGCGCCCTTCGACGCCGCGTCCACCGTTTGCACGAGAACGCGGCCTTCCGCGAGGCGCGTGGCGGTCTCCACCGCCTCGGCAATGCGGGCGGACGCCTCCTTCTTCAAGACAACGCGGTCCACAACCACGTCGATGAAGTGCTTGATCTTCTTGTTGAGCACGATAGGCTCGCCCTCAAGGCGCACGACCTCGCCGTCGATG
>DVLD01000046.1 GCA_018715725.1 Candidatus Aveggerthella excrementigallinarum
GAAGATGGCCATGGTGAAGCCGACGCCGCCCAGGATCGACACGCCCACGATATGCCCCCAGCTCACGCCTTCGGGCAGGTCGCTCGCACCAATCTTGACCGTGATGAGCGTGGCCAGGAAGATACCGAGCGGCTTGCCAAACAGAAGGCCGCAGAACACGCCGATGGCAACCGGGTTCGTCACGACCGAAAGCGGATCGGACCCCACGATGACCACCGCTGCGTTCGAGAACGCGAACAGCGGCAAAACGGCGAAATACACCGGCGCGTACAGTATGCTATCAAGCCGCGTGACCGGCGGAATGGTCATGCGTGAGACGCGGTGGATTTTCTCTACCTCGCGCAGGTACTCCTTCTGGGCGATGTCCGGCTCGCCAGGGTCGTAGCGTTCCTCCACCGTGGAGCCCTTCGCGGCGAACCATTCGCCAACGCGACCCAAACGCACTTCTGACTTCGCGGGAATCGCGAGCGCCAAGAGCACGCCCGCCAACGTGGCGTGCACGCCTGAAAGCAGCACGCACACCCACATCACCACGCCGACCAGCATATACGGCGCCAGATCGTAGACGTGCAGGCGATTAAGCACCAGAAGCACGGCAAAGCAAGCAAGCGCAGCCGCCAGCCACCATACGTCAAGCGAGCTCGTATAGAACACTGCGATTACCAAGATGGCAATGATGTCGTCGGCGATGGTGAGCGTGGAGAGGAACGCGCGCAGACCAAGCGGCACGCGCGTGCCAAGCAACGCCAGAATGCCCAGGCAGAACGCGATGTCATTAGCCATGGGCACGCCCCAACCGCCCTGGAACTCACCGCCCCAGTTGAGCGCCAGGTAGACGAGCGCCGGCATAAGGGCGCCGCCTGCCGCCGCTACGATAGGCAAGATAGCCCTGCGCGGCTCGGTCAGCTCACCGGCGGTCATCTCGTACTTGATTTCCAAGCCCACCATGAGGAAGAACAGCGCCATGAGGAAATCGTTGATGAAATGCCCGAGGCTGATTTCGGGACTGAACGCGCCAATGGTAAAGCCCAGATGGACGTCGTGCCACAGCGAGTTGAAGTACGGCAGCGCCGGCGTGTTCTCAATGGCGAACGCGAGCAGCGCGGCCGCGACCATGAGCATGGTCGCCCGCGTGGACGAGTGCGTGAACTCGAGAAATTTATGCTTGCGGCGCTGTGCGCGGCGCGCCTCGGGCTCGATGAGGGATTCGTTGATGCGATGGGGGCGTCCAGCCATGGGCGTCTCCTTCGGTGCGGTTCATGCGAGCGAGCGCCATGCGAAACAAAGCGCGAGCGCGAGCCGCAAGAATTCGCATGGCCTTGCTTCTGCGCCCGACGAATCGCGCGCGTCAAAATGGAAGCGGGATACTGGTAATATCATACCAGCATCCCGCAATTCCTATGAAGAGTTGATGAACGCCGCAGCTCACGGCATCACTATCGGCAGGCCGGCGAGCCTTACGAAAAATGCGCGGCGCAACGCCGTCCCACAGCCCGACGAAACCATACGCAGTTAGTAGCGTTAGTAGCGGCTGTCGAAGATGCGCTTCGTCTTCTTCTCGGAGCGCGGCAGCTCGCCCATCGGGACGCCCACCGCATCCGGCGTGCAGCCAATCTTCGCCTTGAAGATCATGGCCAGCTCCTGCTCGCAGCGCTCTTTCTCCTCGCCTTCAAGCGGCGTCTCGAACAGCACGGTCAGCACGTCGCGACCCGAGATATTCTCGATCATGACCTGGTACTCCGAGCTCGCGCCGTCGGTGATGGCGATGACCTCTTCCACCTGCGCGGGGAACATGTTGCAGCCTTTGACCTTGAACATGTCGTCCGTGCGGCCGACCAGGATGTCGATGCGCGGGTGCTTGTCGCCGTGCGGGCACGCGCACGCGCCGGGAATGATGCGCGTGAGGTCGTGCGTGCGGTAGCGGATGAGCGGCGCGCCCTCTTTGCGCAGCGTGGTGAGCACGAGCTCGCCCACCTCGCCATCGGGCAGGACTTCGCCGGTCTTCGGGTCGACGATCTCAATGTAGACGTAGTCGCTCCACACGTGCATGCCGTTATGCTCGTGACAGCTGATGCCGATGCCCGGGCCGTAGACCTCCGTGAGGCCGTAGATGTCGAAGATCTCCACGCCGAGCTCGTTCGAAATGCGCTTGCGCATCTTGTCGCCCCAACGCTCGGAGCCGATGACGCCCTTGCGCAGGTGAATCTTGTCGCGCAGGCCGCGCTCGTTGATCTCTTCGGCCAGCAAGAGCGCGTAAGAGCTCGTGGCGCCCAGCACGGTCGACTTGAGGTCCTGCATCATCTGCAGCTGCTTGTCGGTGTTGCCCGGGCCCATCGGGATGGCCATTGCCCCCAAGCGCTCGGCGCCCAGCTGAAAGCCGATGCCCGCGGTCCACAGGCCGTAGCCCGGCGTGATCTGGATACGGTCGGTGTTCGTGATGCCTGCGGTCTCGTAGCAACGCGCGAACTGGATGGCCCAATCGGTCACGTCCTGCTGGGTGTAAGGAATGATGACCGGCGTGCCCGTGGTGCCCGACGAGCTGTGGATGCGCACCACCTTTTCGTCCGGCACGGCCTGCAATCCCAGCGGGTACGCCGCGCGCAGGTCGGCCTTCTCGGAGAACGGGAGCTTCTCGAAGTCGGCTTGCGTCTGCACGTCGGTCAGGTCGATGCCCTCGAATTTCTTCGCATAGAAAGGCGAGCGCTCTTTCAAGGTTTTGAACTGGGTTTTCAGCAGGTCGAACTGCTCGTCGGTGAGTTGCATGGGTGCTCCTTCCTGAGGGCGCGGGGCGCTCCTCGCGATCCGTCGGAGACGTCGGGCAACAAAAAAGCCCTTGCCTCCTACATCCTTCGTGCAGGGACAAGAGCCGAACTCCTGCGGTGCCACCACTGCTTGGCGCCATGCGGCGCCCACTCGCGGATGCGCATTGCCGGCGAAGCGCCTGCACGTCACATCCTGCCCTGTAACGGGAGCACCCGTCTTGCGCTACTGAGCCGCGACTGTGCCCGCGTCTACGGGTCGCGATGTCCGCCACCGCCACATCCGCGTGCTGAACCGCCCTGCCTGCTTTCGCATGCCGGACGCCGGCATCGACCGTTCGCGCAAGCCCTCGGAGGGCCATTTGATGGACCGCTTGCTGCCGGGATCCCAGCACCCCCGGCTCTCTGCGAGCGCGCGCCCACCGTTACTTCCTCGTCAACGGTTTATGCGTGCATGGTAGCAGATGCACGCCGGCGCGCGCGTGACAGGTGTGTGAACGGCAGCAAGAAGGGCGAAGGCGCGAGAAGCGCCGCACGCAGCATCAGGCGCGGCGTCGGGCACAATGTCAAACACGGCGCCTTCGGCGTCGCCAGGAGCCGCCGCAAGCATGCGGGCTCCGGGCTCCCCGGCCATAGAGCGCCGGGCGTCCAGGCGCGCGGCGCATGCCCTACGCCACCGCCACTTCGATGGCTTTCAGGTTCAACGGCACGAAGCGCTCCTTCACGCACACTTCGATGGCGGCGCGCAGATCGTCCAGCGAGATACCCAGGTCGGCTGCTTGCACCGCTTTCGCGAGCAGGATCGTGTTGAGCGCCTTGCGGCTGCCCACCTGCTGCGTGAGCGCTTCGTCGTCCACCACGACCAGGCGCTCCACCTGCTCCTGCAGTCCCGCAATCACGTCAGAGGCACGGTACGGCTCTTTCGAGAGCGCGGCCGTGACCGGCTGGACGGCGGTCTGGGCAGTCACCACCAGACCGTGCGGTTTCAGGTAGGGCAGCACGCGCGCGGCCTCGGCTGGCTCGAACGCGATGATCACGTCGGCGGACTGCAGCGCCAAAAGCGGCGCGTGCACGGGCTCGCCCTCGTTGCCCATGCGCACATGGCTCACAACGCTGCCGCCGCGCTGCGCCATGCCGATGGTCTCGGCCGTGCGCACTTTCCAGCCGTTATTCTGCGCAGCCTGCGCCAGGACCTTCGCCGCAAGCACCGTGCCCTGGCCGCCGACGCCTGCCAGCAGGATGTTAATCATCGCGCGCCTCCTTTTCGATGGCCCCGAACGGGCAGGTGAACGTGCACAGGCCGCAGCCGGTGCACAGGCTCGTGTCCACCACGGCCTGACCGCGCTTCGCCTTCGGGCCGCGCGCGTCCACGTCGAACCCAATGGCAGGACAGCCGATGCTCGTGATGCACTTCTTGCAGCCGGTGCAGATATCCGGGTTGATGCGCACCGGCACGTCCGGCTTCGCGAGCTGGATGCACGGACCCACGTAGATGAGCGCGCTCGGGCCTTCGAAGTCGATGGCCTCCTGCGCGGCCGCTGTGGCCTCGTCCAGGTCGAACGGGTTCGCGCGGACGACGCACGTCACGCCGAGCGCTCGCAGCGTCTCTTCGATGTCAATGGGCTGGGACTGCGGGCCCATGAGCGTGATGCCGGTGCCCGGGTGTGGCTGGCCGCCGGTCATGGCGGTCGTGGCGTTGTCGAGCACCACGATGGTCACGTCGTGCTGGTTGTAGACGGCGTTCGCCACGCCGGTCATGCCGCTGGCGAAGAACGTCGAGTCGCCCACGAACGCCACGCATTTCTTGCTCGGCTCGGCCACGGCGAAACCTTGCGCCATCGTGATGCCGGCGCCCATGCACAGGCATGTGTCGACGGCATCGAGCGGTTGCGCGTTGCCGAGCGTATAGCACCCGATGTCGCCGCAGAGCACGGCCGGACGACCGCCGAGCGCGCGCTTAACGGCCGAGAAGCTGCCGCGATGCGGGCAGCCGGCGCACAGCACCGGCGGGCGCGTGGGCAGCGCGCCGTCGAACGCCGCAGGATCCGGCAGAGCGGCGGCCACGTTCTGCGGCATGCCAGCGAAGGTGGCGAAAGCGCTCGCCAGGCGGCGCAGGGTGTCGTCGACCGTGTTCTCACCCCGGTCGCGCGTCACGCCGTCACGGCGGCCGTGCACCTGGCAGGCCAGGTGCGCACGCCCCGCGAGCATGAGCAGTTCGTCCTCGATCACATGGTCGAGCTCCTCGAACACGACCACCGTGTCGAGCCCGTCCAAGAACGCGCGCGCCGCGTCCTCCGGGAAGGGGTACGGCGTGCCCGCCTGCATAAAGCGGTACGCCGGCAGCTCCGTGCCCGCTGCGCGCGCCAGCTCTTCGAGCATGCCGAGCGCCTCGCGCACGTATGCCGCCGAAACGCCGCCAGCCGCGATGCCGATGCGCGGCACGCTGGCGTCGACTTCGCGCGCAGCATCAGGCGCGGCGCCGGGCACAATGTCAGACACGGCGCCTTCGGCGTCGCCAGGAGCCGCCGCGCACCGCTCGTCCCCTGCGGTGACGCGGGCAACCCCACGGCGATCGAGCTCGTCCGCGAACGAAGCGCCCTCGTAGACGGGCGCTTCGTCGAAGGCGCCACCTGCCGGCACCTCGACGATAGGGTTGAACCGTGCGAGCGGACCCCTCGCGAAATCTTGCGCGATGGAGCGCAGGCGCTCGTTAATCTCGCCGTGGGCCTGGAAGGCACGGCGCGGGAAGATGACCCATTTCGGGTCGCGCTCGAAGCCTTCCGCGGGAACGGGCTTCGCGTGCGTGACCTCGGGGAACTCCATGAACGTGGACGCATGGTTGATGCGCGTGGTGGGGCGCACGATGACCGGAGTGCGGTACGCCTCCGACAGCTCGAAGGCGGCGTCCATCATCTCGCAGCCTTCCTCCGGCGTGGTGGGATCGAGCACCGGCAATTTCGCGAACGACGCGAACCGGCGCGTGTCCTGCTCGGTCTGGGAGGAGATGGGGCCCGGGTCGTCCGCCACGAACAGCACCGTGCCGCCCTTCACGCCCACGTAGTTGAGGCTCATGAGCGCGTCGCTGGCCACGTTGAGGCCGACCATCTTGCAGGTGAACAGCGTGCGCGCGCCGGCGTACGAAGCTCCGGCCAGCAGCTCGAGCGCGGCTTTCTCGTTCGTGGACCATTCCACGTGCACGCCCTCGGCGCGCCCGGCGGCGTTCTCTTTCGCGACGGTCTCAATGAGCTCGGACGACGGCGTGCCCGGATAGCCCGCCACCACGCGGACGCCCGCGGCCAGCGCCGCGTGCGCGAACGCTTCGTTGCCCATATACAGCTTCTTCGCCATGCTGCCCCCTCTCGTTGTGTGCGCCCATTGTAGGCCAATGAGAAAAGCCCTCCTCCCGCTATTCGGGAAGAGGGCTGAGTATCTTCCGGCTGCCTTGGCGCGCCGACCTACTCCGCCATTTTCGCCTTGAAGTCGGTGATCTTCTCGCGGCAGTCGTCGCGGCCGGTGCCGAGAATCTGCACGGCCAGGATGGCTGCGTTCTTCGCACCGTTGATGGCGACGCACGCCACCGGCACGCCGGAGGGCATCTGCACCATGGACAGCAGCGAGTCCAGACCGCCCAGGTCGGACGTCTTCATGGGCACGGTGATGACCGGCAGCGGCGTGCACGCGGCCACGACGCCGCCCAGGTGCGCCGCCTTGCCGGCAGCGGCCACGATAACGCGCAGCCCGCGCTCGACCGCGGAGGACGCCCAGGCGTGGACTTCGGCGGGCTTGCGGTGCGCGGACGCGACCTTCACCTCGTACGGGATGCCAAATTCCTCGAGCTGCTTCATGCACGGCTCCATGGCGGGCATGTCGGACTCGGACCCCATGATGATGCCGACGAGCGGCGTTGCTTCGGACATGTGTACTCCTTGCTCGTGAGAATGCTTTCGCACGATTATAAAACGCCAGCACGCCGAGCGCCCCGTAAGCGCCCTCCCTACCGACAGCCTTTTGCCCCCCGGTAGCCCTTTGCCCCACCGACGGCCTTTCGCCCCAGCGGCCCTTTGCCCCTCCGACGGCCCTTTGCCCCAGCGGCCCTTTGCCCCAGCGACCTTTTGCCCCACCAGCGGCCTTCTCGTCTTGTCGCACGCTGATTAAAGCAGGCACGGCTCAATCCTCCTACAAATCCTCGTCGGTTTCGCGAGATAAAACTCCCTCCAATCTCGCGAAACCGACGAGGATTTGCAAGAGA
>DVLD01000047.1 GCA_018715725.1 Candidatus Aveggerthella excrementigallinarum
TCGCTGCCTGCTGGCGACTGGCGCGCAAGGCGGGTCGTCGGTATCATGGGTGGACGTTTCATTCCGAGAAGGACCGAGGAGAGGCCGACATGGACATCTTTGAGCCGCCTGCGATCACAAGCAGCCAGCAGAGCCTGCTGGAGGGACATCTGCGCGGTGTGCTGGAGGCGAATAAGGTGCATAACCTCACGCGCATCGACACGTGGGAGGACGGCCTGCTGTTGCATGTGGAAGATTCGCTCGTCGGCCTTCCTGAGATTCAAGACGCGCCCGTGGGTCGATACGCCGACCTCGGAACGGGAGGTGGGTTCCCGGGCGTGCCTGTCGCTATCATGACGGGGCGTGAGACGCTGCTCGTTGACTCGGTGCAGAAGAAGATGGCTGCCGTCCAGGAGATCGTGGACTCGCTGGGACTCTCCGCTTCGGTGAGCACGTACGGTGGCCGTATCGAGGATTTGGCGAAGGAGATGCCGCAAGCATTCGCGGTCATCTCGGCGCGCGCTCTGAGTGCGCTTCCGTCCTTGCTGGAGTTGGCGGTGCCGCTCCTGCAAGAGGGCGGACGGCTGGTGTGCTACAAGTCACAGCTTCCCGACAACGAGCTGGAGCATGCGCGGGCGCTGGAGGACAAGCTCGCCATGCGCCTGGTCTCTGAGCGTCATGTGCTGCTGAGCGACGGTGTGACTGAGCGGTGCATCGTCGTTTTCAAACGGTGCGGAGAGCCGCGTGTGAAGCTGCCGCGGCGCGTTGGCAGCGCTCAGAAGAACCCGTACCGCGCATAGCCGATTCTGACCGGTGAAAAAGCCGGTCAATTCCGCGCAAAGTTCGCGCCGCCCCCTGAAACCGGGGGCGGTTGTCGTATTATGGGGAATGCATCCCAACGTACAGACCTTGTAGTGTTTCACGTGAAACACTTGGCAATAGAACACCGCGTGGAAAAGAGGTATTGGTGGGATTCTTCGATGGTCTGAAACGAGATAAAAAAGCAGCAGAGACTATCGCCAGCGTGAAGCGCGAACAGGAGGCGGCCCAGGCCGACCCTGAGATTCCCGACATCGAGGACATTCCGGTCATCGAGCGCGAAGTCCCGTATCTGCGCGATGATTCGCAGCCAGTGACGCCCAGGGCCGCTGCCGATTCCGAGGGAGAGCCCGTTGCGGAGCGCGAGGTCAAGACGTACGCGGAGAAAGCCCGCGTTCGCCATGTCATTGGCGAGACGAAAATCCTTGCCATCATCAACCAGAAAGGCGGCGTCGGAAAATCAACGACCGCCATCAACCTGTCCGCCACCATTGCCGCCGCTGGCAAACAGGTGCTGCTCGTCGACCTTGACCCGCAAGGCAACGCTTCAAGCGGGCTCGGTATTGAGAAAGGCCGCGTCGAGCATTGCATCTATGACGTGCTTTTGAATGACGTTCCCATCGAAGAGGCTATCATTCCCGACGTGTGCGAAGGACTCGATGTGGTGCCCGCCACCATCAACCTGGCCGGCGCGGAGGTCGAGCTCGTTTCGGAGATGGCGCGCGAGAACCGATTGCGCGACGCGGTGGGCACCTTGCGCGGAAAGTACGACTACATTTTCATTGACTGCCCGCCCTCGCTGGGCTTGCTTACCGTCAACGCGCTTGTCGCTGCGGACAAGCTGCTGATTCCCATCCAGTGCGAGTTCTACGCTCTGGAAGGTGTGACAAAACTCCTTGATTCAATGAAACGTGTCAAAAGTCGCCTGAATCCGCGCCTGGATATTTACGGCGTGCTTTTGACCATGTACGACGGCCGCACGACGCTCTCGCGCCAAGTCGCCGACGAGGTGCGCCAGTTTTTTGGTCGCACGGTGTTCGAGACGATGATTCCGCGCACGGTCAAGCTGTCAGAGGCTCCGAGCTTCGGGCAGCCCATCAACGAGTACGACCCGACGGGCAAAGGCGCGCAGGCATACGGCGAACTTGCGAAGGAAGTGATCAAGCGTGGCTAAGAAGACGCGGAAAGGGCTCGGCCGCGGCCTGAGCTCCCTGTTAGGCGATAGCTACGACGAGGCGGCACCGTCCCGTCGTGCTCCGGAGACCGTCATCAACGAAATGGCCGCTGAGAATGCCAAAGTGGTCGAGCGCGAGGCTTCTCGCCCGGTATACCAGGCGCCACAGCCGGACCAGCCGTCCGAACGTCCTGTCGAACCTCGCCCGCGCGATGTTGAGCGCGTGCACGAAGTGGTGCGCGCGCAACCGGTAGAGACCGCTCAGCTGGTCTCCCGTCCGCGTGCCGAGCAGCCGTCAGCTCCTGCTAGCGCCGAGAAGGCTGGGACCGTGCAAGAGATGGCGGAGCGTCGCCTGGACGAGCTGCCGCTTGATTCCATCCAGCCGAACCCTGAGCAACCGCGCACGAACTTCAAGAAAGAAGACCTTGAAGAGCTTGCGGCTTCCATTGAGAAAGAAGGATTACTGCAACCGATCGTCGTGCGCAAGGCAGGCGACCATTATCAGATCATCGCTGGCGAGCGTCGTTGGCAGGCGTGCCGTTCGCTCGGTCTGCAGTCCGTGCCCGTTCGCATCAAAGAGGCCGACGACGACAAGGCGCTCGAGCTTGCGCTCATTGAGAACGTGCAGCGTTCTGACCTGAACCCTATCGAAGAGGCATACGGCTACAAACGCCTTATGGATCGTCGTCACATGACGCAGTCCGAAGTGGCGCAGGCGGTCTCGAAAGGGCGTTCCACCATCGCCAACGCGCTCCGCTTGCTCGAGCTCCCAGAGAATGCCCAGCAATTGCTCTTTGAGGAGAAGATCACGGCTGGCCATGCGCGCGCTATCCTGTCCGTTCCAACGAAGGAAGGTCGCCAAAAGCTCACCGAGCGGCTGGCGAACGAGAAGCTTTCCGTGCGCGAGACGGAGGCGCTCGCGCGTTTGATGGCAGGGCGCGAAGCGCAGAAGGACAATCCGGTTCATCGCGCGCCTACGCCGAAGGCGTTCAAGAAGGCCGCTCGAGGCCTGCGCGAGACGCTTGGGACGAACGTGCGCGTGAAGACGGTTCAAGGCAAGAACAAGATCGAGATTGAGTTCGCTGACGAGAATGACCTCGAGCGCATTTTTGGCTTGATCATTCATTAAAGGCTTTGAAGAAAACGAGGCGTTGAAACGTCTGCTCAGGCGTTTTGGTGCCACAGATTGAATCAGCGTCCATGAAATGAAGAAAAAGGCCTGAGAATCGACGAGAACGTCTGATTCTCAGGCCTTGCTGTTTGAATCCGAACAAAGTCGCTGAAAGGACGGTTTGCAAACGGCGGTCAGCTTATCGCAGGGCATTCTTTAGCTGGCCGCACGCGCCTTCGATATCGGAGCCGCGCGAGTCGCGCACGGTGGTTTCAATGCCGGCGGCTTCCATCTGGTTGACCCATTTCGTGCGGGTCTTCGCGGAAGCGGGCTGAAAGGGAGACCCTGCCACTTCATTGAACGGCAGGATGTTCACATGACAGAGCAGTCCACGGCAGAACTCCTTGAGCGCGGCAAGGTGCGCCTCGTCGTCGTTGAGGTCTTTTAAAAGGAGGTACTCGAGGCTCACGCGCCGACCACTCTGCTCGATGTAGCGTTCAAGCGCAGTGTGCAGATGATGCAGCGGCGCATTCTTCATATGGGGCATAAGGGCGTCGCGTGTCGATTGCACGGCGGAGTGAAGCGACACGGCAAGCGTGAATTGCTCGGGCTCGTCTGCGAGGCGCTCGATGCCTTTCAGGATGCCGCATGTTGAGATAGTGATATGCCGCGCGCCGATGCCGAGTCCGTCTTTGGCATTCATGAAGCGCAGGGCGGCAAGGGTGTTGTCGTAATTCAGGAACGGCTCCCCTTGCCCCATGGCGACCACGTTGCTCACGCGCATGCCCATGTCGTGACCGGCGAGCACGATTTGATCGACCATTTCGCCCGGCGTGAGGTTTCGCACGAAGCCTTCCTTGCCGGTCGCGCAGAACGCGCACCCGATGGCACAGCCTACTTGCGTGGAAAAGCACACGGTGAGTCGTTGCGGGCTCCCCTTCGCGTCCTTGTCCTTCGATGGCATGGCGACGGTCTCCACACCGGCGCCGTCATCGAACCGCCATACGTACTTGCGCGTGCCGTCTTTCGATACGCGACGATCGAGCATGGTGGGCACGCTGAGCGGCGCACGCTCAGCGAGCTCGGCTCGCAGCGTTTTTGGCAGGTCGGTCATGTCGTCATACGACCGAACCCCACGCTGGTACATCCATTGAACGATTTGTTTCGTGCGGAAACGAGGTTGCCCCAGCGCCTCGAACAGCTGCTCGAGGCCTTCCCGCGAATATGCCTTGATAGTGTCCATAAGCCTCATTATAGGGTGCGTTTGCTATACTTCATGCGGCGTTACGAGGCGCATGAAATGCGCATGCTTCGGCGCGCGCCCGCGATTGTGCAGGCGCAGGAGCGATCGAAAGGACATCATGGGTTCCATCAATCCTGAGAACATTCGTGTGGCATTGTTTGCCGGCGGCAATAGCGACGAGCGCGAGATTTCCCTTGCGTCGGGCCGCGGCGCAGGCGCCGCATTGCGTGCGGCGGGTTTCTCCGTCACCGAATTTGACCCGGCGTCGAAGCGAGACCTGCAGGATGTGATTGCCGGTGGTTTCGACGTCGCATTCCTGTGCATGCACGGCAAGATGGGCGAAGACGGCACGCTGCAGGGCTTCCTTGAGATGATTGACCTGCCGTACATCGGTCCCGGCGTGTGGTCGAGCGCCCTTGCCATGGACAAGGTGAAGTCGAAGGTCTTCTATGAGCGCGCGGGCATTCCCACGCCGCGCTCGGTTACGCTGACGAGTCCCGATGATTACACGGCCGAAGAAATCGTCGCGCAGGTGGGCGAAAGCTGCGTGGTGAAGGCCGCCACCGAAGGCAGCGCCCTTGGCGTGTACATCGTGAACGGAGCTGACGAGGTTGCGGATGCCGTGCGGAAGGTGTTCGAGATTGATTCCGAGGCACTGGCCGAGACGTTCGTCAGCGGCACGGAGCTCACGTGCGCGGTCATCGGAAATGACGACGTGCAGGCGTTGCCGGTCATCCAGATCGTTCCGCGCGGTGAGTTTTACGATTTCGAGTCGAAGTACGCTCCTGGCGGCTCACAGCACCTCTGCCCTGCTCCGCTCGATGCGGAAACCACCGCGCGCGTGCAGGAAACGGCCATTGCCGCGCATCGCGCGCTCGAGTGCCGCGGCGTGTCCCGCACGGACATCATCTTGGACGAAAACGGCGAATGCTGGGTGCTGGAAACGAACACGCTGCCGGGCATGACCGAGACGTCGCTGCTTCCCGACGCCGGACGCGCTGCCGGCATCGAGTTCCCGGAGCTGTGTACGAAGCTTATCGAGCTGGCACTTGAAGGGACGGAAGCGTAGCGTATAACGCGCGTTTTGGCTCAGCGCACTGGAGAGCGCGGGTGCAGGGCGACCGCTGTTTGACGAACTGTTGGATGAATGTGAACGGCGGGGTGTTTCACGTGAAACACCCCGCCGTGCTGTCTCTTATGAGCAATGTGCGCCCAGCGTTAAAAGAGCCCGCAGGATTTCAGTCCGAACACGAGCAGGGCAACCACGCCCAACAAGAACAACCAGCTCACGATGTAGCAGCCGATGTTCTTCTGGCGACCTTGCTCGATAAGCTTTTCAGATACTTTCTGTCGCGACTTCAGGATGACGGTGCCTTTCTCTCGCGCAGGAAGATCGACGCGCTCTGTTGGCATCCATGAGTCGGGCGCCGCCTGAAGCTGCTCCAAAGCACCGGGGCCTAATGAAACCTGCGGGCGCACGCCCTGCCCAATGAGCGCGCGCACGCGCTCGATAAAAGGCTCCACGACATCAGCGTGCAGTTCATCGTACGCGATGATGGAGGCCTGTCCCCAATATACGCCCGGCTCAGGCATTTCGGAGAACGCAGCGAACGAGAGTATGCCGACAAGGGTCCACCCTTTCGCTTCGCAGAGGCTCAGCTCGTGCGTCGTGGCTTCGTCGAAGAATCCCACGCGCGCACCGAAGCGATTCTTCAGCCACGCGCGCCGCGTGCCGTTCTCGCGGGCGATTTCGATCTCGTACCGGTCTCCCACGATGGAGTCAGCGTTCATGAGGATGGCGCCGTCTTTCTTCTCAAGCGTGTCGAAGCGTGCGTACGTGCCGTAGTACGGGAAGTCTGCCATGTTTTCTCCTTGAGAAGATGGGAACGGTCAGGTCGGTGTGAAAAATCATGATAGATTGAACAGCATGGAAAACGAAACGCTCAGCACAGCACACATGAAAAAATTCACGACCGACGGCACGCCTGATGCCGTCGTCGCACGTTATGCGCGCTTGAAGGAAGATGCGCTTCATGTTCAGTACGGCGCATTGGACGAAGACGTCGTGGTGGTCGATACGGAGACCACGGGTGTGTCGTTCAACCATGACGAGTTGACGCAAATTGCCGCCGCGCGCATGCGCAAGGGAAAGATCGTCGACTGGTTCGTCACGTTCGTGAACCCGGGCAAACCCATTCCGGACGAGATCGCGCACCTGACGAACATCCACGACGCTGACGTTGCAGAGGCGCCCACACCTTCGGAGGCGTGCGCGCAATTGGCGGAGTTCGTGGGCACGTCGAACCTTGTGGCGCACAACAGCGCCTTCGACAAGACGTTCACGACGAAGAATGCGGGCGGTGCGACGCTTGCCAACAATGTGTGGATTGACTCGCTTGATCTCGCGCGCATTGCGTTGCCCCGCTTGAAGTCCCATCGTCTCATTGACCTTGTGCACGCATTCGATGCGCCGGTGTCCACCCACCGCGCCGATGCGGACGTCGAGGCCACGTGCGCGGTCTATCGCATTTTGCTGGCGGGCATCGCGGCGATGCCCGATGAGCTGGTGTCGTACATCGCTGGCCTTGCGAGCGTGGAAGACTGGCCGACGGTACGCGTGTTCGAGCATTTCGCGTTCGGCGATGCGCATAGTGCGGCGTCGGGCGCCTATGATGCCGCGCGCTTTTCCGATTGTGCTGGCGAAGACGATGTGGTGAATTCTGACGCGGCGCTTTCAAAAACGACCGCACCAGACGCCGCAGGAACCCCGGATTGGGTCGACCAGGCACTCGCGGTCATGAAAACAGAAACCACCCCTGAAAAACCGTCTCAAGACGTTTTGTGTGAAGAGGGCGAAAAAAAGTGCACAACCACGGCGTCGGTTGACCTTCGCGCGCTTCGGCGTGCGCGGACGCGTCGAGAGCTGCGCTCGATGCCGAAAATTGATGCGCGCACGATCACCGACGACCCAACGCGCGCGTTGTGCATTCCTTCCAAGGAGGAGGTGGAAAACGCGTTCACGCCGAACGGTCTTGTCGGCAGCTTGTATGCCACCTACGAGCAGCGTGCCGAACAAGTGGCCATGGCGACGGCGGTGCGCGATGCGTTCGCGTCATCCACGAACTTGGCCGTCGAAGCGGGCACGGGCGTTGGGAAGTCCATGGCATACCTTGTGCCAGCAGCGCTCATGGCACAGCGCAACAATATCTCGGTCGGCGTTGCGACGAAGACGAACGCACTGCTCGACCAACTGGTGAATAAAGAGCTCCCGCTGCTTTCAAAGGCGCTTGAGCAGCAGACAGGGACGCCGCTCACGTACGCCCCGCTCAAAGGCTTTTCGCATTACCTATGCCTGCGGCGCGTGGAGAACGTGGTGCATGCTGGCGCGCGCATGAAGGAAGTGGCGGGCAAGGAGATCTCGCAGGCGCCTGCCATCGCTGGCGTGCTCTCGTATATCGAGCAAACGGAATACGACGATATTGACACGCTGAAAGTCGATTACCGCACGCTCCCGCGCTATCTCATCACCACGAACAGCACGGACTGCCTCCGCCGTAAATGCCCGTATTTTGGCACGGCATGCTTCGTGCACGGCGCGCGCGAGCGCGCAAACGCGGCCGACGTGGTCGTGACGAACCATAGCCTGCTGTTCTGCGACGTTGCGGCGGACGGTGGTTTGCTGCCGCCTGTGCGGTATTGGGTCGTGGACGAGGCGCACGGTGCCGAAGTGGAGGCACGCCGCGCCTTGTCGCCGGAGATCTCAGCTGACGCCTTGTTGCGCCAGGCGCGTCGTTTGGCGGCTGGAAGCGGCAACACGGTGTTTCATCGCATCGAGATGGCGGCCGCGCGCACGCAAGACGACTCGTCGCTTGTGTACGGTCTTTCCGCAAAAGCGAAGTCCGCGGGCGCAGACATGGCCGCTGCCGCCGCGGAGTTCGCGCATCATTTCAAAGACTTGCTGTACTTTGACCATAACCGCCGCTCTAAAGGCTATGAGTACGTTGAGATCTGGCTGAACGACGACGTGCGCGGTAGCGAGCATTTCGCAGCGCTCGCGTCGCATGCCAGTGCCTACTATGACGCTGCCGAGAAATTCGTGAAAGCGGGACAAGAGCTCGTGGTGGCGTTGGAGGACATCGAGCATGCCGCCGTCCCCCAACGCGAGCTCGCGTCGCTCGTGGTGGAAACGAAAGACTTCATGACCGCTGCCGAGGTGATTTTCTTCAATCCTTCGGAGCGCTATGCCTACGCTGCCCGCCTTTCGAAAAAGCCAGACAACCCGAATGATCTGCTCCAAGCGCTGCTCGTCAACGTGGGTTTGGAACTGAACGAGCGGTTTTTTGAGCGCACGAACAGCGTGGTCTTCGCTTCGGCGACGCTTTCCATCTCGGACGATTTCACATCGTTCGAGAACGCGCTCGGGTTGAATAGGTCGGAGCAGAGCACCACGCGCACGCTCCAACTGCCGTCGAGTTACGACTTCGACCGAAATATGACGATTTATGTGGTCGATGACATGCCGGAGCCGAATGCTCCGCAATATCTGTCCGCGTTGCAAGATTTGCTGATCGGCGTGCACCGCGCGCAGCGCGGGTCCATGCTCACGTTGTTCACGAACCGCAAGGAAATGGAATCGTGCTTTAACGTGGTGCAGCCTGCGCTCAAAGAGGACGACTTACGGCTCGTCTGCCAGAAATGGGGGCTGTCCATCAAAGGGCTGCGTGATGATTTCCTTGCTGATCATCATCTGTCGCTGTTCGCACTCAAGAGCTTTTGGGAAGGGTTTGACGCGCCAGGAGCCACATTGCGCGGCGTGGTCATCCCGAAGTTGCCGTTCGGCAAACCGTCCGACCCGCTTTCGTGCGAGCGCGGTGCCCGCGACGATAAGGCATGGAGCCACTATGTGCTCCCTGCTGCCGTTATCGAGACCAAGCAGGCGGCCGGCAGGCTTATCCGCAGTGCCAGTGACACGGGAGTGCTCATCTTTGCCGACAAGCGTTTGGTCACGAAAGGGTACGGGCGTGTGTTCCTGCGCTCCATGCCGAGCAAGACGGTGAAGTTCGTGAAAACGAAAGAGCTCATCTCGCTGTTGGAAGCTGGGCTAGGCGCATAACGATGGCGCTCAGGAAAAGCAAGCTGGCAGGAAGCCTGCACATCAAGCAAAACACGCAAGGCACGTCGAACGAGCTCTCGTTCAGCGTGCTCGACGCGCGCAAGCAGCGCGCTGATGCGGGGAGTGACACAAACGAGGTCTCGTGGGGCGTTCTTGGCGGCGAGTCGTCGAAAGCCGGCGGGCAGAGAGCGTCTTCCAAGCGGGCTGTTTCACGTGAAACATCCATGCCGTACAACCCTGACCAAGAGATTGCGCGCCGTAAACGCCGCCGCCGGCTGAGTCGTGTCATTTCGGGCGTGGTTGGCACCCTGCTCCTTGTTGCGGTTGCGGGAGTGGCTGGGTGGTACGTCTACCAGGATATTCGCGTGCAGGACGCCACGCGCGGGGAGCTGCATGAAGCGGTCGCCTTGGTTGCTGAGACCGATGAAACGGTGCTGACGCTTGACGATTTGTTGAAGCAGGAAGTGGACGAGACGACGGTCGAAGAGATGCAGGCCCTCCAAAAGGGGTTTCCGGAAGCGGAGAAGAAGCTAAGCACTGCCGGTGACGAAGCCGCTGCGGTCGTCGAGACATTGCACGGAAGCAAAGACCGCGAGGCGGCCGGCCAAGCGGCGAACGCGGCAGCCGCGCGCGTGTCGATGTTCGAAGCAGGGTCGGAGATTATCGACAAGACCGTTGACGTGTTCGAGACCGCCCAGCGTGCGGAGACGGCATGGAATGACGTCCTTGCCGCAGACGCCCTCGCGCGCGAAGCATCGCACCTAGTGGCGGACACAACACCGGAGAACGTGCAACGTGCCTCGGAGAAAGCGAACGAGGCCATCGAGGCGTTCAATCAAGCGTCGAGCGAGTTCTCCGCCTTGCGCGACGAGAAGGCGCGAAACGACATGCAGGCGTACGTCGATTACATCGCGAAGCGCGTGGAGTCATTGGGGTATGCGCTCTCGTCGAACGAGGCGATCCTCGTGCAGGACAAGCGGACGGCCGAGTCGTTCAACGAGCAGTACAATGCCGCTGATGCGGAAGCGGCGGCCATGGCGGCCGCATTGCCGAAAAACCCGACAGAAGCTCTGTACGACGAGTACGATAACGAGACGGCGGCGTTATTTGACGAGTACAACAACGCTCGTGCGACCGCAAGCGCGGCCGACTCGTTCCTACGGGACTATTTGGGTGAAGTCAGCTAATGTCGTATACTCATTTCTATATGCACATTCGCTGATGAACCATAGAAAGGCGAAGAGATGGCGCAGATTCTTGAGGACGTTACGCAGCTGTCCCAGGACATAGGGCCGCGGCCTGCCGGCACCGAAGAAGAGCAGCAGGCTGCTCTGTACATTGCGGACCAGTTCAACAAAGGCGCCGGCATGGAAGCCGACGTCGAGGACTTCAAGTGCGTTCCTGATTACGAGATGGTTCACATTGTCCTTTTCGGCGTGGCATTGCTTGCCGCGCTTGTTGCATTCCTGTTCGATGTTGCGGCGATTCCGGCCGTCATCATCGGCTTGGTGGCCGCGGTGCTCTTTGTGCTCGAGCTCATCGACCGCCCTGTCGTGTCGCGTTTTTTCGAGCGGGGTATCAGCCAGAACGTTATCGCGCGGTATGTGCCGCCTGAGGCCGAAGGCGCTTCGTCGGCGCGCCGTCGCAAGGTCATCCTCGTTGCGCACTATGATAGCGGTCGCACGATGCCCGAGATGGTCGGTCCGGTGGTAAAGCTCCTGCCGCTATTCCAGAAGCTTTCAACCGCTGCGGTTGTGCTCGTCCCTATCCTGCTTTTGATTAAGCACTTCGCTTTCGCTCATTCTGCGGGCGTCTTGGCACTGTTGTTCAATGTGCTCATTATCGTCGGCATGGTCTTGATCGTGCTGGCACTCGGCCGTACGGTGTTACACCGTACGCAGCCGTACAATGACGCCGCGAATTGCAATGCCGCAGGCGTCTCGGTGCTCATGGAGGTTGCCCGCCGTGTGGCGGCTGGACGCGTGAGCGAGGAGGAAATTGCCGCGCGCGAGGCGGTGATTCATGGTGAAGAGGCGGCACGTGAGGCCGGCTTGGTTCCTGAAGGTGCTCGCTTGACCTACGAAGCGTCGCAGAAAAAAGGTCCTGATGCCGCGCCTCAGAGCGAAGAGGCGCGTTTGGCATCCGCCAAAGCCGCTATTGCAGCGCTGACGGGCAAGCCGGTTGAAGGCGCTGCGGAAGTGTCCAGTATCAGCGAGAATCTCGTGCAGGTGGAGCCTGAGCTCCCGGAGGCAACGGACGAGCTGCGTCATGAGCAGAACATGGAAATCATGAACGCGTTTACGGGCGGTACCGCCAGCTCCTCGAGCGGAGAGCAGTCCGGCGAGATGCCTGACGAAAACAAGGAAGAGAAAGAGGCGCACGATGCCGCCGGCGTCGTTGATGCCACGAAGGCAGCGGCCGAGCCCCAGGCGATGCCTGAACGTGCCGGCGCGCAAAATAACACTGTTGTCACTACGCCCGCGGCAACCGCGCGTGCCGCCACTGCTGAGGGAGCGCCCTCGGTAGCTCGCCCGCGGGCCTCGGACGACGCGAACGTTCCCGACTGGTACCGCAAGGCGCGTCAGCATGCAAAGCGCGAACCGGAGAGCGAAAAGAACAACACTCCGTATCGCTCTCGCTTTGCCGCAGCGTTGGATGCGACGGAAGAAAGACTGCACGAGCAGGATCTCGAGCGCGAGGAAGAAGCCCGCAAAGAGGCCGAGGCCGAGCGCCAGCGTCAGATGATTGCAGAGGCTGCCCAGGCGAAAGCAGAGTCTGCACGCCGCGCGGAGCAAGAACGTGTCGCAGAGGAAGAAGCCCGCGCTGAAGAGGCGCGCCGCGCAGAGCAGGAGCGTCGCGCACAAGAGCGCGCCGAGCGTGAGCGCGCTCAGATGGAAGCTGCACGCCATGCCGAAGAAGAGCGCAGGGCTCGTGAAGAAGCGGAGCGCGCGGAGAGGGATCGCCAAGAGGAGGTTCGTCGCGCTGCCGAGCAACGCGCCGCTGAGGAGCATTCCGAGCGGGCGCAAGCATCCGAACGCGTGTCTGTTTCACGTGAAACACCGCTGCCGGGCGCAACGGCCGCCATGCAACCGGTGGTGATCGACCGCAATGAGCTTGCGCGAGAGGCGAAGACGGCACGCGAGGATGTTTCACGTGAAACACCTGAGCTTGGCCGCGTGAAGGAAGAGCAAACGACAGAGGCGACGGAAGTCCACAAGCAGCCTGTCGCAGCGGATGCGCCAGGTGCAACCACGGCGATGGCTCCTATTGACGTGAGCGATCTGCTTGCGGAGATGAAGGGCATGCAGCAGGACGAGCCGAAGGTTCCGACGTTTATCGCAGGCGAAGAAGAGTCTGTCTTCTTGCCTGAAGACGAGGCGGAGGAGCAGGCAGAAGAGGCGAAGCGTGCTGAGGTCTCGTACCGAGAGGCAAAGCCCGAGCCGGCATCCGAGCCGACGCCTGAGGAGACCGCCGCGCAACGTCTGGTCGATCCGAATGCACCGTTCATCCCGGTTATTGCCGAGGAGGACTCGGCCGCTGTCGCAAAGCGCGCGATCAACCATGAGCCGCTCATGCCCGAGGCAACCCAGAGAATCGCGTTGCCGGAGCTGCCGGAGAAAGACGAGACGCTGCCGCCCATCGTGGAGAGCACGAAGCAGCGCGCTCCTCTGGCTGACGTTACCGAGAACAAGGCGAAGAAGGCCGCACGGAGCCTGATGTCTACGGTGCTGCCTGAAATTGGCGCGAAAGCAAAAGAAGCAACGGGGGCTATCAATCTCGCTGCGAAGAAGCATCTTGCCGATTTGCCCTCGCTTTCGGGCGAACTGCGTGGCACGACTGCCGACCAGGAACCTGAAGAGAAATCCGCTATCCCGACTGAAGAGACGGCTGCTGCGCGCACGCCGGTCAGCCAGACTGGCTCGTTTTCGACCGCTGGTGCGACAGGGTCGTTCACGGCTGTCAGCAATGATTTGGTGGTGGATGCCGATATGGACAACCTGTACGTGCAAGATGCCGACGACTCCGAATATGCCGAGAATTTCACGGAGACAGGCGCATTCGCTGGCCCCGGCTATGTTGACATGCCGAAATCCCGCATGCAGAAGCTATTCGGTAAGTTCGGGTTTGGCCACAAGAAGAAGCATGAGGAAGAGCTCTCGGCGCATGAGTGGCTTGATGTGAGCGATGATTTCGACGCGCGCAGCGTTGGCAAGCAGCGCGGCGGCTGGGAGAGCTTCCAGGAAGGCGCGGATGGCACCTATTACGATGAGTTCTCTGCGTCAAACAACGCGGCATCTGGCGATTCTCGTTACGTGCCAGCTGACGATGCCTACCCTGCCGACAGCGCGCCGTTGCCAGCGAGTTCGCCGCTTCGCCGCGGTGCAGCGTTCCAAGATGCGAGCCTTGAGGACGCGTACGCGGAGGACGTGGACGACGAGTACGCGGACGACACGAAGCGCTGGAACGGTGGTGCGGTCTCGAGCGATCGTGCGAATGGCGAGGACGCGCCCGTGGAGCAGTCGGCCGTTGCTCACGAGGCTGTCTCCTCCGACGAGGCGGTGAGCGAAGAGCTCAAGCAGATCTACCAGTTCCGCAACCCCGATATCGATACCGAGGTGTGGTTTGTGGCGCTGGGTGCCGAGCTTTCCGGCAACAGGGGCATGAAGCAGTTCTTGGCTGACCACGCGTCAGAGCTGAAGCGCGCCGTCGTGATCAACCTTGAAGGCCTTGGTGCGGGCGACCTTACCTTCTTGCAGAAAGAAGGAGTGCTGAAGAAGTACAACGCCTCTTCGCGCACGAAGCGCAGCCTGCGCAAAGCATCCCAGGCAACGGGCGTCTCGTGCGCCACGAGCGAAATCCATTGGAAGGAGTCTGCAGCCAGTGTGGCGATGTCGCATCGCCTGCAAGGCATGACCCTTGTGGGCATGGAGCACGGCAAGCCGGCGCACTATGGCGACGCGCTCGACACGGTCGATGAGGTGAGCGAAGAGAGGCTTCAGCAGAGTGCCGACTTCGTGCTCGCCATGCTCAAGAACATTTAGAAGTTCTATGTTTGCGCAGCTCGGCAGCGAAGTTACGGTATAATCGCTGCCGATGCAAGCAGGCGCGAACGGGGTGTTTGCGATCGCGGTTGCCCACGCTGTATTGTTGGATCTAATTCTGAGAAGAAAGATTGAGGTCACACATGGCGATTGAAGCGTATTGCGTGAAGTGCAAGGCCAAGAAAATCATGGTCGATCCCGTGGAGAGCACCACCAAGAACGGCAAGCCGATCACGAAGGGCAAGTGCCCGGACTGCGGCACCACGATCTGCCGCATCGGCGCTGCCAAGAAATAGCCGAACCTTTCCATGCCGGGTGTCGCCCGGCATGTTTTTTGCATTCAGTACGATGTGCGCTATAATGCCACAATCACAATGCGGGTGTGGCCAAGTGGTAAGGCAAAAGCTTCCCAATGTTTTGGCTGGCACGTTCCGCTAGCTTCCCTTGCAAACCCATTTTCTAAATAATCCCACGTCAGAGGGCTTTTCTCTATTCACGTGCCTTCATTGGGATGGGTTTGCGAAACGGGAGAAACACTGGAAATTCCAGTCCAGTTCCCGCGTTTTCCAACCGCGTATTCCGCATGGGGACGACCGTTCCCGAAGGAGACACGCGAACGCGCGGACGGTCGGCCGAAGGCCGCAGGGCGACAAGGCCCCGCTCCCGACTGCGATTCCGAAACCTCCTGACCTCCCGAGATGCGGCAGCGCCGCAGATGGGAGGAAGCAAGATGACATGCAGGACGATAGCCGTCGCCAACCAGAAGGGAGGGACGGCCAAGACCGCCACGGCGCTGAGCCTGGGGGTCGCGCTCGCCAGGACGGGGGGCCGGGTGCTTCTCGTCGACGCCGATCCCCAGGGAGACCTGACGAAGTCCCTCGGATGGAGGGACCCGGACTCGCTTGAGACGACCCTCGCCACCCACCTTTCCGCCGCGATAGAGGGCTCGGACGACGACCCTGCGGCGGGGATGCTCCGCCACCGCGAGGGCGTCGACCTCATGCCCTCCAACATCGAGCTCGCCGCCATGGAGATGGCGGTGTTCATGGCGATGTCCCGCGAGCGGATGATGGGCGCCTGGCTCGCGCCCATCAAGTCGGACTACGACTACGTCATCGTCGACTGCGCGCCCACCCTGGGAATAATCCCCATCAACGCACTGGCCGCCGCGGACAGCGTCCTCATCCCGGTTTCCGCCGAATACCTCCCGGCATCCGGCATGACCGGCCTCCTGAAGACCGTGGCGCGGGTCAGGAGGCAGATAAACCCCGGCCTCTCCGTGGAGGGCATCCTCGTCACGCTCTACGACTCCCGCAACAACCTCGCCAGGGACGTGGAACGCACCGTCAGAGGCCAGTACGGGAAGGCGTACCGCGTCTTCGAGACCGTGGTGCCCCGCGCCGTTTCCGCCGCGGAGGCGGCCGCTGCGGGTGAAAGCGTATTCGCATACGACCCCGATGGCAAGGTCGCCGCGTCGTTCTCCCGCCTCGCGGAGGAGGTGCGCCGTGGCTAGGAGGAGGGCGGCGGTGCCGCTGCCGAGCATCGACGACCTGTTCACGTCCCAGGAGGAGCGCGACTCCGCGGCGGCCGGGTCCGTGGCGTCGGTCCCGCTCGGCCTCATCGACCCGTTCCCGAACCATCCGTTCCGAGTCGCCGACGACGAGGATATGGAGGCGCTCGCCGAGAGCGTCGCGGAGAACGGCGTGCTCGTCCCCCTGACCGTGATCCCGGGGGACGGCGGCAGGTACACGCTAGTGAGCGGGCACCGCCGCAAGCGCGCCGCCGAGCTCGCCGGCCTCGCGGAGGTTCCGTGCATCGTGAGGGAGATGACAGAGGACGAGGCCGTCATCGCCATGGTCGACTCCAACCTGCAGCGCGAGAGCATCCTTCCGAGCGAGCGCGCCTTCGCGTACTCCATGAGGCTCGAGGCGATGCGGCGCCAGGGAGAGCGCACCGACCTGACTTGTGCGCAAAATGCGCACAAGTTGAAGGGCAGGAAGTCCAGGGACGTGCTCGCCGAGGAGCTCGGCGTGAGCAAGGACAAGGTGAGGCGCTACATCAGGCTCACCCACCTCGTCCCGGGGATACTCGACCTCGTGGACGAAGGGCGCATGCGCATGCTCCCCGCCGTCGAGGTCAGCTACCTCTCGCGGCGCGAGCAGGAGACGCTCCTCGACGCGATGCGGGAGAACGCCTGCACCCCGTCCCACTCGCAGG
>DVLD01000003.1 GCA_018715725.1 Candidatus Aveggerthella excrementigallinarum
TTCGCAAGACGAAAGACAGGTCTGACCTGGTGCTGCCTAGAGCCTGGCGCAAGTCCATAACTATGCTGCGATAAAGCCTGGATTGAAAGACTGTTGGTAAAGAACTCTGCAGCGCGACCAGGTTTTTGAAAAGGTAGAAGTAAGTAGCCCTCTGAACTGCATAAATAGAAACTAATGAGAATTCAATCAACCCCCGAACGATCCGGACAACCCGAACGATCCGGACAACCCGGATCCGGGCACCCCGGGCAACCCGGACAACCCGGGCCCGAATAGTCCGGACCCGAACACGCCGACGCCGAATAAGCCGACGAACCCGACGCCGGCCACGCCGACGAAGACCACCACGCCGGCCAAGAAGACCACGCCGGCGAAGAGCACGTCGGTCGTCGCGATGGCGAAGACGGGCGACCCGCTGGCCATGGCGGCACTTGGGTCGGGCATCTCCGCGCTGGTCGCGGCAGCCCTCGCGATCGCTGTCCTGACGGTCCGCAAGCGTCGCGAGCACTAAGCGGCATCACCGCCTGAACGAAAAGGCCGCATCGAGGACTTCCTCGATGCGGCCTTCGTCATGCGTGGGGAAGGGCTGATTGACGACGCGCCGGTGGTTGACGACGCGCCGGTGGGCGGGCGAACGTCAAGCGCTCCTAGTCCAGCGGCACGTCCTTCGCCATGATGTAGTCGTCCATCACGAACCCGCGGCCGATGTCGCTCACGGACGCTTCCGCCACGTGCCACCCGCGACCTTTGTAGGCGCGGATGCCCATTTCGTTCTGCTTGTTCACGTGCAGGTACATGGAGGACAGCCCGTTCGCGCGGCAGATGTCCCCGCAGAAATCCAGCATGCGGCTGGCGTAGTGCTTGCCGCGCTCTTCCTTGCGCAGGTACACCTTCGACACGAACAGCTTGCCGTCGCCCGACTGAATGTCGCATGCCTGCTCGCCGTCCTCGGTTTCAGGGCGCACCGAGAGGTATCCCACGCGCGCTCCCGTCTCGTCCAGCACGAACCAGTACAGGTAGCCCTCTTCGCGGATTTCGCGCTTGATGGACTCGAAGCTCTGCATGGTGTCCACCATGTAGTCAATCTGCTCGTCGGTCAGGACGATGGGCCAGTACTCGTGCCAGATCTCGGACGCCATGTCGGCCATGTCGCGAATGGCCACGTCCGTGCACGCGGGGACGAAGGAAACGGTGGGCATGCGCAGCTCCTTTCATAGTCGTACAGCGGCCGCGTTCAGCGCGAAAGGGCGATCGCCGCGCGGCCTGCTTTTCATTGTAGCCCTCTGCGGTGTTGGGCCGCACGGCGCATTTCGAGCGCGTAACGCTCGTGTGTACCCGGGGTTACAAGCCACGCACGAGCGAGTTAAACATCCCTGACGTGCGGTTTCTTTCCTAAAAGGCGTGACAAGATGATGGCAGCGGTCGCGCATGGCGGCCGTCGGCACCCGCGCAGGAAGCGCGCTCTGCACAGGCGCCGGTTCCATTCGTCGTCACAAATCGGAAAGGGAGGGACGATGTTTGATACCGGAACAACCGCGTTCATGCTTGTCAGCACCATGCTCGTGCTGCTCATGACGCCCGGCCTCGCGTTTTTCTACGGAGGCCTCTCAAGAAGGAAGAACGTAGTCAACACCATGGCCATGTGCCTGGCGGTCCTGGGCGTCGTGGGCGTCCTCTGGCTGGTGGCGGGCTGGTCGTTCGCCTATGGCGGCGACGGCTCCATCCCCGTGTTCGGCGGTTTCGACCAGCTGGGGCTTGCGGGCCTGGTGCAAAACCTGCTGGCCGAGGACCCTTCGGCCTTGAGCCATGACGCGTACCCGGCCATCGCAGATGTAGCGTTCCAGCTTGCCTTCGCCAGCATCACGTGCGCCATCGTCACGGGCGCGGTCGCGGGGCGCATGAAGTTCGGCGCGGTCGTGCTTTTCATAGGCGTCTGGTCGCTCGTCGTCTACGCGCCGCTTGCCCACATGGTGTGGGGCGGCGAAGGGTCGCTCATCGGCGAGACCATCGGCGCGCTCGACTTCGCGGGTGGCGACGTGGTCCATATCTCGTCGGGTCTGACGGGCCTGGTGCTCTGCTTGCTGCTTGGCAAGCGCAAGGGCTTCGGCATGATGAACTACCGTCCGCACAACGTGCCGTTCGTGGTCCTGGGCGCGGCGCTGCTGTGGTTCGGATGGTTCGGCTTCAACGCAGGCTCCGAATTCGCGGCGGACGGCGTGGCGGCGCTCGCGCTGCTCAACACCGTGCTCTCTTCGAGCGCAGGCCTGCTGGCGTGGATGCTCGTCGAGCGCGTTCGCACCGGCAAGCCTACGCTCGTAGGCGCGGCGACGGGCCTGGTCGCCGGTCTGGTGGGCATCACGCCGGCGGCCGGCTTCGTGGAGCCGTGGGCTGCCGCAGTCATCGGCGCGATCACGGCGCCGGTCTGCTACCTGGCCATCTCGTTCGCGAAGTCCAAGCTCGGCTACGACGACGCGCTTGACGCCTTCGGCTGCCACTGCGTCGGCGGCATCGTGGGCGGCCTGCTCACCGGCGTGTTCTGCGTGCCGGAGCTCTCGTGGACCGATTTCGGCGGCCTGCTCTACACCGGCGACCCCACGCTCCTGGGGGCGCAGGCGCTGGGCATCCTCGTCACGATCGTCTTTGTGGCCGTGGCGGGCTTGATTATCGGCCTGGTCGTCAAGGCGCTCTTCAAGGGCAGCCTGCGCGTGAGCGAAGAGGACGAGGCGCGCGGCCTGGACGTCACCGCCCACGGCGAGTCCGCGTACCCGGCGTACCTGGGCCTGGACTAGACCGCGCGGCGCTCGCATGATTCGGGCGGGATTCACGGAAACGGCCCGTCGTCGCCCCTGCGCAGCCGCGCATGGCAGAGCAGGGGCGACGGGGCGACAGAGCAACGGGAGGAACGACATGAAGAAGATCACCGCCATTGTGCGGCCTGAAAAGATGGAGCCGCTCAAGGACGCGCTGTTCGCCGCGCGCGTCAACGGCATGACGATCTCGCAGGTGAACGGGTGCGGCGCCCAGCACGGCTGGAAAGAGTACTACCGCGGCACCGAAGTGCTGCTGAACATGGTGCCGAAGGTGCAGTTCGAGATCGTGGCGGAAGACGGGGAAGTGGACGGCCTGGTCGACTTGATCGCGCGCACGGCGCGCACGGGGGAGGTCGGCGACGGCAAGATATTCGTGACGCCGGTGGAAGACGCGATGCGCATCCGCACGGGCGAGCGCGGGGCCGCCGCTGTGTAGCGGGACGGACTGCCCTTCCCGCAGCTCGAGCGGCCGCTTGCGCGAAAGGCGGCCGCTCTCGGGGAGGGGGCTGGCTGCACGCGGGAAGGGCGGTGC
>DVLD01000048.1 GCA_018715725.1 Candidatus Aveggerthella excrementigallinarum
GCCTGCCGGGCCCGTGAACAGGTACGCGTGGCTCACGCGGTCGCCGCTCACGCTGGCACGCAGGAATTCGCGCACCTGCGGCTGGCCGAACACGCCGTCGAACACGTCGCTCATGAGCGCGCCCCTTCGGAGCCGGCAGCGCCCTGGCCGTTCGAGCGCTCGTTGGTACCGCGCTGGGCGCCACCGTGCATGCCGCGCGAACGGGAATCGCGCCGACCACGCGCGCCGGCGTTGTTTCGCTGGTCGCCCCGCGAGGTGCGCTCGCCCTGCTGCTCGCTCTTGGAGCCGCCGTCGCGACGCTGGTTACCTTCGCGACGCTGGCCGCCATCTCGACGCTGGCCACCTTCGTGGCGCTGGCCGTCACGCGAGCCGCCATGGCGATTGCCGCCGCCCTGGCGTCCGCCGCGCGAACCCGAGCCGCCGCCCCCGCCAGGACGACGCCGCAGCTTGTCGAGGCGCGCGTAATCCGCCTCCGTGGGCGGCTCCACACCGAAGGCGTCGCGCAGCACGCCGCCCACGACATCCCACACCGCGCGGGCTGCCGCGCTCTTCGTGGACGTGGACGCCACAACGTGAATGCGCTCAGGATGCTCCGCAGCGATCTGCTTGAACCCTTCGTTCACGCGCTGATGGAACTCGGTGCCCGCAAGCTCCAGGCGGTCGGCGCCCAAACGGCGTGTGGCGCGGCGCAGGCCCATGGCGGTGGAGTCAACCGTCAGCAGCACCGTGACATCGGGCAGGATGCCTTGACAGGCGAATTCGTTCGCCTGGCGCACGAACGCCGGGTCAAGCCCGCGCCCATAGCCCTGGTAGGCAACGGTGGAGTCCACAAAGCGGTCGCACAGCACCACGGCCCCGCGCTCAAGCGCCGGGCGGATGACCTCAGCCACAATCTGAGCGCGCGCCGCTTCATAGATGTAGAGCTCGGCACGGTCGTTCAGCATATCGTTTTTCGCATCGAGCACAATGGAACGCAGGTTCTCCCCCACGGTCGTGCCGCCCGGCTCGCGCAGCCGCACAACGTCAAGCCCCGCCTTCTTCAGGACGGACTCCATGAAGCGAATCTGCGTGGTCTTGCCCACGCCCTCGCCGCCTTCGAAGGAAATGAACACGCCCGGCAGCCCGTGCGCCGAGGAAGCCCACGTCATCGCACGCCCGCTTCCGCGGCGGAATCGTCGGCGGCGTCAGATGCCGTCGCACCTTCGCGCGCGAGCTCGTAGGCGTCCTGGCCGAGCACGTCCACGCCCACGAACGCCGGGAAATCGCGCACTTCAATGCGACGCAGCGCCTCAGTGCCCAGATCGTCGTACGCGAGCACTTCGGAGGAAACGACGCATTTGGCCAGGTAGGCGGCCGCACCGCCCACGGTGATGAAGTACACGGCGCCGTTGCGCGCGCACGCGTCCTTCACCGCCTGCGAGCGAACGCCCTTGCCCACCGTGGCGGCAATGCCGGCGTCGTACAGCTCGGGCGCGGCGAAGTCCATGCGCGAGGCAGTGGTCGGGCCGACCGCGCCGAACGGGCGCCCCGCAGCCGACGGCGTAGGGCCTGCGTAGAAGATGGCCTGGCCAGAAAGCCCGTACGGCAGCTCGCCCGCCGCGTGCAGCTCATCAAGCAGGCGCATATGGCCTGCGTCGCGCAGCGTGTAGAGCGGACCGGTCAGCGTGACGGCGTCGCCCGCTCGCAACCCCGCAAGCGCCGCTTTTTCGAGCGGCAGCGTGAGCGCGACGGGCGCCGCGCTAGCGTCCGACGGGGCGTCCGGGCAGTTCGCGACAGTCTCAGGGACATCGCGTCGTGTGCAAGTGTCAACAGAAGTATCCATGCCGCTCATTGTAGAGCACCGCGCGAAACCACCGCGCGGCGAAAGCCAGAACCGACGGAACGCGCACACGCACGCGCCCATGCGCGTATGCAGTCGTGCGGCATCAAGGCAAAACGCCCGATATTACGAGGCCGAACCGTTCGGTTGCGGCTCATCCGGTCGCTGTTCGTTTGGCATTGCCCCGTCTGACAGCGCCTTGTCCGGCTCCTTCAGCTCCTTGCCCAGCTCCCGTGCCAATTGCGGCAGAAGCTCCGCCATCGTTGCGTCGATCTTGTCCTTCTTGAGCTGGCATTCCCAGATGACATGCACCGTCCAGCCCATCTCATGGAGCTCGCGGAGGTTGCGCTCGTCGCGTTCGAGGTTGCGGTCGAACTTCACGGTCCAGTATTCCACGTTCGATTTCGGCATGCGCGGCTGGCAGTGCGGGCACCTGTGCCAAAAACAGCCGTTAATGAACAAAGCCGTGCGCTTCCCCGGCCACGCCACGTCAGGCCGACCGGGCACCTTCCAGTGCAGGCGGTAGCCCGTCAAACCCGCTGCACGCAGGCGCTCGCGCACGAGCAGCTCGGGCTTGGTGTCCTTGCCCTTGTTGCCTTGCATGGACTTGCGCACGTTCTTCGCCACCACATAGCGCTCGGCGATGCGCGGCGTGCGCCCACCGCGCGGCCCGATGCGGTTTGCCGCCTCTTCGCGCTCTTGGTGCGCGCGCTCTTCGATGCGCTGCAACAGCTCCCGCTGGCGCGCCTTCGAGCCCGCTTTGCCGGCAGCATGGCGCCTCGCCGCTTTCGAGTCCTCCTGCCCACGCAGGCCACCAAGCCCCGCCAAGCGCCCGCGCGCGTCGGCGTTCTTCCGCACGCGCGCGTGCGACCACCGCTTCCCTTTCGCCATGGAACCCGCCGTCCCGTCTTACGTCCAGAACATGAACGTCTCGAGGATGTTCTGGTACGCCCACGAGTAGATGTCCGAATACCAGCCGGTCTCGGCCACCAAGCACAAAAGCGCGCTGTACACCACGCTGGCGGCCACGAGCGCCAAGAGCACGCTCATGAGCAAATCGCGCATGCGCGAGCGATACGGGATGTTCTCGTTCGCGATGAACGCAAGCAGCACCGCCGCCATCAAGAACATGAAGCTGAAGTCGGCGTAGTAACGCTGCAGGATGCCCGCCATCTCGGCATCGAGCAATCCCACCACCACGCCGGACGTGACGAGCACGATGGTCACGCCAGCAATGGTGCGTGTGGCGCGCTGGCGGATGCGCAGCGCCAAAATACGCTTGGCGAACGGCAGGATCCACAGGAACGGCAAGCATGCGAAGACGCCGCCGAACGTGACTTCCTTGATGGTCTGCCCCATGTACGTGGTGTCGAAGTCGACCGCTTGGATATACGGGAACACGCCCGTTACGTTGGGCGGCTGCAAGAAGTACGCGAAGAGCGCCGGCGCCAAGCGCCCCACGTTCATACCGCGCTTGGTCATGTCGTTCACCGTGAGGTTGTAGTTCGCGCCAAAATCAGTGATGGACCCGAAGCGCGCTTTGTTGTACCAGAAGAGCCCCGCCGCCACCAAGCAGTACGGCGCCACCAAGCACGCGAACTCAAGGGCGCCTCGCTTGGTGAGCAGGTGCCCCTCGGTGATGAAGCGTCGCCAGAACAGCGGGAACGCCACGAAGGAGAGCACCACAAGCTGCGGCCGGCACCCCACCACGAGCGCCATGCACAGCGAGCCGGCAAAATACCATCCGGCAGCGGTGCGCCGCGACGCGCGGCCGCGCATCCAGAAGTACAGGCCCCACACGGAGAACGCCAACGCCATCATGATGGGCAGCGAGTAGAACGTTGGGTGCTTCACCAGGTAGAGGATGCCGCAGCAGAACACGAGCGGTATCTGCAGCAGCAGGTACAGCCCCAAGCTCACGCGTTTGAAGTGGTAGCGCGCGAAGCGGTCGAGCAGCGCCGAGCACCCCAGGATGAACGCCCACGCCGCCACGAGCACGCCGATAGCCGTCGGGAAGTTCGCGCCGGTGAGCAGATAGAAGGGCAGATAGAACACGAGCACGGGCACCACGCCGAAGTACACGTAATAGTGGCCGTCATGGTAGGCAACGTCGAAAAGGTAGTCCTCGCCCGTTGCCTTCTGCAGCTCGTCGCGCGCGCCCTTGTCGTAAGGGTCGTCCATGTCCTGCAGCCACTGTGGAGGCTCCTCCTCCAGGTAGAGCTGGCCGTGCGCCATGGCCTTCGCCAGCTCGGCGTACTGCTGGGCGTTCTCGCCGCCCACCTCGAACGTGTTCACGATGCTCGTGCCGTCCCACGACCCCGCGTTGTACGACGACGTGGCAACGCCCACCAGGTTCGAGCCCAAAAAGAGGAACGACGTCACCAGGTACAGCTCAATCGCCACCGTGAGGATGATGCACGCGCGGGATTTCACCGGATGGTCCACGATGTAGCTCCGGTAGATGCTCGACTTCGGCCGGAATATGTACACGAGCGCGAGCACCGCGGCAGCCAGCGCGAAGCGCCCCATGTTGAACTGGAACGGAATCCGCGCGTTCACGTACACGCCATCAAGCAACAGCGGATACTGCACGTCCTCGCCTGCGATCTCGATGCGCAGGCTGCCCACCATGCCGGCGGTGTTGAGGTTGATGTACTCGCTCTCAGGGCAGTTCGTGGCCACCGTGGTGGTGGGTATGCCCGCCGTGTACTCGGTGGAATCGAAGTACGTCTGGTGCGCCGCGTCCGTGAAGTGGATGGTGACGTCCACGGTCTGCGCCGCCTGGCCGTCCGTGAAATCAATGCGCACGTTGCGCACCTCGCGGTTCAAGTTCGAGAACTCGAGCGTGTGGTTGACCGAAGAGACGCGGTATTTATCGTCGCTCGTCTGGATGAGGTTCAACTGGTCGCTCAGGTTCACCGTGTTGTACCCCGCCGAAGCGAAATGGTTGAAGTTGAAAACGAACGTCTCCAAGATGAGCGCCACGACGAGCACGACGATGCCGCACTTGGCAACGTGCTTGATGGTGTCCTGGTACACCACCAGGGCAAAGCGCAAGCGCGATTGGATGTCGTCGAGCGGTGTGGGCATGATGGAGCGGATTGTACATGATTCACCGTCATCCTGCCCGCTCGCGCGGCCAAAACGGGCGGTCGGGACACCTGTGCGGGCAGGCCGCGGCAGCGCAGAGGGCGCCTGATCGCGCAGCCGTCCGGCCGGCGAAACGAAACCCCGCCCGATGGGGCGGAAGGCGCACGCTTGAAAAACCGCGGTTTCGGTGGCACTCTAAGCAAGATTCGCTCACTTGACAGATTATCGGCAGAGAGCGACGACACCCGAACACCCGAGAAAGGAACAGCATGCGCTTCATCATAGCCAAGGACTACGAAGACATGAGCCGCCAGGCCGCCGACGTGATCGCCGAGCTGGTGCGCGAGCAGCCTGCCTGCACGCTGGGCTTGGCCACCGGCAGCACGCCGGAGGGCCTCTACGCAGACCTCGTGGCCGACTACGAAGCCGGCACGCTGGACTTCTCCCAGGTGCAGAGCTTCAACCTGGACGAGTATCGCGGCCTGT
>DVLD01000049.1 GCA_018715725.1 Candidatus Aveggerthella excrementigallinarum
GTCGGCCTTGCTCGTTCTCGCGCCCGAACGCGGGCGTGTCCGCAGGAGATGCCAGCCCACGCGCCACGACCTGGCTCAGGACTTCTGGAAGAAATAGACGGCGTGCCCTTTCGCGCCGAGCGCCGCGGTACAATGCCGCAAGCAAGAAAAGGCGTCGAGGCTTCGAAGGAGGGCAGCATGGGAACCGGCAAACACACAAAACGGCGCAACGCAAACCGGACGGCCCCCCGCCATGAGCGGCCGGCGCAGGATCGCCTGCCTCAGCGCGCCGCCACGCCCGCCATACCGCCCCGCGCCGCCAAGTTCGCAGCCTGTGCCAGCCTGCTGCGGTGCCCCGTGTGCGCATCGAACATGCGCCTGGCGGGCGGCAGCCTGGTCTGCGAGCGCGGCCACGACTTCGCCATCTCGCGCAAGGGCACGGTGAACGTCCTCACGCGCCCGCATCCCTCCGAAGGCTACGACGAGGCGTCGTTCGAGAACCGCCGCCTCGTTTTCGAAGCGGGTTACTACGACCACGTCATCGAAGGCGTCGCGCGCTTCTTCGACAAGCGCCCCGAGCTGCGACGTATTGTGGACGTCGGGTGCGGCGAGGGCTTCTACGCGAAACGCCTGATGAACGACGACCGGACGCTCGTCGGCCTCGACCTTTCGAAGGAGGCTGTGGGCATCGCCGCACGCGGTGGTAACGACATCTGCTGGATCGTGGGCGACCTGGCAGCGCTCCCCGTGCGCGATGCCAGCATCGACGCTGTGCTCAACGTGTTCACGCCCGCTCAGTACGACGAGTTCGCGCGCGTGCTTGCGCCAGGCGGCCTGCTCCTCAAAGTGGTCCCCGGCCCGAACCACCTGCGCGAACTGCGCCACGCCTTCCGCGACGTCATCCGCCGCGAGGACTACTCGAACCAGCGCGTCGTGGACCATTTCCAGCGCCATTTCCAGCTCATCGAGCGCACGCCGCTCTCAAAGACGATTCCCACCACGCCCGAGACCCTCCGCGCCTTCGTGCGCATGACCCCGCTTCTGTTCGGCGTGAACGACGCCGTCGCCGAGAGCCGCTCCGTGGACGCCATCACCGTCGACGCCGAACTGCTCGTCGGGCGCCCGCTGTAGCGCTCCCGCACATCCAACGGCACGGGCGACGGCTTGCCGGCGTACACCAGCCGCCCCGTACGCCCGCTGGTGTACGACACTGTGAAAAAATACCGAAGAGTCGCTTGGCACAAGGCGTCTTTAAGGTTCGTTTATAGGTGCTCTCCTACCCTGAGCGCGTGCCGGAACGTGCCCCACGCGAACCGGCGCTTCGTCCCGGCTTGAAGCCGTGACGGGCGGGCGCGACCCCTTTCGGAGCGTACGTCCTTGCCGCACCCGCCCGTCAACCCTCGGATCCGTTAACACGCTGCGAACGAGAATCCGAAACAAGGCCCGCTGTCAGAACGGCCAGCAACGCCTGTCCACCGTGCGCAAGCGGCAGACAGCAGACAGCGGACAGCGCGAAAAGACTACCGCTAAGGAGGAGACCGTGCACGTGCTCGTTATAAGCGAACGCGCGGAAGACGTCGTGGTGCTGACGAGGCGCGCGCATGAGCCCGATCGCATCGAGCGGGCAGAAGATGCCGCAGGCGCCCTTGAATGCGCTCGGCGCGCCGCGTGCGACTGCGTCGTTGCGGACGCGACGCTGCCCGCCCTCGACGGCATGCGATCACTGCGCCGCCTGCGCGCCGATGGCGCCACCGTCCCCTTCGTTGTAATCTCGGCTCAAGACGACGCGCGCGAGCGCGGCGCCTGGCTTGACGCGGGCGCCGACGACGTCGTCTCCCGCCCGTACGACGCGAGCGAGTTCGCCGCACGCGTGCGCGCGGTCATCCGCCGCAGCTCCCAGTACGCACCGTGCACCCTGCGCGCCGGCGACCTTGCGCTCGACCGCGCCACGTTCTCCCTCTCGAACGGCGGCAAGAGCGAGCGCCTCGGGCGCAAGGAGTTTCAGATCATGGAGCTGCTCATGCGCCATCACGACCGATGCGTGCCCCTCGCACGGCTTATCGGGTCAGTGTGGGGCCACGAGCGTCCGACCGACCCGAGCGTGGTGTGGACCAACGTCTCCTACCTGCGGCGCCGCATGGCCGCGGTGGGCTCCACCGCACGCATCGTCGCCCACCGCGGCCAGGGCTACACGCTCGTGACGCGCGAACGATAGCCCGCGCCCTTCCGCCGTGCTGCGCCACGAGCCGCGCTCAGGCGTATTTTCGCCCCGCGCCTCAGCGCTTTTCCGCCCCGCACCCGAATGCATTTTGCTCTACGCGCCTTCAAAATGCTCTTTACCTATGCAGCCGCTACCATTCACCGCCGACGGGGGTTCCGCTGATGGCAAAGCCGCGTGACATCCGCTACGCGTGCGTACACTTTGGTCGACACGAACCGTCCCTTCCGTACCCCTCCCTGCGAAGGAGACCATGATGGCCACGACAGACGAGCGCGACAAGGCAGCACGCGGCGCAGAGCACGCACCAAACGCCCCGAGCGAGCAGGCACCCCGCCCTCGTCGTCGAAAGCGGAAAATCGCCCTGGGCGTCGTATGCGCCGTCATCGCGCTCGCGATCGTGGGCGTGGGCATCGCCGTGTTCGTCGGCCGCTCGTTCACGGCTCAGGAGACGGCCGTCCGCTCCGACTGGGACATCTCCGCCACTGGCGAGCTCATAGGGCACGATGACGAGTTCGGCGTGTCCCTGTACACCGCCGACCTTGCATCCAACCTTATCGTGGGACAGCTCGTCCCCGACGGCACCGACGAAGAGGGCTTCACGTACTACGACACCGCCGTGCAAGACCGCATTGCGGGCACCCTCGACAAGGTGAAGGAGCGCGTTGCGTGGACCGCGTCCAACCCGCTTGCCGTGCTGAACCCGTACGGCACCGGCAGCAACGGCCTCTACCTGTACTTCGAAACCGACCTGGACACGCGTATCGACTACACCGTCCACGTGGACAATCCCGCTATCCCCGATTTCTCAGCCACCGCCCAGAACTGCGCCGAAGGCTGCGAGGACGAGAAGTTCTCGACCGTTCACGAGTTTCAGCTTATTGGCCTCGTGCCCGGCAAGACGAACGAGGTCACGCTCACCGTCACCGGCTCGTTCGGCATCGAGCGCCAGGTGGTCACCTTCTCCGTCACCATGCCGGAGACGAAGTCGGGCTACGCCACCCAGCTGGAGGGCACCGAGGGCTCAAGCACCGCGCAGCTCTCCGACGGCCTGTTCGCCGCCGTGCGCCAGAACGGCTACCTGGGTTACGGCTTCTTTTACGACAACCACGGCATCCTGCGCTACGAGATGGTGACCGAGGGCTTGGGCCTTGATCGCATTCTGTACTACGGCGACGACATCGTCGTATGCTCGTCAGCCGGCGGTATCGCGCGCGTTGACGGGCTCGGGCGTGCCGTTGCCGTGTACGACCTGGGCGAGTACGCGCTCCACCACGACATCAACTACTCCGGCGAGAGCACGCTCGTGGCGCTCGTCGAGCGCGAAGGCGCCGAGGCGGTGGAGGACGTCGTCATCGAGCTCGACCTGGAGACCGGCGCGATCACCGAGCTGGTGGACTTCACGGAGCTCATGGCCGACTACGTGGAAGCGTACGCGCACGTCATCGGTCCGACCGACACGTTCTTCTGGCAGGCGGGCGAGCTTGACTGGATTCACCTCAACACCGTCGAGTACCTGGCCGAGGACGACTCCCTTGTCGTCTCCTCGCGCGAGACGTCCACCATCATGAAGGTCTCGAACGTGCACGCAGACCCGGCGCTCGATTACTTCATCGGCGATGAGGAATTCTGGGAAGGGACCCCGTACGAAGGGTTGAACCTGGCGCAGGTGGGCGACTTCAAGCTCCAATACGGCCAGCACTCCGTGGAGTACGACGGCGAAGGCCCCACGGAGGGCAGCTACTACCTGCTCATGTACGACAACAACTACTGGGCCCTCAGCACGCGCAGCGGCTACTCCCCCGACCTGTCCGGAACCGACGCGAGCACCGATTTGTACAACGGCACGGCAAGCTACGTCTACCGCTATCTCGTCGACGAGAAGGCGGGCACGTTCGAGCTCGTCACGTCGTTCCCCGTGCCCTACTCCAGCATCGTCTCCAACGTCGCGCACGCGCCCGAGCCCACGAACTACGTGGTCAACAGCGGCATCTCGCACGTCTTCGGCGAGTACGACGAGTCCGGCGCGCTCATTCGCGAGTTCTCCTACGACTGCCAGCTGCAGGGCTACCGCGTGTTCAAAGAAAGCTTCGAAGGCTTCTGGTTCGCCGCGGACGGCAAGGAGGACGCTGCGAAATAGGCGCCCGGCTTCGCGCCCTTCAACCCACCGCCCGCGCCCTTCCGGGAGGCTGGCCAATCGCGTACAATAGGGCGCACCCGAGACAGAGAGGAAAGGCACATGGCCACCATCGACACCATCAAAGACCTGCTCCAGGAGAACCTGGACATCAACCCGGACGACGTGACGGAAGAGTCCACGTTCGAGTCCCTCGGCATCGACTCCCTCGATATGGTCGAGCTCATCTGCGAGATCGAAGAGCGCTGCGACGTCGAATTCGGCGAGCCCGAGGGCCTGGCCACCGTCGGCCAGCTCGTGGAGTACGTGGACGGCCTGTAAGCCGCCTCTCGCCCACCGAAGACAGCGAAACCCCCGCCGCGCCTGCGACGGGGGTTTCGTTCGTTTCGGGAACGATGCGGCACGACGGGTGCGCCTGGTCTTGCGCTTACGACAGGACGCGGTGCAGCGCGCGGCCTAAGCGCGCGAACTCCTCGAGCGAAAGCGTCTCGCCGCGGCGCGCCGGGTCAATGCCCGCTTCCGCGAACAACTCCGGCAGCTCGCGCGCGATGCGCTTGCCCTCCGGACCGCGGCCGGAAAAGTACGTCTTGCACGAGTTCGCGAGCGTCTTGCGACGGCTGGCGAACGCGGCGTCGGCCATCGTGCAGGTGGCGCGCAGCTCGTCGGGCGAAAGCGCGATGCCGTCCTCTGCCAAATCGCGCCGGTCCAGGCGCAGCACCGAAGAGTCTACGTGCGGCGGCGGGAAGAAGTTGCCCGGGCTCACGGAGAAGCGCCCCGCAGGCTTCGCGTACAGCGAAAGCTTCACCGTGTAGGCGCCGTAGTTCTTCGAGCCAGGCTGCGCGCACATGCGGTCTGCCACCTCCGCCTGCACCATGACGGTGGCGGAGTCCAGCCAGGCGAAATCCTGGAAATACCCCAGCACGACCGTCGCCGCCACCGCGTAGGGCAGGTTCGCGACGAACTTGTTCGGCAGAGGCACGGCGCCGACCGCATCGGCGCCTTCGGCCGAGATGGGCGCCGACGGTTCGGCGGGCTTGCTCCCGCGCTCCGGCTCGTCGCCCTCTCGCGCCGACTCCGCGCCTGCCATGCCGTGCGCCGCGATCGGGCACGCCAACGCCGCGCGCACGTCGGCCTCCGTCAGGTCGACCGCGTCCTTCTCCACGAGCGAGAACTTCTCCCCCCAGGGACCGCACGTGCCGCGCAGCACGCTCGGCAGGTCGCGATCGCGCTCGACGGACACCACCGCGCGCGCCGCCTTCAGCAGCGGAATGGTCAGCGTGCCGATGCCCGGGCCCACTTCCAGCACCACGTCGTCCGCGCCCACCTCGGAAAGCTCGAGAATCTTGCGCAGCACGTCGTCGTTCACCAGGAAGTTCTGGCCGAGCGACTTCTTCGTCGCCAGCCCGTGCGCCTCGAGCACCGCGCGCGTGGCGGCGGGCGTCGAAAGCGGGGAAATGCGGTCGGTCATGATGGTCCTTCCTTATACGCTGCGCTGCCACGCGGTCGGCTCGCGGTCGAGCAGGGCGCGCGCGTTGTCCAGCATGCCCTGCAAAAACGCCGCACGCTCCTCGCCGGGCGGAAAGCCCAATTCCTCAGCGAGGCGCGCTGCCGTGAACACCGTGTGCGCCGGGCCGCAGAGCGACCCGCGCATGGGCTCGGGCGTCATGTAGGGCGAATCCGTCTCGGTGAGCAAGCGGTCGGCCGGCACATCGTGCACGGCGGCGCGCAGCTCATCGAACGTTTTGAACGTCACCGGCCCGCCGATGGCCACGTGGCAGCCCGCCTCCACCCACGGCATGAGCGTCGCGGCATCCAGGTTAAAGCAGTGCAACAGCGTGCCGCCCGCCGGGAAGCCCTCTTCGCGCATGATGGCAAGCGCCTCGTCGTGCGCCTCGCGCAGGTGCAGGATGAGCGGCAGGCCCGCCTCGTGCGCGATGCGAATCTGCCGGCGAAAGGCCTCGCGCTGCGCGTCGCGCGGGCTGAAATCGTAATGGTAGTCCAGGCCGACTTCGCCCAAGCCGCACACACGCGGGTCGCGGAGCAAGCGCCGCAGCGTGGCATCCATCTCGTCATCGTAGTACGAGGCGTTGTGCGGATGGCACCCCACGGCAATGCGCACGCGAGGAATGGCGCGCTTGCACGCCGCCGCGTCTGCCACCATGCCCGCCGTGCGCTCGGCGAACGCGGCGCGCGCAGCGGGAGCCCATTCCGCTTCGGAGGCGTCCAGGACATCGAGCGTGGCCTGGCGCACGTCCGGCAGGATAGCCGCCGCCTGCGCGGTCCACGCCTCCGTCTGCTCGAACGTGCGCTCCCACGGCTCTTTCACGTCCTCCATGCACACGACGAACGTCACGCCGTTGAGCGCGCACCGCGCGAGCTCGAGCGCCGGGTCGCGCAGCATGACCACGTGCGCGTGCGTGTCGGCCACCGGGCCGTCCAACAACGGCGGCTCCACCAGGCGGTACTTGCCCTTCTTGCGCTTTTGTCGGAAGCACGCGTCGCGGAACTCCGGTCGGGCCGGGCGCCCCGGCTCGCCCCCATCCTGCGGCGCGTCGTCAGCGGCCGCCGTCGCGCCCACGTTCCCGGTGGCGGCATCGTCGGCACCCGTCGTCGCGGCCGCGCCTTCGGTGGCAGCGCCTTCGCCTCCGTACGCCGCATCGCCGCCGGCCACCGCCGCGCACGCGGTATCGCTGGCAACACCTTCGTCCACTGCACCGCCCATCGCGACGCCCTCCTCCTGAACGCGCGAAGGCGCGGCGACCCGAGCCGCCGCGCCTTTCGTATACAGCTTGTCTTCAGCCATAGACCGGCGCCGCTTACGCGAACGAGAGGTCGATGGCATCCACGTCGAGGCGCGGGAAGAGCGGGTCGCCCTTCTCCACCGCGTTGCCCGCAGGCAGCTGGCCCCACGAGGTGGCGGACTCGATGTCCGCCACCTCGGCGATATCGCCCAGGGACAGGCGACGGAAGACCTCGGCAGAGGTGTTCGGCATGAACGGCGCCATGTACAGCGCGATGATGCGGCACGCCTCGAGCGCGTTGTAGATGACGGCGGCAAGCTCATCGTGCTTCGCCTCGTCCTTCGCGAGGTTCCACGGCGCGGACTCCTCCACGTAGAGGTTCACGCGGCTCGCCAGCTTTTGCACGGCGGCAGCGGCGCCCGTGAAGTCCACCTGCGCCATGCAGGCGTCGTACTCGGCGTACAGCTTGTCGGAGATCTCGCGCAGCGGGTTCTCGGCGGCGAACGCCGGCGCCTCGGGCACCTTGCCCTCGAAGTACTTGCCGGTCATGTTGAACACGCGGCTGCACAGGTTGCCCCAGGTGTTCGCCAGATCGGCGTTGTAGACCTGCACCATGCGCTCGATGGAAATGTTGCCGTCGTGGCCGAACTGGACGTCGCTCATGAAGTAGTAACGGTACGCGTCCACGCCGAAGACCTTGATGAGGTCCGCCGGCTTCACGCCATTGCCCTTCGACTTCGACATCTTCTCGCCCTTCGTGAGCAAAAAGCCGTGGCCGAAGACCGTGTGCGTGATGGGCAGGCCCGCGGCCATGAGCATGGCCGGCCAGATGACGCAGTGGAAGCGCGTGATGTCCTTGCCCACGAAGTGGTACTGCATGGGCCAGCGGGCGTCGAACTCGCCTTCGCGCTCCGGGTCGGCGTAGCCGATGCCCGTGAGGTACGCGAGCAGCGCATCAGCCCACACGTAGGCCACGTGCCCCTCGTCGAAGGGCAGCGGCACGCCCCAGTCGAACGTGGAGCGGCTGATGGAGAGGTCCTGCAAGCCGCCCTTCACGAAGGTGACGACCTCGTTGCGGCGCGTCTCAGGACGAATGAAGTCCGGGTGCTCCTCGTAGAACTTCAGGAGCGGCTCCTGGAACTCGGAGAGCTTGAAGAACCAGTTCTCCTCGCCGGAGGCGCGGCGCACCGGGCGCTTGCAGTCCGGGCAGACGAGCTCGCCGTCCTCGTTCTTCTCGAGGTCGGACTCGGCGTAGTAGGTCTCCTCGTGCACGCAGTACCAACCCTCGTAGGCGCCCTTGTACAGCCAACCGCGATCGTAGAGGTCCTGCCAGAACTTTTGAACCGTGCGCGCCTGGCGCGGCTCGGAGGTGCGCACGAAATCGGTGTAGGTGATGTCGAGCAGATCCCACGCCTCGCGGAAGACCGGCTCCATGGAGTCGCACCATGCCTGCGGCGTCATGCCGTTCTTCTCGGCAGTCTCGGCCACCTTCTGGCCGTGCTCGTCCATGCCGGTGACGAAAGCGACGTCGTAGCCGTTCATGCGCTGGTAGCGCGCCACGGTGTCGGCAGCGACGGTGGTGTAGGCCGTGCCCAGGTGCGGGGCGGCGTTCACGTAGTAGATGGGGGTGGTGAACGAGTAGGTTCCCTTGCTCATGAATGTTCCTCTTTCCGGCGATCGGGCGAATGGTGCCCTCACGCACATCGTGGGGTTCGACGGCGCATGATGCCGCTCCCCTTCGGACGGTCCGCTGCCGTGCGGCACGGCGGCTCCGCCGTCCGCACTGCAGCCTGTTCATGATACACCAGGCACAGCACATGAGATGGCATCACAGAGGCATCACCCAGGTCGTTCATACCGTCAGCGAAAAGCGCTCTGGTGCCGAAGATTGACATGAAGAAGGCCCTTGGCTGGACTTCGGTCCGCCAAGGGCCTTCTGAATGACAAGATTCGGTGCCAGGGCGCTTTGCAGCGTCGACTCGTTTCGATGGCCGGAAGGCCATCGAAGCTCGTTACTTGAAGAACCCGTCGTAGTTGTGCATCTTGAGCTGCGACTCGATCTTGCTCATGGTGTCCAGCGCGACGCCAATCATAATCAGGATGGACGTGCCGCCGAACGCCTGGATGAGCTGGTTGTTCGTGAAGAAGAACAGGATCGAGGGCACCACCGCGATGACGGCGATGTACAGACCGCCCGGAAGCGTGACGCGGTTGATCACGTTCTTGATGTACTGCACCGTGGCGGAGCCAGGGCGCACGCCCGGGATGAAGCCGCCCTGCTTGCGCAGGTTGTCGGCCGTCTCGTCCGGGTTGAACACCATAGAGGTGTAGAAGTACGCGAAGAACACGATCAGCACGAGCGTCAGGATCCAGTTCACCCAACCGGTGGAGATGGCGTCCGCGAAGCTCGTCAGCCAGCCGATGTTGAACAGCGCGGCAATCTGGGCCGGGAAGTAAATCAGGCAGCTGGCGAAGATGATCGGGATAACGCCCGCGGCGTTCACCTTCAGCGGGATGTAGGTGTTCTGGCCGCCCATGACCTTACGGCCCTGAACGCGCTTGGCGTAGCTCACCGGGATGCGGCGCTGCGCGCGCTCGACGAAGATGATCGCCGGGATGCAGATCAGCACCACCACGATGATGAGCGCCGTGACCGCGATGCCGAAGCCCATGTCAGCCTCCATGTTGATGGAAGAGAAGATGGCGGACGGAACGCGGCTCACGATGGACGTGAAGATGATGAGCGACATACCATTGCCGATACCACGCTGGGTGATGAGCTCGCCCATCCACATGATGAACGCAGTGCCCGCAACGAGCGTGAACACGATCAGCAGCGAGGTCAGCACATACGGGACCTCAGTGGAGAACGTGACACCGTACTGCGCGGACTGGAACAGGAAGAGGTAGCCCACCGCGTTGATCAGGCCCAGGATCAGCGTCAGGTAACGCGTGATCTGGGTGATCTTACGACGGCCGGACTCGCCCTCCTTCGCCCAGCGGCCCACCGCGGGGATAACGCCCTGCATCAGCTGCATGATGATGGATGCGGTGATGTAGGGCATGATGCCCAGCGAGAACACCGAGAAGTTCGACAGAGCGCCACCCGTGAACAGGTCGAGCATCGTCATAGAGACGCCCGAATCCTGGAAGGCGGTCGCGAACTCCTGGAACGGGATACCCGGAACCGGAATGTAAGCGCCCAAACGGTACAGCGCCAAGATGGCGAGCGTGAAGAGGATCTTCTTCCTCAGCTCGGGCACCTTGAACGCGTCAACGATCGTGCTTAGCAAGGCGATTCGACCTTTCCTCCAGCAGCCTCAATCTTGGCCTGAGCGGACTTGGAGACCTTCTCGACCTTGACGGTCAGGGCCTTGGTGAGCTCGCCGTCGCCCAGCACCTTCACCAGGTCGTCAGTGTGCTTGATGATGCGCTTGGCCTTCAGCGACTCGCCGTCGACCACGTCGCCAGCCTCGAACTTCTCCTCGAGGCGCGCAACGTTGACCGGCACGTACTCGACGCGGTTGATGTTGCGGAAGCCCGGGAGCTTCGGCAGACGACGCGCGAGCGGGGTCTGGCCGCCCTCGAAGCCGGCGCCCTTGCCGCCGCCGGAACGGGACTTCTGACCGTTCATACCACGGCCGGCAGTCTTGCCATAACCGGAGCCCGGGCCACGGCCAACGCGCTTGCGAGAGTGGGTCGAACCCGCTGCCGGCTTGAGATCCTTCAGTTCCATGTCATTTCTCCTTTTCGCGAGACTACGGAGGACGCATCCTCCGGTGCTGGCAGCTCGCCGCCAGCTAACTTACCGTGCATGCATACGCCAAGCGTCTTGGCGCAAGCTTTTCGATTATATACCGTTGCCGGAATAAGGCAACTTCGGGCCAGGAATCAGCCCGATAAACCTCACAACTCAAAGAAAGGAACCCTCTCACGCGAAACGTGCCATGGCGACGTCTTGTTGGCGTACTGCCGCACGGTGGGAAGCTTCCGCGCGCAGAGTGCGTCCGCATCCAGCAAGGCGCCCTTTCCTTCGAGGCGCCCTCCCTTTCAGGGCGCCCTCCCCTTCTTCTCGCCAGCATGTCCCAACGCACAAAAAAAGAGGGAGCCACATGGCTCCCTCTTGCACAAGCGCGTCGCGCTGTTAGATCTCCTCGACCTTGATGAGGTGCTTGACCTTGAAGATCATGCCGCGGATGGACTCGTTGTCCACCTGGTCGACGGTCTTGCCGATGCGGCCCAGGCCAAGCGCCTTCAGCGTGGCACCCTGATCAGCCTTGCGGCCGATGGCGCTGCGGGTCTGCGTGATGCGCAGGGTCTTCTTTGCTTCAGCCATTAGTTCTTCTCCTTCCAGCCGTAAATCTCGGCAACGGAAAGGCCACGGCGAGCAGCGACCTCTTCGGGGCTCTGCAGGTTGCGCAGGCCGTCAGCAGCAGCCTTCACGATGTTCAGGGCGTTGTCGGAGCCCATGGACTTCGTCAGAACGTCCGTGACGCCAGCAAGCTCCAAGACCGCACGGACCGGACCGCCGGCGATAACGCCGGTACCGGGCGTAGCCGGCTTCAGCAGCACGCGGCCAGCGCCGAACTCGCCGATGATCTCATGCGGCAGAGTCTTCTCCGGGGTGAGCGCGACGGAGAACATGTTCTTCTTCGCGTCCTCGACGCCCTTCTTGATGGCGGTCGGAACCTCAGCGGACTTGCCCATGCCGACGCCGACGCGGCCGTTGCCGTCGCCCACGACCACGAGAGCAGTCAGAGCGAAACGGCGGCCGCCCTTGACGACCTTGGACACGCGGTTGATGTAGACGACGCGCTCCTGAAGCTCAGGAACGGCTGCCTGGTTTTCTTGTTTACGAGCCATTACCACAACCCTTTCCTAGAACTTCAGTCCGGCTTCGCGGGCAGCTTCGGCCACGGCCTTGACGCGGCCATGGTAGAGGTTGCCGCCACGGTCGAAGACGACGGTCGTGATGCCCTGCTCCAGCGCCTTCTTGCCGGCAATCTCGCCCAGGGCGGTCGCGCCCTCGACGTTGGCGCCGTTCTTGCCGGTGGCCTTGAAGTCCGGGCCGAGCGTGGAGACGCCCAGCAGGGTCACGTGGGCGACGTCGTCCACGAACTGGAGGTACATGTTGCTGTTCGAGCGGGTCACGCAGAGGCGCGGACGCTCGGCGGTGCCGGAGATCTTGCCGCGAACACGACGATGGCGGCGGGCAAGATTGGCTTGCTTCTTCTGGAGTTTCTTCATCATCTATCCCTTCAGCCTAGTCAGTTCGCGTTAGTCGCCCTTGCCGGCCTTGCCGAGCTTGCGGCGGACGACCTCGTTGTCGTAGCGGATACCCTTGCCCTTGTACGGCTCAGGCTTACGCCACGCACGAACGTTGGCGGCCATCTGGCCGACCTGTTCCTTGCTGATGCCGGAAACGATGATCTCCGTCTGGGACGGGCACTCGAAGGTGATGCCTTCGGGAGCCTCGACGGTCACCGGATGAGAGTAGCCGAGGGACAGCTCCAGGTCCTTGCCCTTGAGGGCGGCGCGGTAGCCGACGCCGACCAGGACGAGCTTCTTGGAGTAGCCGTTGGTCACGCCCTCGATCATGTTGGCGATGAGCGTGCGGGTCAGGCCGTGGAAGCTGCGGTTCTCGCGCTCGTCGTTCGGGCGCTTGACGGTGATCTGCTCACCCTCCTGCTCGATCATCATGGTCTCAGGGAAGGAGCGAGTGAGCTCGCCCTTCGGGCCCTTGACCGTGACGGTCGTGCCATCGATCTTCACGTCGACGCCGGCAGGAACGGTGATGGGCATCTTGCCAATACGAGACATGCTGTTTCCCTTCCTTTCCTACCAGATGTAGGCGACGACCTCGCCGCCGACGCCAGCCTTGCGCGCGTCGCGGTCGGTCATAACGCCCTTGCTCGTGGAGATGATGGCGGTGCCGAGGCCGCCGAGGACGCGCGGGAGCTCGTCCTTGCCCGCGTAGATGCGCAGGCCCGGCTTGGAGATGCGCTTGAGGCCGCGGATGGCGCGGTCCTTCTTCTCGCCGTACTTCAGCGTGACGACGAGCTGGTTGCGCGGCGACGCCTCTTCGATGTCGTAGCGGACGATGTAACCCTCTTCGTCCATGATGCGGGCGATCTCAACAAGCTTCTTGCTGGACGGCATGGAGACCGTCTCCTTGCCCGCGGTGTTCGCGTTGCGGATGCGCGTGAGCATATCCGCAATCGGGTCAGTCATGGTCATGATTTCTCCTTTGGTCCGTGATGAGCCGAACGACGGGTACGTCGGGGCCCGTAGCCCTGACGCCTTGGCCGACGGCACAAGACGTGATCTGGTCTCTGCTTACCAAGAAGCCTTGGTCACGCCTGGCAGTTCGCCTTTGTTAGCGAGCTCGCGAAGGCACACGCGGCACAGGCCGAACTTGCGGTAGTAGCCGTGCGGGCGACCACAGCGGGTGCAGCGATTGTGCTGGCGCGTGGAGAACTTCGGCTCACGCTTAGCTTTGGCGATCATCGATTTTTTAGCCATTCAATTCCTTCTTTCCTATAACTCACTCGGGTCGAGTGTAGTTGCTTAATTCTTGAACGGGAAGCCGAGCAGGTCCAGCAGGGCCTTGGCGTCCTTGTCATTTTCAGCGGTCGTCACGAAGGTGATGTCCATACCGCGGGTGCGGTCGATCTTGTCGTACTCGATCTCCGGGAAGATGAGCTGCTCGGTGATGCCGAGGGAGTAGTTGCCGCGGCCGTCGAAGCTCTTCGGGGAGATGCCGCGGAAGTCGCGGACGCGCGGGAGGGCGACAG
>DVLD01000050.1 GCA_018715725.1 Candidatus Aveggerthella excrementigallinarum
AGGTGTTCGTGTCGCCGTAGCCCGATACGACCCCGGTCGACCGCGCCCACTCGATCGGCGCGCCGTACCATTGGGAGTAGTCGACGTCGTAGAAGTCCTCGGCGTCAGCCTTTGGCTCGCCGGCCACGCGCCACAGGACGGTCGCGACCTGCGCGCGCGTCACCGTGTCGTACGGTCCGAACCTGCCGTCGTCGTATCCGGCGAGCAGCCCGTTGTCCACGGCGTAGCCGAGGACCTCGTTGATCGCGTACCAGTCGCCGGGCTGCACGTCCTCGAAGCCCATGAAGGCGCGCGCCTGGGCCTCCTCGGCCTGCGCCACCCGCGGCAGCGCGGGCGCAAGCCCGGCCGCAAGGACTACGGCCAGCAGGCATGACAGGATGCGTCTTGGAAGCGATGCTTTTGCTGGTGTTTTGTTCATGGCGTCACCTTCCCCTCGGTGTTGGCGCCGGCATTGGCGCGCACGGAACATAGCCATGCTTGCCAAGCTATAGGCAAATAATCGCGCGGGCGGGAATTTGTAAGAAACGGGTGCTGTGACGGAAAAAACAGGACGACGGACGGCCAAGCGGCAGTCCAGGGCCGGTCAGCGAGCGTTCGCCAGCGAGAGCAGGACGGTGGTCGAGAACTGGTTGCCCTCAACCGCGGATTCGCTGATGCCTCCATGCCGGGAAGCGATGTCTCCAACGATGCCGAGCCCCCATCCGTGCTCGTCTCCCAAGGATGCGCTGTTTTGCACGCCTGCCATCGCCACTTCCGGGTCGCAGTCGTTTCGCGCCTCGACCACGAAGAACGCGGCGCGAACGCCTGCTCGCAGGGAAAGGGAGGCTTCCTCGACTTGTTCGCACCCAGAAAGCGCGTTGTCCATCAGGTTGGCGAAGAGCGCGCAAAGGTCGACCGTCGGAATCGGGAGCCCCTCGGGAACGTCCACGTCCACCATCACCGCGATCCCGCGGCGCTCTGCATCCTTCGTCTTCTCGCGCAGCAATGCATCGACCGCTTTGTTGGAGCAAAGGATGCGGTCTTTGCCTGCCGCCGCCATGCCGTCGAGCAAGGCTTCGGCTTTGTTTTCCTTGCCCTCTTCAAGCGCGGATATCACCGCCCTGATCTCCTGCAGCATGACATCTCGCTCGTTGCTCGCGCTCTTCTCCGCCAGCAACGTCTTCTCGCGATAGTCCGCTTCCGCGCGCTCGGTCTCTTCTAGCAAGCGTCGCCTTTGCGCGTCTCGAGCGCGCTCGCCTGATCTGGCTATGGCAGCGAACAAAGCGTCGTCCGTGACAGCGCAAGCGATGCTCGCAACCAGCACTATAGGGGCGAGAAACGGCAACTCGGCGTGGAACGCCCCGACAATGACGAACAAGGCTATGGCCGCCTGCGACGCGGACACAAGGAGCACCGCAATGCGGTTGCGGTCTTCCCCGGCGCCGTGCCTTCGTTGCTGGCGCGCCGCAGCGACGGCGATGACGGCGACGGAAAGCGCCCCGCACGCGATAGCGCTAACCATCGCCCGTCCGCCCTTCGCGCTTGAGCAGGGCTTCGAGCGCCCGCGCGTGGTCGCACGCTGCGTCGTAGTCGCCGCTTTCGGCGAGCGCGCGGACGACCTGGAGCTGGTTTCGCGCATCGTGGCGGAACTTGGCCATCTTCTCCCCAACGTCCACAACGCGGGCGTAATGCTCGTAGCAGTCGTTCATTCTGGCCTCTACGGCCGCAAGCCGCTCTTTCTCGGCTTGCGCCTTCGCGCGCTCGTGGAGCGTCCGCAGGAACAGCGCGTCGACGGCAAGCGCTGCGAGCATCAGGAAGGAGCAGACGGCGTAGTATGCGACGCTGTCGTTGTAGTGGTAGTACCCCAGGAACACCGCCATGATCAGGAGCGCGAACTGCGTGGCGGGGAATCCGGCGAAAAGCCCGAGAGGAACCGCCTCGGTCTCGCCCCTCCTCCTCTTCAAGGCCGCCTCGAGGCACGCTAGCAGCGCCACGAGGACGACCATGTGGACGGCGTGCATGAGGACGAACGCGCCGAAATGCTCGCGCGCTGCGCCGTAGTCTGCGGACGGAGCGTTGGTGAGTAAAAGCCAGACCATCGTGCCGACGATCTCGTCGGCGGCTATCGCGACTTGCATCAACGAGACGACGAGAACGCGTTTCAGCAGCGGACCCCGGGACATGGCGATGGGCAGCAGGACGTCGAAGGCGAACCCTGAAAGCAACTTGACCGGAGGAGCGAACCCGGCCCGGAAGAGGTTCAGGACGAAGCCGCTCGCCGCCACGACGGCCATGAACAACGCCGGGCGCTCCATGTCGAGCATGCGCGTGCAGAAGTACCCGACGACGAGCGAGACCGGGAACACGAAAGCGAGGTCCATGAGCGCGTTCTGGACGTCCATGCCATCCTCCTTGGGCTTAGAGGAGCTGGCGGACGCAGCGAACAAGCGCCGACCTCACCTGCTGACGGCGGCCCTTCGAGATCGGAACCTTGGAGCCGTCGTCCATGGACAGGAAGAGCCCTTCTATGGACGCAACGCGCTCCAGGTTGGCGAGGAAGCTCTTGTGGCAGTGGCAAAACGTCCTCGGGAGCAAAGCCTCCAGGTCGTCGATCTTCATGTACGTTTCGACCGTTCCGTCGTCGGTCGTTATGCGCAGCTTTCTGCCGACGCTCTCCGCGCACACGATCTTCTTCGGCGACAGGACGTGCGTCGTCCTGCCGAACTGCACCGCGAAAGGCCGCTCCGTGCTTTCATCGAGGTTCCTGCACGCCTTCACGAGTGCAACATCAAGTGCGGCCTTGCCGACAGGCTTTTCGACGAGGTAGACGTGCTCGGTGCGGTAGACGGACGAGAGGTATTCGCTCGCGTATCCCGTCACGTAAATGACCTGCGTGCCGCTCCCCTTCGGGAAGTAGCGTTCGACGAC
>DVLD01000051.1 GCA_018715725.1 Candidatus Aveggerthella excrementigallinarum
GTCCGCCGCCAAAGGAGTGCCCGCCGCCGAAACCGCCGAACGAGCGACCGCCGCCTCCCGAGAAGCCGCCGCCGCGGCCTCCGCCGGAAAAGCCGCCGCCGAAACCGCCCCCTCCGAAGCCGCCACCGCCGCCTCCGAACGACCTGCCCATAGGGCTCCTTCCTTTCGCGCTGGCAATCGCCGCCATGGCGTGACGCCAGGCAAGCCAATCGCCGCGCGAGCACGCTCATGCTCCGTCCGCGCAGCAACGCGGCTTTGCGCTCGCGCGAGCACGCCGCCCTGCTCGCAGGACCCGTCCATTATGCAGCAAACAAGCAGCGCGCCCTCCCGAAGGTTCGCACGGTCAACGATTTGTCATAGGAGCACGCCGCCCAAAACGCAGAACGCCGCACCGCCCGAAGGCGATACGGCGTTCGGAGCGCCCGGCGCAAGCAGGCGCCCCGCAGGAACGAGCCGTCCTTGCTTCTGCGTGAATCCTTGCTTCTGCGTGAATCCTTACTTCTGCGCGAATTCGGCGTTCTCGACCTTCTCAATGACCGCGTCGAGCGCGCCCTTCACGTCGTAGTCCTCGACGCGGCCCTCGTCGCACAGGTGCGCGAAGTCCGGGTCGATGGGCAGCGTGGCGCACGCCGGGATGTTGTAATGCTTCGCCACTTCCTCACCCTGCGGCTCGCCGAAGATGTAGTGCTTCTTGCCGCACTCGTCGCAGACGTAGTACGCCATGTTCTCGACGAGGCCGAGCACCTGCACGTCCATCTCCTGCGCCAGGTGGACTGCCTTGCCCACGATCATGGCGACGAGCTCCTGCGGAGCGGAGACGGTCACGATGCCGTCGATCGGCAGGCTCTGGAAGACGGTGAGCAGGACGTCGGAGGTTCCCGGAGGCATGTCGACGAACAGGTAGTCGAGCTCGCCCCAGTTGACCTCGTTGAAGAACTGGCGGACGGCGTTGGAGACGACCGGGCCGCGCCAGGCGACCGGCATGTCGTCCTCCGGCAGCATGAGGTTGGTGGAGACCATCTTGATGCCGGACTGCGTCTGGGCAGGCAGGATGCCGTCCTTGTCGGCGGTGAGCGGGTTGCTCACGCCGAAAGTCTTCGGGATGGACGGGCCGGTGACGTCGGCGTCAAGGATGCCGACCTTGTTGCCGCGCTTCTGCATCTCGGAGGCCAGAAGCGAGGTCACGAGGGATTTGCCCACGCCGCCCTTGCCGGAGACGACGCCGATGACGTGCTTGATGGAAGAACGGGAGTTCGGGGTGAGGACGTTGCTCTGGGGAGCAGTGCGGTCACCGCAGCCTTCGACCCCGCAGCTGGAGCATGAATGCGAGCACTCTTCTGCCATGACAGCCTTCTTTCTACTCGTCTTGGAGGGGTTGTCGTTCGGTAGCAAATGGTAGCACACCCATCACATCCTGAAATCCCCTTTTCGCACTCTCAGGCCGAGAGTGCCAACTATTTCCGGAAAATACTTCCGGAAAATGAGCGGATCGAGCGACGGGCGCACGCGTGTCCGTTCGGCATGCTGCCTTCAGCACGGCTATACTGGACGAAACATATTCCGCCGGCGCCCGCGCGGCGTGCGGCCTGGTTGAAAGGAATCCATGCTTTTCTCTGACATCACTCTTATCGACGAGGACTTCTCCGCCCGCGAGCACGCGTGGGTGGGCACCATCGACGGCCGCATCGCCTACGTGGGCGGCGCCGCGCCCGAAGACCCTGCGCGCTTCGGCGAGGTCTACGACGGCCGCGACCGCGTGCTCATGCCCGGCCTGTACAACGCCCACAGCCACGCGCCCATGACGCTTCTGCGCGGCTACGCCGAGAACCTGCCGCTGCAGACGTGGCTGTTCGAGCAGATCTTCCCCTTCGAGGCGAAGATGACCCCGGAGGACTGCTACTGGGCCACGAAGCTGGCGTGCGCCGAGATGCTGCGCTTCGGCACCGTGTCGTTCTCGGACATGTACTACCACGTGGAAGCGTGCGCGCGCGCCGTGCGCGAGGCCGGCATGAAGTGCAACCTTTCCGACACGCTCATCGCCCCTGACGAGAAGCCCTACGAGGAGTACCCGCTCGCGAAGGCGAACCGCGCCGCCATCGCGGAGCTTCAGGGCGCCGACGACGGCCGCATCCTCGTGGACTTCAACGTGCACGCCGAGTACACCACGAACCCGCTGTCCGTCCGCACGCTGGCCGAGGCCGCGAAGGAGGCGGGCGTGCGCGTGCAGGTGCACGTCTCGGAAACGCGCAGCGAGCACGAGGAGTGCAAGGAGCGCCACGGCGGCATGACGCCCGTGCGGTACTTCGACAGCCTGGGGCTCTTCGACGCCCCCACCACGGCGGCGCACTGCACGTGGATCGAGGGGGAGGATTTCGACATCCTGGCCGAGCGCGGCGTGACCGTGGCGACGAACCCCGTGTCGAACATGAAGCTGGCGAGCGGCTTCGCCCCCGTCCCGCGCATGCTCGAGCGCGGCATCAACGTGGCGCTCGGCACGGACGGCTGCGCGTCGAACAACAACCTGGACATGTTCCAGGACCTGTACGTGCTCGCGCTCATCAGCAAGGGCGCGGCGGGCGACCCGACGCTCGTCTCCCCCGCCCAGGCGCTGCGCATCGCCACGCGCAACGGCGCCCTCTCCCAGGGGCGCGAGGACTGCGGCCTCGTGCGCGAGGGTATGCGCGCCGACCTGGTGGTGCTCGACGCGAGCGGCCCCTCGTGGCGCCCGTCGGGCGACGCCGCCTCGCACGTGGTGTACGCAGGCCATGGCGCCGACGTCGTGCTCACCATGGTGGACGGGCGCGTGCTCTACCGCGACGGCTCGTGGCCGACGCTCGACGTGGAAGAGGCGAAAGCGCGCGTCGAAGCGGCGAAAGCGCGCATTGTGAGCGAGCTGTAGGCAGGCGCCGCTCCGCGCGACCGCGATGCCGCTGCCCGCGCGGCCACGCGTTATACGACCGCGATACCGACGCGCGCTGGCGCGGGCGTCGCGACGCCTGCGCCGTTCGCAACGCCCGCGCCGTTCGCAGCGTTTGCTCGATTCCCCGCAAAACGACGAAAGCCCCTCGAATCGAGGGGCTTTCGCGCTGTGTGCGGCGTTTCGCGGCTAGAGGATCTCCACCAGTTCAATCTCGAACGTGAGGTCCTTGCCGGCAAGCTCGTGGTTCATGTCGAACGTGACCACGCCGTCGGCGATCTCGCGCACGAGGACCGGGAAGGGCTGGCCGCCCGGGCCCTGCATGTAGACCGTGTGGCCGACCGGCAGCGCCTCGCCGTTGGGAATCTGGTCGACCGGAACCTTCTGCACGAGGTCTTCGCGGTACTCGCCGTACGCTTCGGCGGCAGGAATGACGACCGTCTTCTTCTCGCCCAGCTCCATGTCCTTCACGGCGGCGTCGAAGCCGGGGATCATCTGACCGGCCATGCACGTGAACTCGAGCGGCTCGCCGCGGTCGAGCGAGGAGTCGAACTTCGTGCCGTCGGCCAGCGTGCCCGTGTAATGGACCTTGACCTTCTTTCCTTCGTTGCTCATGTAACGAGCTCCTTTCTTCGCGCGGCCCGGAGGCCTTCCGCGGCGGCGCGCTCGTCTCGCGCCGCGCGGCGCCGGGAACGCCCGGCTTTCGCTGTGCGAACCATAAGTCTACCGGAAGTTGGGCGTTTCGTCGCGCGCACCGCAGAACAAGCGGATTGCGGCCGCCCGTGCGAGCGCCGTGCCCGCCCGGCGCGTCGGGACGCGCGCCCGCCCGGCGCTTCGGAGCGCGCAGGGCGGTCGGCGGCGCCCCGCTCCGCCGCCTTGCCGCGATTCGCTTACGCCAAGCCCGCGCGCTCGGCGGCGAGGTAGCCCTCATCGACCGCGCGGTTCGCGCCGTCGGCGGCCGCGGTGGCCAAAGCGTCGCACCGCTCGTTCTCGGGATGGCCGGCGTGCCCTTTCACCCACACGAACGTCACCTGGTGCGGCTCCTTCGCCTTGAGCAGGCGCTGCCAAAGGTCGACGTTCTTGACCGGCTCCTTCTTCGCGTTCTTCCAGCCGCGCTTGAGCCAGCCGTCCACCCAGCGCTGGTTGAACGCGTTGCACAGGTACTGCGAGTCGGAGACGAGCCTCACCGTGCACGGGTGCTTGAGCACTTCGAGCCCGCGGATGGCGCCGAGCAGCTCCATGCGGTTGTTCGTGGTGCGCTCGAAGCCCTGCGAGAGCTCTTTCTCGTGCAGGCGGCCGTTGCGGTCGACGAACTGCAGCACGGTGCCGAAGCCGCCCGGCCCCGGGTTGCCGCGCGACGAGCCGTCGGAATAGATGGTGACGTCCATGCGGTCCTTTCGTTCGGTGCGGGCGGCGCTGCGCGGCATGCCGCCACGGCGCGTCGCCCGCTCAGCAAAGGAGCCCCGCTCGGCAGGGCTCCTTCGTGCGTATCCAGTTGTGCGCGGCGCGCCGAAGCGCTGCCGGGGTTTACGCCTCGGGCTTGTAGGAGGCGTAGAAGGTGGCGTCGGCGAAGACGTCCTCAATGCACTTGCCATCGGCCAGGAAGGGGAGCTTCAAGAACTCGGAGACCACCGGGACGAGCTCGCTGCAGTCGGTGTAGTGGCCCTTGTCGTTGAGCTCCGTGGTGTCCTGCGCGCGCCAGTAGATGTCGTTGGCGTCGGTCAGGTAGTACAGATCCTCGCCGTACTGCATGTACACGGAGTGGTTCGCATGCAGGTAGGTGGGGAACTCGTCGTATCCGATCTCGAGAACCTCTTCAGACTTCATTCCCATAGTCGGACCCCTTTCGTTGGACGACGGCATTTCGATGGGTTCATGATACCAGCTTTAACACGGATTTTACGCGCCGTGGGCAAAGAACTCTCCCGCCAAGCGCGCGCTTTCCGCCGCGTCCTTGGCGTAGAAGTCGGCGCCCACCATCTCCGCGTACTCCGGGTTGAGCACGGCGCCCCCCACGAACACCGTGGTGCCGGGCGCCTGCTCGCGCAGGAGCGCGATGGTCTCCTCCATGCCGCGCACCGTGGTGGTCATGAGCGCCGAAAGGCCCACGAGCTTGATGCCGCGCTGCAGCACCGCGTCCACGACCGCCTGTGGCTCCACGTCGCGCCCCAGGTCGACCACCTCGTACCCGTAGTTCTCGAGCAGCATCTTCACGATGTTCTTGCCGATGTCGTGGATGTCGCCCTTCACGGTGGCAAGCGCGATCGCGCCCTTGCCGGCCACGGCGGCGCCCTCCTCCGCGCCGGCGCTCACCGCCTGCTTCACCACGTCGAAGCCGGCCTTGACCGCCTCGGCCGAGGCCATGAGCTGCGGCAGGAAGAACGCGCCGGACTCGAACTTCGCCCCCACCTCGTCGAGCGCGGGAATGAACACGCCGTTGACGACCTCGAGCGGCGCGCGGTCGCGCAGCAGCTCCTCGGTGATGGCAGGCACGTCGGCCTTGCGACCGGTCAGGATGGCATGGCGCGCACGCCCCTCGGGCGTCGCGTCCACGTCGGCCTCCGCCGCCTGCGACCGTGCGGCCGAACCGGCCGCGTCGGCCCCCGCCGAGACAGCCGGGCTTGCCGCGCCGGGGGCGGCGGGGCCCGCCTTGTACGGATCGGAGCGGTCGGCGTACTCGTCGATGAAGCCGGCAGCGCCCTCGTCCTGCGCGTTCAGCACGCGGTAGGCGGCCACCGTGTCCATGTAGCGGCGCGAGAGCGGGTTCAGGATGGGCATGTCGAGCCCGGCGCCGAACGCCGCCGCCAGGAACGTGGCGTTCACGAGCTCGCGCTGCGGCAGGCCGAAGCTCACGTTCGACACGCCGAGCACCGTCTTGCAGCCCAGGCGCTCCTTCACCATGGTCACCGCGCGCAGAATCTCGCGCGTCTCCTTCTGGTTGGTGGACGCGGCCATGACCAAGCAGTCGATGGCCACGTCGCAGCGCGGGATGCCGTAGCGCGCGGCCTCTTCCACGATGCGCTCGGCAATGCGGAAGCGGCCCTCCGCCGTGGACGGGATGCCGTCCTCGTCGAGCGTGAGGCCCACGACCGCGCAGCCGTACTTCTTGGCGACGGGCAGCACGGCGTCGAGGCTCTCGCGCTTGCCGTTCACGGAGTTGATGAGCGGCTTGCCCGCGTAGCAGCGCACGGCGGCCTCCACCGCCGCCGGGTCGGACGAGTCCACCTGCAGCGGCAGCGGCGTGATGGCGGAGATGCGGCGCACAGCCTCGGACAGCACCGCCGGCTCGTCGAGCTCGGGCAGGCCCACGTTCACGTCGAGAATGTCGGCGCCCGCCTCGTGCTGCGAGACAGCCTCGCCCACCAGGTAGTCGAAATCGCCCGCGCGCAACGCCTCCTTCAGGCGCTTCTTGCCCGTGGGATTGATGCGCTCGCCGATGACCGCCACGTCGTCGCGGTCGCGGTCGAGCGCAACGAGGTTCTGGGCGCTCGCCACCGTGCACGCGTCGCGCAGCGCACAGGGACTCGGCTCGCGCCCGTCCACAAGCTGCGCGAGCAGGCGGATGTAGTCAGGGTTCGTGCCGCAGCAGCCGCCCACGATGGCCACGCCCGCCTCCACCATGCGCGCGACCGCCGCCGCATAGTCCTGCGGCGTGATGCCGAAGACGGTGCGCCCGTCCACGATCTGCGGCAGGCCGGCGTTCGCTTGCACCATGAGCGGGCAGCGCGCGAAGGGCGCCATGCGCTCGACCAGGGGCGCCAGCGCGTCCGGCCCGAGCGAGCAGTTGATGCCCACCGCGTGCGCGCCCAGGCTCGAGAGCACCACGGCGGCGATCTCCGGCGTGGTGCCCAGGAACGTGCGGCCGTCCTCGCCGAACGTCATGGTGGCGAAGACGGGCAGGCTCGTGGCCTCGCGCGCGGCGAGCACGGCGGCCTTCGCCTCGAGCAGGTCGGCCATGGTCTCGACGAGGATGAGGTCGGCGCCGTGGCGCTCGGCGGCCACGGCCTGCTCGCGGAAAAGCGCGTACGCCTCTTCGAACGGCAGCGTGCCGAGCGGCTCCAGGAGCGCGCCCGTGGGGCCGATGTCGGCCGCCACGTAGCGAGCGCCGGACGCGCGCGCGCAGGCGACGGCGGCGGCGAAGACCTCGTCGACGCCGGCCGCGTCCCCCAGCTTGCGGGCGTTGGCGCCGAACGTGTTCGTCGTGACGACCTCGGAGCCCGCCTCCACGTACGCGCGGTGGATGGCGGTGACCTCGTCGGGATGCTGCAGGTTCAGCAGCTCCGGCAGCTCGCCGGCCTCGAGCCCGCGCGCCTGGAGCATGGTGCCCATGGCGCCGTCGAACACGAGGTGCGCCCTGCCCTCGAGCACGGCGCGCAAGCGGTCGTCTTTCACGGCGAGTCCGGCCAACGAATCGTAGCTATCGGGTGCGGCCATGGCACACCACTCCTCTCTTCCTCATCTCGCAGGTCGCGCGCAGCTGGCAGGCGGCGCACGGGGACGCCTGGCCCGCCTGCGGCGGGACGGCGTCGAAGAGCCCTATAACGGCGGTGACGCTTTTCGTGGGCAGCAGCAGGTTCGTCGGCAGCACGGTCAGGCCCAACCGCACGTCGGCGCGCAGCGCGCGCACGATGGCGGGCTGCGCCGCGAGCGGCAGGTCGCCGTAGCCCGGGCTGAACCGGAAGTTCGTCACGAGCCCGCGCTCGAGCGCCGCGGACACGACCTGGTCTTCGAGCGCGTCCGCCGCCGCCTCCACGAGCGACGAGCACGCGGCGTCGTAGAGCACGGCGTCAAGCGGCTCGAGCGCCGACAAGCGCCGCAGCTCTTGCTCGCTGCGCGCGCCGAGCGTGACGGCCATGAGCGCCACCTCGCGCGCGCCGCGCAGGTGCTCGGCGATGGACGACCCTTCGAGCACGACGCTCGCGCCCTCGAGCTCCACGCGCGGGACGGCGGCATCGCGCGAAGCGGCCCCCTCGCGCGCCCCGCCCTCCCCCGCCGTCCGCACGGGGAAGACGGCGAAGAGGCCGTCCGGGCGCAGGTCGCCCTCGACGCGCGCGATGACGTCGTCGATGCGGCCTGCAAGGTCGCCGGTCAGCTCTTGCCCGCGGTACCCCAGGTATCGCAGGGCCTCGGCGCGGTCGACGTGGCACGAGAGCGCCACGTTAGCGCCCCTTGCCCGCGCCGAGCTCCGCGCGGATGGCCTCGGTGCACGCGCGCGCCACGTCCGGCTTGTTCATGGCGTAGACGTGCAGGCCCTCCGCCCCGTGGCATGCCAGGTCGACCAGCTGGCCGCACGCGTACTCCACGCCCGCGCGGCGCAGGTCCTCGTCGGAGTCCTCGTACTTCGCGAGCAGCTTGATGACCGGCGAGGGCAGCGAGGCGCCGCACATGAACACCATGCGCGAGATCTGCGACTTGCTCATGAACGGCATGATGCCGCAGGTGATGGGCACCGTGATGCCCGCGCGGTCGCACAAATCGCGGAAACGGTAGAAGCACTCGTTGTCGAAGAAGAGCTGGGTGACGAAGAACGAGGCGCCCGCGTCCTGCTTCTCCTTCAGGTGCTCGACGCTCAAGCGCACGTCGTCGCACTCGATGTGGCCCTCCGGGTACGCCGCCGCGCCCACGCAGAAGCCCGCGTCCACCAGGCGCGGGATGAGGTCCTTCGCATAGCGGAAGTCCGTGGCCTCGGCGCCCGGCACGCGGTCGCCGCGCAGCGCGAGCACATTGCGCACGCCGCGCTCCCGCATCTCGGCGATCTTGCCGTCGATGTCGCGCAGCGTGGTGTTGATGCAGGTCAGGTGCGCGACGGCCGGGATATCGTACTCGTCCTGGATCATCTGGGCGATCTGCGCCGTGGCCTGGGAGTTGCCGCTGCCGCCGGCCGAGTACGTGACGCTGATGAAGTCGGGCTTGCACGGGGCCAGCCCCGCCACCACCTCGCGCGCCTGTTCGAGCGTGAGGTCACCTTTCGGCGGGAACATCTCGTAGGAGATGGGCTGGTAGGTCGAAGAGAACACGTCCGAGATCTGTTTCATGCTGGCCTTCCTGCCGCCGCGCTCCCGAGCGTCGGCGGTCTTTCGTTCGTTCCTGAGGAGTATAGACCGCACGCCCGGCGGCGGGTGGCGCGTCGGCGGGTTTTGCGCGCCGGAAACATGACGGGCGAGCGCTACGCCCCTTTTGGCTCCTTGCGGGCACGCAAGAGGTCGTGCTCGCGCAGCTCGAAGGGCGCCTCGAAGACGTAGCGGTCCATGGAGCGGTTCGCCACCGGCACCTTCTCGAGCCAGGGCTCCGCGCCCTCCTCTTCGTGCAGCAGGTGCAGCCCGCGCACTTCGAGCGCGCGAATCGGCTCGTGCGGCGAGACCACTTCGAGCACGCCGCCCTCGCAAAAGCGGTTGTGGCAGCGCACGGTGGCCCGGTAGGCAGGCGCCGCGGGCGCGCCGTGGTTCGCGCGATCCTCCGCCGGCGCGCCTTCGGCCGCACGCTCGGCCGCGCCCGCCGGCACGGCCCCTTCGCCGCCTTCCGCCGGCTCGCACGCCTCAACCGTGGCGGCGTGCAGGCAGCCTTGCAGGTAGCCGTCCTGCTGCGGGGCCTGCTGGCCGCGGCCGTAGTAGAACCCGGTGGAGTACGGGCGGTGCGAGATGGCCTCGAGCTCGGGCGCGAAGGCGGCCGGGTCGGCGCCGTCGAGCACCTGGCGGTAGGCGTTCACCACCGTGGCCACGTAGAACGCCTTCTTGTTGCGGCCTTCGACCTTGAGCGAGTCGACGCCGGCGGCACGCAGGTCGTCCAGGTGCGCGAGCATGTTCATGTCGCGCGCGTTGAACAGGTAGGCGCCGCGGTCGTCCTCTTCGAGGGGCATCCACTCGCCCGGGCGGTACTCCTCCTCCACCCGGTATTCCATGCGGTAGTGCCACCGGCACGGCTGCGTGCAGTTGCCCTTGTTGCCGGAGCGGCCGGCCAGGTAGTCGCTGATCAGACAGCGCCCCGAAACGGCCATGCACATGGCACCGTGGACGAAGACCTCGAGCTCCAGCTCGGCGGGGATGTGCGCGCGCATCTCGGCGATGTCGGCCACCGACATCTCGCGCGCGCAGACGATGCGCGAGGCGCCCAGCTCGTGCCAGACGCGGGCCGACTCCGCGTTGGCCACGGACGCCTGCGTGCTCACGTGCACGGCAAGGCGCGGCGCGTGGCGCTGCGCCAGGCGCAGGGCGCCCAGGTCGCTCACGATGACGGCGTCCGCGCCGGCGGCGTCGAGCGCCTCCAGATACGCGGGCAGCGTCTTCAAGTCGCCCGACTCCATAAGGACGTTACAGGTCACGTAGACCTTCGCGCCGCGCTCGTGCGCGAAGGCGACCGCCGCCGGGATGTCGTCGAGCGAGAAGTTGGACGCGCGCTGGCGCAGGCCGAAGCGGTCGGCCGCCAGGTACACGGCGTCCGCGCCGTAGTAGAGCGCGTAGCGCAGCTGGTCCATGCCGCCCGCCGGCGCGAGAAGCTCCGGCTTCGGGCGGAGGAACGAGGGCGCAGACCCGCCAGCGGCCGCGCGCGCCAGGCCCGCGGGCGCCGGCTCGAGCTCAGGGGAAATGTGCTGTTCAGTGTTCATAGGACGCACAGTATAGCGCAGGCGTCCGGGCAACGGCGG
>DVLD01000052.1 GCA_018715725.1 Candidatus Aveggerthella excrementigallinarum
CTGCTCGCCGCGCTGGCCGATTGCCGGCTCACGGGCATCGACCTCTCGTCCGCGATGGTCGAGCGGGCACGCATCCGCCTTGCCGCTAGAGCGGAGGTCATCGAGGGTGACGCAGAGCGCTTACCCTTCCGCGACGAGTCCTTCGACCTGGTGGTATGCAACGATTCGTTTCACCATTACCCCGATCCCGACCGCGCGGCGTTCCAGATATGGCGCGTGCTCCGCCGCGGCGGAACCCTTGTGATGGGCGACACCTGGCAGCCAGCGCCCGCGCGCTCGATCATGAACGCCTGGATGCCCTTCGCGCACGAGGGGGACGTGCGAATCTATTCGGAGGCAGAGCTCCGCTCGATTCTGGGAACGTGGTTCGGGCGTGTAAGCTGGCGACGTATAGGCACGACCGCGTGCCTGGTGGTGGCACATAAGGAGTAGCGAAACGAGCCCTCAAGCGTGACAGCTTCCTTCGGGGAACCTGTCACACCTGAGCGCGGAGGGCAGGGCGAAGGCGGCCCGCTACAACCCGCCTTCGCCCTATAGCCACTTAGTTATCCTGTGCGAGCTTCTTGTAGAGCATGCTGAACACGACGGCGCCGCCAACCGTCCACGCGACGATGATCGCGAGCGGTACCAACGCCTGCGCGGTGAACAGCTCGCCTGATACCGCTAGCTCGAACAGGCTGAACATGCCGCCTGTGGGCGCCAGCTGCACCACGCCCTCGATCACCTCGTTCTGCATGCCGAACACCGGCGCCAGCGCGACGAGCACGATGGGCATCGAATAGAGGCCGGCCGTCATCTGGTCGCGCGCAGCCAGTCCCAAAACGAGGGAGACAAGCACGAGTGGCACGGCGCCGAGCAGGCCGAGCGCGAGGTACGCCGGCAGCAGCCCGAAGTCTCCGCCGGCGAGGACGAGGTAGCACGCAACGGAAACGACGAGCACGACGCCGAGCGTCACGAGCGCGCGGGACAGCGCGATCTGCGTGGCGCTCACGTTGGAAAGCATGAGCGTGCGCAGCGTGTGCTTCTCCTTCTCCTCGGCTATGCCGTAGACGACGGCCATGCTCACGATCATGCCGATGGTCATGCAGAGGCTCGATGCCAGAAGCAGCGTGCTGATCGTGTCGATGACCTGCTGGCGCGCGGCGTCGCTTGCGGCGAGCGCGAGCGCCTCGGTGCGCATGTCGGCGGTGAGGAAGCGGAACAGCACGCTGAATCCGATGGGAAACAGCAGGCAGCAGAGCATGCTGGGGTTCTTGAGCATATCGACCAGGTCCTTCATGCAGAGGATCCCGACCTTGCGCATTCCGGCGTTCATCTTAGAGTTCCCTTCCCGTCAGCTCGAGGAAGACTTCCTCGAGGTTCGGCTCATCGGAGTGGATGGAGAGGCATTCGCCCGCTTCGAGCAGCTCGGCAAGCACGGGCGCGCCGGCGGCGTCTTTGGTGGTCTCTATGGTACCGCGCGTGCGCGTGCGGACCGACACGCGGTTGCGTGCGAAGCGCAGCTTGAGGGCATCCGGCTCATCGCACGCCACGAGGCTGCCCTCGTTCAGGATTCCCACGCGGTCGCATACCTCTTCCGCTTCCGCCATGTCGTGCGTGGTGATGAATATGGTGGTGCCGGCGCTGCGGAGCTCTGCGAGCATCCGGTGCACCTCGGTGCGGGCGACGGGGTCCAGACCGCTCGTGGGCTCGTCTAAAAACACGAGCTCGGGCGAGTGGATGAGCGCGGCAAGCAAAGCGGCGCGCTGGCGCATGCCCTTGGAGCAGTTCTTGATGAGGGTCTTGCGGTCGCGCTTGAGCCCCATGCGCTCGAGCAGGCGCGGGATGCCGCTTGGCGACACGCCGCGGATGCTCGCGTAGAAGCGCAGGTTGTCCTCGATGGACATGCGCTCGTAGAGGGCGCTCGTGTCCGAAAGGATGCCGATGCGCTCGTAATCGGCTGGAGCGGCGTTTTCGATGGGGCGCCCGAAGAGCTGGATGCGCCCGGCGTCTTTGGCGAGCTGGCGCGTGAGCAGCTTGATGGTGGTCGTCTTCCCGGCGCCGGACGGGCCGAGAAAGCCGAAGGCCTCGCCGCGGCGGACGGCGAAGGTCAGGTTGCTGAGCACCTGCTTCCGCTCTTCGTCGCGGTGCTTGCGGGCGAAGGAAAGGCAGACGCCTTCCATGGTGAGAATGTTCATCATCGCCTGTCCTTACTGGTGGGAGGTCTCGATGGCGGAGAGCGCCGCTTCGAGCGTCTTGATGCGGCGATCGAGCTTGGCTGTCTGGCGGCCCAGGCTGTAGGCGAGGAGCACCACGCTCACGGCTAGGACGAGCACGAGCGCTGCGAGCTGGCCGGTGGTGATCGCGAAGTCGGGGGCAAGGGCGTTGAGGATGCTGTCGATGGATGCGGGCATGGTGTGCTCCTTTCGGTTGGCGCGCTCCGGTGGTTCGCCGGAGCCTGTTCGCATCGTCGTGCGGTGCGATTCCGACTATGGCGGTCTGCGATCCCGTATTCCAGGGGTTTTGCCTGCTTGGAGCACCGGTTGGTACGAAAGGAGCATATGGGGGTACGACAGGAGCACCGCGGGCACAGGAGACTGCCGGGTGCGCTCCCTGTGCACGGCTTCCGCTCGGTATAATCGGGGACGTTGTGATGGACTGGCTTGTACGCCGCGCGACAGGCACCCGGAGGTTCGCCATGCCTGCGACCGATTTCAACAGCATCGAGGAGCTGATCGCCGCCGCACGCGGCAGGAGCATCCATATCGAATGCGGGCGCGAGGCTGGCCGTCGCGCGCTCGAGGCGGTGCGCAGCGTGTATGGTAAGGCGCGCGTGGCGTACTACGTGGAGGGCGATCGTGGGTTCAGCCGCGACACCGTCCGCTCGTACCTCAGGTTCTTCTCGGCGCTCGCTGGAGGTTCCATCACGGCGGAGGAGGCCATCGCGCACTTCGGCCTCAAAGCGGTTGCGCGCACCAGGATTGAGAAACTCTCGCCCGAGCAGCGTGCCCTCATGAACCTGGCGCGCCTGACGCTGTTCGAGCCCGAGGTCGTCTTTTGCGAGCGCCCGCTTGCGGAGCTGGGCGTCGACGCCCGTCACACCGTGCTCGCCTGGATGGGCACCGAGTCGGAGCGCGGCACGGTATTCGTCACCGTGTGCGAGCCCCTTCGC
>DVLD01000053.1 GCA_018715725.1 Candidatus Aveggerthella excrementigallinarum
CGAACATGAACATGAACACCGTGTAGTTGAAAATGCAGAACACGATGGAGGACGCCGAGGTGGCCACCATGGTGCCGGTGGACATGTGGCCCGTGAAGCTGAGCGCCAGGACCGCCAGGTTGAACAGCACCGTCACGATGGTGAGCAGCATGCCGGGAGCGATGGTCATGAGCATGTCGTAGCACGCGAAGCGGAAGCCGCGGTCGTTTTTCACGATGCCCTTCACCAGGCGAGCGCCATACCGGCCGAACACCTGGTAGAAGCCCTTCGCCCAACGGAAGCGCTGGTTCCAGGAATCCTGGAAGGTGATGGGCTGCTCGTCGTAGAGCACGGCGGTCGGGCAGTAGGCGATGCGCGTGCCGTCGATGATGGCGTTGGTGGAGAACTCGATGTCCTCGGTCAGCAGGTGCCATTTCCAGCCGCCCGCCTTCTCCAGGATGTCCGCCGCGATGAAGAAGCCCGTGCCCGAGACGGCGCAGGACGTGTTGAGCGTCAGGCGCGCCTGGTTGAGGTACTTCGCCTCGCGAAGGAACCACACCGCGTAGCCGGCGGAAATCCAGTTGGAGTCGTAGTTCTTGGAGTTGCGGTAGCTCGTGGAGGCCTTCGCGCCGTTGTCGAAGGTCTTGTTCATCTCGCGGAAGTAGTTCGGGTCGAGCACGTTGTCGGCGTCGAAGACGAAGTACGCCTCGTAGCCGGCGTCCGGATGCTGCTGCCAGATGCACTTGAGGCAGTAGTCGAGCGCGTAGCCCTTGCCCACTTCCTTGTCGTTGAAGCGCGGGAAGACGATGGCGCCGGACTCGCGCGCTATCTTCGCCGTGTCATCGGTGCAGTTGTCCGCCACGACGAACACGTCGATGAGCTCCTGCGGGTAGTTCTGCACCTTGATGGAGTGGATGAGGTTGCCGATGACCGCTTCCTCGTTGCGCGCGGAAATCATGACCGCGAACTTGTGGTTCTTCTTGGCCGTGATCGCCTTCGGCTTGCGCGTCAGGACGACGAGCACGTAGTAGAGCTGATAGGCGTAACAGACCGTGAAGACGATGAACACCAGGAAATTGAAGATGTCCACGAACGAGACCTGCGACAGCAGTTGATCGATCACCTTTGCTCCTCTATCCGCGCCTCCCCCGGCGTCCCTCCCGCCGGATGCGTCCTCTCGCCGTCGGCGCATGTCCGAATGGCCTTGGAAATTATAGCCACTTTGCACGGTCGCGCCACGCTCTCCTGGGGCTTCGCAGGCATTTCGTCACCGGAGGGGCGTACGAGCGCGGCCGAAACCATGTAGTCTGCACGCCGCCTCCATATTTCAGGAGGGCCGCAACAGCCGCGTTCACGCGTTCTCCACATCGAAATCGCTCCGCGCGAGGGCCCGTTCGGCACGAACGCCCGCCGCCGCGCGCCATTCATGCCGAAACGATGGTGCGGCAGCCACTGCGAGGATGCGCCCGAGCGCGCATGGTAAGCTGTGCGGTTGAGAGTTTCGGCAGGCGCGGCACCGCGCCTCCTGACCGCCGCCCGCGCGCCGCAGCCAACGGGCGGCGCCCCGACGTCGCCCGTCGCGCGCGAACGACGGCGCCCCGACCCCGCCTGCTGCCCATCCGGCAGGAGGCGCCGCACGAACGAAAGGACCGTTTCAGCATGGAATTCGACATCAAGGACATCGAGCTGGCCGACGCCGGCCTGCACCGCATCGAGTGGGCCGACCGCGACATGCCCGTGCTCGCCAGCATCCGCGAGCGCTTCGAGCGCGAGCGCCCGCTCGAGGGCGTGCGCATCGGCGCGTGCCTGCACGTGACCACCGAGACCGCCAACCTCGTCCGCACGCTCAAGGCGGGCGGCGCCGAGGTGTACCTGTGCGCCTCGAACCCGCTGTCCACCCAGGACGACACGGCCGCCGCGCTCGTGAAGCATTTCGACATCCCCGTGTTCGCCATCAAGGGCGAGGACACCGAGACCTACTACCGCCACGTGGACGCCGTCATCGACGCGCAGCCGCAGATCACCATGGACGACGGCGCCGACGTGGTCGGCCGCATCCACGAGTCGCGCCGCGAGGCCCTCGAGCACATCGTGGGCGGCACCGAGGAGACCACGACCGGCGTCATCCGCCTGCGCGCCATGGCCAACGACCGGGCGCTCGCCTACCCCATCATCGCCGTGAACGAGGCGAAGACGAAGCACTTCTTCGACAACCGCTACGGCACCGGCCAGTCCACGCTCGACGGCATCGTCCGCCTGACGAACCGCCTGCTCGCCGGCCGCACGCTCGTCGTGTCCGGTTACGGCTGGTGCGGCAAGGGCCTGGCCATGCGCGCCAAGGGCATGGGCTGCGACGTCGTGGTGTGCGAAGTCGACCCGACCGCCGCGCTCGAAGCGCACATGGACGGCTTCCGCGTCATGCCGCGCGAAGAGGCCGCGAAGGTCTGCGACATCTGGGTCACGGTGACCGGCAACCTCAACGTCATCGACGAGCCGTGCTACCGGAACATGAAGGACGGCGCCATCATCTGCAACTCCGGCCACTTCAACTCCGAGATCAACATCCCGTGGCTCGAGGAGCACGCCGCGAAGAAGGTGGAGCTCAAGCCCATGGTCGACGAGTACACGCTGGAGGACGGCCGCACCATCGTGCTGCTGGCGGAAGGCCGTCTGGTGAACCTCTCCGGCGCCGAAGGCCATCCGGCCAACGTCATGGACATGAGCTTCGCGAACCAGGCCCTGTGCGCCGAGTACATGATCGCTCACGCGAAGGAGATGGCGCCCGACTGCTACGACGTGCCGGAGGAGATCGACTCCCGCATCGCCGCGCTCAAGCTCGAGACCCTGGGCGTGGCCATCGACACGCTGACCGAAGAGCAGGTGGCGTACATGAACTCCTGGAACCAGGGCACCGTGTAGACGCCGCGCTCGCGCGAACCCGCCCGCAAGCGCCCCGGCAATCGTCGGGGCGCTTTTTTCGAGCAGCGCCTTGCCCGGTGCAGGAAGGCCCTTACCCGCACCACCCCGCACGCTTCGACCGTATCCCCGACCCTTGAGGAGGACGCATGCGCACCCCCCGATCCCGCACGCCGAAAGGCTTCTCGCTGGAGCAGCGGCTTGCCGCCTGCGCACAGGCCGCCGAGGCGAACCCTGCGACATGGCGCGGCAGGTGGCACGATTGGACGCCTGGCCGCACGGATGACGCCCACCGTCGCGCTTCGTACGAGCGCGTGATCATCGACCTCGGGTGCGGCAAGGGCGAATACACCGTCGCCTGCGCGAGGCTGCGCCCTGACGTGCTGTTCGTGGGACTCGACATCGAGGGCATCTGCGTCATGCGCGGCGCCGAGCGCGCGCTGGCGGAGGGCGTGACCAACGCGGTGTTCGCCTGCGTGGACCACCTTGACCTCGCCGACCTGTTCGCGCCCGGCGAAGTGGACGGCATCCTCATGAACTTCCCCACGCCGTTCCCGAAGAAGAAGAAAGCACACCTGCGGCTGACCTACCTCGACCGGCTCATGGTGTACCGCGCCATCCTCGCTCCCGGCGCCACCGTGCGCCTGCGCACCGACAGCAAGCCGTTCTTCGACTTCTCGCTCACGCAGCTCGATTTGGCAGGCTACGAGCTGAAATGGGCCGCCGACGACGTGCGAGCGCGCTTCCCCCACGAACCGGAAAGCGCCTACGAAGCGAAGCTGACGGCGCTGG
>DVLD01000054.1 GCA_018715725.1 Candidatus Aveggerthella excrementigallinarum
GGGCGATCTCCAGGTGCGAGAGCATGGCGCAGCGCCCCGTCTTCGCGAACGTGACGCGCAGCCTGAACAGGTCGGGGTTAGCCATGGCGCACCTCCTGGCACTGGATGTCCACGCCCAAATCCGGGCAGACGCCGCACGCCGAGCAGCGCTCGAACGAGCAATCGGGCGTCGTCTTCTCCTCTTGGGCCAATCGGCGCTCGCGCTGCAGCCAGCGTGTCGAGACGCCGGCGCTCACGTGCGCCCACGGCATGACGTAGTCCGTGTTGTACGTGCGCTGGGCGACCTGCGCCAGGTCAAGGCCGAGCGCGTCGGCCGCCTCGCGCCACGCGTCCTCCTTGAAGTGCTCCGTCCACGCGTCGAAGCGCGCGCCACGGCGCCACGCCTCCTCCACCCAGGCGGCGCACGCGCGCCCGCCGCGGCTCATGACGGCCTCGACGAAGCTCGTCTCCGGGTCGTGCCAGTGCACGTCGACGGCGCGGTACTTCACCGAACGGCGGAGCAGGTCCACGCGGCGCAGGGCCTCTTCCGGCGTGATCTGGCCGTCCCACTGGAACGGCGTCTGGGCCTTCGGGACGAACAGCGCGCACGAGACGCTCATGCGCACGTTGCCGCGCTGCTCGGGCGGCACGGCCTTCTTCGCGCGGTCGTAGGCGCGCTGGGCCAGGCTCGCGATGCCCTTGATGTCCTCGTCGGTCTCGGTGGGCAGGCCGATCATGAAGTACAGCTTGCAGCGGCGCCAGCCGGCGGCGAACGCCGCATCAATGGCCCCGAAGAGATCGTCCTCCGTCACGCCCTTGTTGATGACGTCGCGCAGACGCTGCGTGCCCGCCTCGGGCGCGAACGTGAGGCCGCCCTTCTTCTGCCCCGCCACGAGCTCGGCCATCTCGACGCCGAAGGAGTCGAGGCGCTGGGACGGGATGGAGATGCGGATGCCCTTGCCCGCGCACGCCTCGTTCAGGCGACGGAGAATCTCGGCGATCTGCGAGTGGTCGGTGGACGAGAGCGACGTCAGGCTCACCTCGTCGTAGCCGGTCTCCGCCAGGCCGCGCAGCACCGAGGCGACGATGTTGTCGGCGCTGCGCTCGCGCACCGGACGGTACATCATGCCCGCCTGGCAGAAACGGCAGCCGCGCGTGCAGCCGCGCAGGATCTCCACGTTCAGGCGGTCGTGCACCACCTCGGTGAACGGCACGACGCACGGCTCCCACGCCGGGCTGTCTGCGAAGCCTTCGAACAGGCGCTTCTCGAAGCGCTCCGGCAGGCCTTCCTCCAGAGGCTCGATCCACCTGCCGCGCTCTTGCGCCTCGGCCTCAGGAAGCCACCGGTACAGCGACGGCGCGTAGCAGCCGGGGATCTGCGCGATCGCGCGCACGATCTCGGCGCGCGACGCGCCCGCATCGCGCATCCGGCGGTGCAACTGCAGCAGCTCGACGTTCACGTTCTCGCCCTCGCCGATGACGATGACGTCGAAGAACGGCGCGTAGGGCTCGGGGTTGAAAGCGCAGGGGCCGCCGCCGATGACGAGCGGGTCGCCCTCGGTGCGCTCCTCGGCGTGCAGCGGGATGCCCGCCAGGTCCAGCAGCTCCAGCACGTTGGTCGCCGCCAGCTCGTGCGGCAGCGTGATGCCCAGGCAGTCGAACTCCGCGAGCGGCGCGCACGACTCGAGCGAGAACGCGGGCAGCCCTTCGGCGCGCATGGTGTCGGCGAACTCCGCCGCCGGCAGGAACGCGCGCTCGGCCGCCATGCCCTCCTGCGCGTTCACGACGTTGCACAGGATGCGCACCGCCTGGTTCGCCTGGCCGAGCTCGTAGGTGTCGGGGTACGCCATGCAGTAGCGGTAGTCCGCCTCGGGCTTGTACGTGGCGCCCCATTCGTGGTCTATATAGCGCGCCGGTCGCTCGGCGCGCGGAATGAGCCGCTCCAAGCGCGGCCACAAATCCGTCATCTCTGTCCTTTCGGTTCTTTATTTCGTGAAGCGGCGCGTCACGACGTTGCTCACCGCGTTCATAGCCGAGCGCGCGGCCCCGGCGGCCTTGTCCGCCACGGTATCGCCCACCGTGCCCTCCACGGCGGCCGAGACGGCGGAATCCGCCACGTCGCGCGCCACGCGGGGGCCCTTCTCGCGCACGTTCCGCGCAACGCCGCGCACCTTGCCGGTCACCACGCCGGCCGCCGACTTCACGGCCTCCGCCGGCGTGTCGGCGGCGCGGGCGGCCTCGGCGGCCATGACCGCCTTGTCGCGCGCGCGGCCCACGACCTCCGCCAGGTGCTCGATGCTGCCGTCGCCTTCGAAGTACTCCACCGCCGCGCGCCCCATCGCGAGCGTGCCCGCGTAGCCGATGGCCGCCTTCACGGCCCAGCCGAGCGCCGGCACGAACGCCACCAGCTGGCGCGCCACCGTGCGGCACGCGAACGCGCCGCCCACCACGGCCGCAAGCTCCTTCACGCGCTCCAAGCCGAGCGGCTGCCCGTACGCCGCGGCGATCTGCAGCAGCATCTTCGCCTGGTTGAGCGTCATGATGGGCATGTCGGCGCCCGGGATGAACACCACCAAGCCCACGCCCGCGTTCTGCGCCGCCGTGGCGTTGACGGCGTCGAGCGCCATGGGCTTGCGCACGAACGGGAACGCGAGCGCCATGGCCAGGCGCTTCTCGCGGCACGCGTCGATGACCCACTGCCCCATGCGCACGGCAAGCGCGCGGCGCGCCTCGTCGTCGAGCGGCCACGGCTCCCCGGTGTCGCCCGCGCGGGCAGGCAGCGCCGCAGGGTCGGCCGGCGGAGCGGGCGGCGCCACCACGTCGCCGTCGGGGATGGGATCCCCCGCCTCCGCGGCAATCTGCGCGGCGAGGCTCGGCAGCGTGGTCACCACCATCGCGGGCACGCCCGCCTCGCGCATCTCGCGCGCCACGCGGCCGCATGACGCGTCCAAGCCCGCCACGACCACCGCAAGGTCCGCGTCGGGAACCGGCGCCACCGCCATCGTCGGGAAGTACGAGATGCTCACGCGCGCGTTCGGCGCCGTGGACGAGAACGACGCGCGCACGAACGCCTGCACGTCCTGCGGCGCGCTCTCGTCAATGTAGACCGCCGCGAACACGGGCGTTTGGCGCGCCGCGTCGATATCGGTCGCCTCGTCGAAGATGGCCTTGATGTCAACAGGGATCTGCATGCGCGCGTCCTTTCGTCGAAGTGCACGGCCGAGCATACCGTGAAACCGCGCACGCCGCCAACGCGGCGGCACGGAGCGTCATCAATTCGTGGAGGCGCGGGCGTCAACGCCCGCTTACGGTCGGCCGTTGTGCGCCCAGACCGAGCCGATAAGTCCCAGCAGCATGAAGTTCACGAGCATGAACGACGTGCCGTAGCTCATGAACGGCAGCGGCACGCCCGTGATGGGCATCAAACCGATGTCCATGCCCACGTTCTCGAGAATCTGGAACGTCCACATGCCCACCACGCCCATGACGAGGAAGGTGCCGAACAGATCGCTCGACGCGCGGGCGATGCGGCAGCAGATAACCAAGAGCACGAGGTACAGCACGAGCAGCACAAGGGCGCCCACGAAGCCGAACTCCTCCGCCACCACGCAGAAGATGAAGTCGGTCTGCGCCTCCGGCAGGTAGCCGAGCGAGCTTTGCGTCGCGTTCATCCACCCCTTGCCGAACAGCCCGCCCGACCCGATGGCGATCATGGCCTGCTGGAGGTTCCATCCCTCGTCGCTCGACAGGCTGTCCTGGTTCATGAACACGAGCAGGCGGTCGCGCTGGTACTGCTTGAGGATGAGGTACTCCTGCGAGCCGGTGATCGTGACGTACAGCTGGTCCACGGCGAACACGAGCGCCACGGCGGCGGCGCAGGCGCCCAGCGTGATGAGCAGGTACTTCAGGCGCGCGCCGCCCACGACGAGCACCACCGCGCCGATGAACAGGTACACCAGGCCCGTGCCCAGGTCGGGCTGCAGCAAGATGGCGACGAAGGGCGCGAGGATGTAGCCAAGGGCGCGCAGGTACTCGCGCGGGTCGTCCAGCCTGCCGCCATAGCGCGCGAGCACGCTCGCGTCGAGCATGATGATCGTGATCTTCGCGAACTCGCCGGGCTGGATCTGGATGCCCACGTTGATCCAGCAGCGCGCGCCCATGCCGGCGTCGGTGCCGAGCCCGGGCACGAGCGGCGAGAGGATGAGCAAAAGCGAGACCACGAACAAGGGCATCGTCATGTTCGAGACCACGCGGTAGTCCACGCGCCAGAGCACCACCATGGCGACGATGCCCGCCGCCACGCCCATGAGCTGCCGCGAGAACGTGTACTCGGTGCTGGTGGAGACGGCGGAGTACACCACCGCCAGGCCATAGCACACCAACAACGTCACGACCACGATGAGCGGTACGTGCAGGAACTTGAAACGTCGCGGGCGCGTTGCGCGGGAGGCCTCGGCGTCCGGCGTCCGCAGCGACGAAATCTGGTTGAGCTGTTCTGCCATGCGTCTCCTCCCCTCGCTACGCCGAGATCACGGTCGGCTCGGTGTCGAGCGTGCCGTCAAGCGCCTTGAGCGCCGCGTCCATGAGCTTCACGGCAGCGGGCGCCGCCGTGGAGGAGCCGCCTTTGCCCTCCTCGATCACGCACGCGATGGCGTACTTCGGGTCCTCGTAGGGCGCATAGCACGCG
>DVLD01000055.1 GCA_018715725.1 Candidatus Aveggerthella excrementigallinarum
CAGACCTGGCGGAGGCCGTGGGCGCCTCGCAAAGTGCCGTTTCCCACCAGCTGCGCACGCTGAAGCAGGCGCGCCTCGTGCGGTTCCGTCGCGAGGGCAAGAACGTCATCTACGCCCTTGCCGACGACCACGTCTACACCATGCTGAGCCAGGGCATGACCCACATTTGCGAGTAACTGCCCGCAGGTCCGTCAAGCCTTAAGGCTCGCACGGCACCCTGCCACGAACCCGCCGCACCCCACCCGAAAGGAGCCCCCATGCGCAAAGTGTTCAAGCTCGAAGACCTGGATTGCGCGAACTGCGCCGCCAAGATGGAAGACGCCATCAACAAGATCGACGGCGTGGAGAAAGCCACCATGAGCTTCATGACGCAAAAGCTCACCATCGTCGCCGACGACGGGCGCTTCGACGAGATTATGGACGAGGTCGAGCGCGTCTGCTCGAAGGTCGAACCGGACATGACCATCCTGCGGTAAGCGAAGGCGAGCAGACGCCGGCGGCCGAAAGGCGCGCATAGCCCGCTCGCGCCATCGAGCCGCCACCGCGTCGAGGCCATCCGCACCGTCATACCCCATTTCCTGAACGCACACCATGCCCGCCTTTCGGCAGGCTTGGCGCAGCACGCCCTGCATAGCCCACCTACCCTAGATAGGAGCATTCATGAACAAAAAGCAGAGACGGTGGCGCAACCGCATCGTCATCGCGCTCGTCCTGTTCGCGGCGATCTTCGCGATAACCGAACTGCTGCCGCTCGATACGTGGCTCGACAGCCACACCGCCGCCGTGTGGCTGGAGTTCGCCCTCTTCCTGGTACCGTACCTTGTTGCCGGCTACGACGTGCTCTGGAAGGCGGTGCGCAACATCGGCCACGGGCAGGTGTTCGACGAGAACTTCCTCATGTCCATCGCCACCGTGGGCGCCTTCGCCATGGTGCTTTTCCCGGACACGGACCCGCACATGGCGGAAGGCGCGGCGGTCATGCTGTTCTACCAGGTGGGCGAGCTTTTCCAAAGCTACGCGGTGGGCAAATCCCGCCAGTCCATCTCTTCCATGATGGACATCGCCCCCGACTACGCAAACATCGAAGTGGACGGCGCTCTCCAGCAGGTCGACCCCGAGGAGGTTGCCGTGGGCGACGTCATCGTCGTGAAGCCGGGCGAGCGCGTGCCCATCGACGGCACGGTGATCGAAGGGGCCTCGCAGCTCGACACCGCCGCGCTCACCGGCGAGAGCGTGCCGCGCTACGTGGAGGTCGGCGCCGAGGTCGTCTCCGGCTGCATCAACATGACCGGCGTGCTGCGCGTGCGCACCACGAAGCCGTTCGGCGAGTCCACCGTCTCTCGTATCCTGGAACTGGTGGAGAACGCCTCTTCGAAGAAGGCGCACACCGAGAGCTTCATTACGCGGTTCGCGCGGTACTACACCCCCATCGTCACCGGCGCGGCGCTTGCCATCGCCGTCATCCCGCCGCTCGCCGGCATGGGCGCGTGGAGCGACTGGATCCTGCGCGGCCTCACGTTCCTGGTGGTGTCCTGCCCCTGCGCCCTGGTCATCAGCGTGCCGCTGTCGTTCTTCGGCGGCATCGGCGGCGCGTCGAAGCTGGGCATCCTAGTGAAGGGCTCGAACTACCTGGAGCTGCTCGCCCAGACCGAGACCGTGGTCTTCGACAAGACCGGCACGCTCACGAACGGGACGTTCAGCGTGGTTGCCGTGCACGCCGAAGCGGACGTCGACCCCGACCTGGTGCTCTCCATTGCCGCGCACGCCGAAGCATACTCCGACCACCCCATCGCCCTGTCCGTGAAGGAAGCCTACCGCGGAACGATTGACCAACAGCGCATCCGCGAGGCGCGCGAAGAGAGCGGCCATGGCGTGCGCGCTTTAGTGGACGAGCGCACCGTGCTCGTGGGCAACGACAAGCTCATGCGCGCGAACGGCGTGGGTTACCACGACTGCAAGCTCGAGGGCACCATCCTGCACGTGTCGCTGGACGGCGAGTATATCGGCCACATCGTCATCGCCGACATGGTGAAAGAGGACGCCGCCGAAGCGCTGCGCAGCCTGCACGAAGCTGGCGTGACGAAGACCGTCATGCTCACGGGCGACCGCGAGACCGTGGCGGCGGCAGTGGCTAAGGCCGTCGGCGTCGACGAGTACCGCGCCCAGCTCCTGCCGCAGGGCAAGGTGGAGGCGGTCGAAGCGCTCATGAGCGACGCCGCGAAGCGCGACCCGAAGGCGAAGCTCGCGTTCGTGGGCGACGGCATCAACGACGCGCCGGTGCTCACGCGCGCCGACGTGGGCATCGCCATGGGCGCCATGGGATCCGACGCGGCTATCGAGGCGGCGGACATCGTGCTCATGGACGACAAGCCGTCCAACATTGCCCGCGCCATGCGCATCGCGCGCAAGACCATGCGCATCGTGCGGCAGAACATCGTGTTCGCCATCGGCGTGAAGGTGGTGATCCTGGTGCTGGCTGCGCTGGGCATCGCGAACATGTGGCTGGCAGTCTTCGGCGACGTGGGCGTGGCGGTGCTCGCCATCTTGAACGCCATGCGCTGCATGAACGTGAAGGGGATGTAACGTCCTTCAGCAGTTGCCCGTGTGCACATGCCGCAGGTGGCGGCGCGCGACGTCCGCCAGGCGATAGACCGTGCGCACGGGCGTGGGACCGCGGTCCGTCAGGCGGTGGCACGGGAAGAAGCGGCTCACATGGTACGGGATCTCCGGGTCGAGCGATGCAAGCCACGCAGACAGCGCGTTGATTTCTTCCTCGGAGTCGTTCATGCCGGGCACGATGAGCGTCGTCACCTCCACATGACAGGTCTCGCGCGCCGCCATGGCTTGGATGGTGGCGCGAACCGCCTCGAAGTCGCCGCCGACGAAGTCGTAGAAATCCTGGCCGAACCCCTTCAAGTCCACGTTCGCGGCATCGACGAACGGCAGCAGCTCTGCCAAGGAGCCGGGGTTCACCATGCCGTTCGTGACGAGCACGTTCACGAGGCCCGCCTCGTGCGCCAAGCGCGCCGTGTCGCGCACGAACTCGAAGCCCACGAGCGGCTCGTTGTACGTGAACGCGATGCCGATATTGCCCCGTGCACGGGCGCGCACCGCCTCCGTCACGAGCTCTTCAGGCGAAACCTCGCGCCACGAGGACGCGTCCGCCCCCACGGCGGCGATGCTCGCGTTCTGACAGAACGGGCAGCTCAGGTTGCAGCCGTACGAGCCCACGGACAGAATCTTGCTGCCGGGACGAAAGCGCGCGAGCGGCTTCTTCTCGATCGGGTCGAGGGCAATGGACGTGATGCGGCCGTAGTTCTCGTCCACGACGCGCCCGCCGTGCGCCGCGCGCGCTTTGCAGCGGCCGCGCTGACTTTCGCGCAGACGGCACGCGTGCGGGCAGATCTCGCAGACGACGAAATCCTCCGCTGACTCGCGCGCATCCTTCGAGGCCGCTTCTGCCGCCAGCCCCTCGCCAGAGAGCACGGCAGCCGGAGCGATCTCTTCGCCTGCAAACCTTTTGCGTGCGCGTTTGGCATCGAGCGCGCGCGAAAACGCGCCGCGCCCCTCCCTACCGAACACAGCGGGCCTCCCCCCCGCGCTCGTGGCGTACCACCTCGAAACGCTCGAGCCGCACACCGCGCTCGCCCAGGCCAATGCCCGCTTTGCGCTTGGCGATGGCCACCTGCTGCTCCACCGTGTCCACGCCTTCGAGGTTCGGCAGCAGCAAGCCGCGCCGCCATCCCTTCGACACGATGACGCCATAGCGCACCGGGTCGAGCTCGTCCTCCGAAGCGATGGGCTCTGCCGGGAACAGCACGTCGACAGACAGCTCCAAGTAGTCGAGCTCCTCTTCGCGCACAGGCGGAAAGCGTGGGTCCTCCGAGCACGCCGCCACGCCGTTGCGCACGATCTCCTCGGCCACGCTTTTGCGCGTCGGCTCGATGGTGCCGATGCACCCGCGCAGCTCGCCGTCCTCGTGCAGCGAGACGAACACGCCAGCGCGCGATTCCAAAAGCTCGCGCGGCGTGTCGGCTGGCACCTTGATCGGACGGCCGGTGCGCACGAAGCCCTCCACGCTCGCGCGCGCGAGCGCCACGTACGGGTCGACAGCGGGTGCAGCAGCATCCTCCGCCGCAACGCCCCTCGCCGCATCGTCCTCCGTCGCGCCGGCTTCCACCACGTCGCCACGAGCGTTCTCGCCCGCATCCGCCGCACGCTCGAAGGCCGCGACGGCGTACCCGACGCCGAACGGCCCTTCGCAGCTCAGCAGCTCGTGACCGAACACGCCCACAGCGCAAGGCTCGTTCGCGCTGCACGCATCCGCAGCGTCCTTCGCGCCGCACGCACAAGCAGCGTCCGCCGCGTCGAGCACCACCGCCGGTTCGGTGCCGCCAGCCGCCGCACCACGCGCCGCCTCCGCCCCGTCGCGCACGCCCATCCCGGCAGCCGCCACACCGCGCGCCATCGCCGCTTCCTCTTCCAGCGCGCCGGCCATGATCTGGAACGAGCGCAGGCCGCATTCCGCCGCCCGGTCGCAGAACCGCTCGTCGAAGGCGAACAGACCCTCCAGCTCGCCCGACGAGAAGATCTCGGCAATGCGCGCATCGAACTGCGGGCCCTCCGGCGCGAACCCGTACGGCCCGTCCTCTTTGAGCTTGTGCGAAAGGTCGCCGCTCGCCACGAACACCGTGCGCCTGCCGAGCGCAGCCGCAGCGCGCGCCACGATACGGCCCACCTGCCGGTGCGTCTCGAACGAAAGCGCCGAAAGCCCGATGCGCACGGTGCGGTACGCCGGCTCCTTCCCCGCCGCGCGATACGCCTGGTCCACGAACCACAAGGGGATAAACGTGGCATGGTCCATCTCGCGGTCGCGCCATGTGCTGCCGGCAACGGGAATGCCCGCCTCGGCGCACCCTTCGCTCACCGCGCGAGCAAGCTCCTGGTCAATGCGCGCCTCCACGCGCTCGCGCGGCGCGTAGAACTGCCGCATGCTGCCCGCGAGCTCCGCGTCGCTCGTGATGTGGAACGCATCGCGATAGAGCGGCGCGTGCGGCGACGTCACCACGACGACCTCCGGCTCCGCCTCCGCAATTCGGCGCGCCACCTCTTCGTACGCCTTCACCGTAGACGCGATACCGCGCTCCTCACCGCGCCCCACGGCCGGGATGATGAGCGGCGGGTGCGGCACCGCGTAGGCTGCAAGAATCGACATGGGAAGCCTCCTTCCGGCGTTTGCCATGGCCCCATTGTACGCACAAGGGGCGCCCTCCGCAGGCGCCCCTTGTCCACAAAAGTCTCGTCACGAGCCGCCACTGCGACACCGGCGCGCTACGCGAGGTCGCGGTACAGGAACGTGACGATCTGACCGCGCGTGCACGTGGCATCCGGCGAGAACGTCGTGGCGGACGTGCCGTTCGTGACGGCCGCCTCGACGCCCCATGCGACCGCCCCTGCGTAGTACGCGTCCGCGGGAACGTCCGCGAAGACGCCGCTGGACCCGACGGCGGGCTCGCTGCGCGTGCGCCACTGGAACGTGAGCGCCTGCGCGCGCGAGCACGAGGCGTCGGGCTCGAACGTCGTGGCCGTCGTGCCGGTGGTGATGCCGTTCTGGTAGGCCCACAGCACCGCCTTGCGATAGTACGCTTCGGACGGCACGTCGGAGAACGGGTTGTCCTCCGGCAGCGGCTCGGGCGAGCCGCAGGCGCGCCACAGGAACGTGACCGTCTGCGCGCGCGTGCACGTGGCCTCGGGCTCGAACGTCGTGGCGGTCACGCCGGACGTGATGTCGTTCTGCACCGCCCATGCCACAGGTTCGGCGTAGTACGCGCCCTGCGCCACGTCGCCGAACGGCAGGTCACCGACGGCAACCTTGTCCTTCAGCTGCGTCGGCTTGGCCTGGAGGTCCGCCTCGTCGAAGTATTCCATGAGCGACATGTAGACCTCAGGGTAATGCCCTTCCGCCAGGCCGCCCACCGAAAGGTCCGGCATCATGCCGGCAGCCATCTGAAGGAGAACCCCAACAACGTCAGGCGTGATGCCATGCAGTATGCCGATGGTCACGTACGGGACGAGCTCGTCGGGGTCGACGTCGCCGCCAAGCGCGCCGGCGACGATCGAAGTCGCCGCCTTGGCGGCAACCCACGTGGTGCTGATAATCGCCATGCCGTCGGCGCCGTCAAGATCGATGTAATCAAGGTCGGCGATCTTCTCCATCTTGGAGATGTCCGTCCCGGTTTCGAGCGGATTTCTCGTGTTCGCATACTGCATGATGTCCGAAAGGACTTCCTGGTACTGCAGCCGGTACCAACCCACCGAGCCGCAGACGGCCGCGAAGGCGTTCTCGTCGGCGGACACGTCGCTCGTGGTGGCCAGATCGGCAAAGTCGAAGTCCGTGCCCGTGATGCCCCGATAGATGGAGTTCAACTGCTGGATGTCCGCATTTTGCCTGGTGGCGGGCAGGTAATAGTCGATGCCGTTGCGGTAGAAACCCCAGTCGTCAAGCGGAATGCGCGGCACGATGTCGCCAGAGTAGATGATGTTGTGGACACAGCTCTCTTTGCTCTGGAAGGTCGGCAGCAGGGTGTCGGCGGAAATGTTCTGGTGGTAATCCCACGACCAATCGCCCTCTTCGTCGGCAGTGAGCGCCGCAGGCGTGGCGAAGGTGTACGCGAAGACGTTCGAATCGAACATGACGGCGCTCATGTCGTCGCTCAGGTGATTGCACACCTTGGCGGTGAGCAGGTTCGCCGTCGCCGCCGCGCGGCTGTAGCCCACGATCCACAACTTGACCGTGCCGAGCTCGCCCTTCTCACTCTCTTCGGCGAGGTACGCCTTAAGCTGGTCGTACACCTTCTCGGCAGCGCGGCGGAAGCCGTAGTGGGTCGAACCGGGGTCCGTGCCCGCGGACACGACGAAGTTGCTCGACCACTCGGCGCCGTAGCCGCCACCGCGCAGCACGACGGGCACGACCGTCGTGACAGCGCCGCTGCGCGAGAACGTCTTGCGCGCAAAGCTGCACGCCACCTTGTCCTCCGTGGAGTTCAGGCTGGCGGCGTACGCGTAGACCTTCGGGTTCTCGAAGCCGAGCGTCTCGTAGGCGGCAAGAACGTTGTCCTCGCGTCCCACGCCGTCACTGGTGCCGGAGTACCAATATGCGTCGCTTTCGTGCGTTGAAAAGCCCGACGCCACCAAGCCGAGCGACATCTTCGCAAGTTCGTGGTCGTAGGTGCGCCCGTCGGTGCGGAAGAAGTCCTCGGTGTAGTAGAAGTCGTGCGTGATGTCGTAGTCCTGCGCGTCGCTGCGGAAGGTGATGGGATACTCCCCTGCCGGGCGCTCTTCGCCGCAGAGCATGATGGTGTCCACGAGCGGCGTGGTGCTCACGTCGACACCGCGCTCGTTGTACGGGCCCACGCGCGAGCCAGACACGGCGCGCACGGTGTAGTTGTAGGTCTGGTACTGCTCCACGTCAGTGTCCACGTAGAAGCTGGTCGACGCGTCAACGCGCGCGATGACCTGAAACTCCGTCGCCAAGCCCTGACGGCGCATGACCTCGTAGCCCGTGATCTCCGCCTTGCCCTCCACGGACAGGTGCAAATCCCAGTTGACCGTCACGGCGCCGTTCTCGCACACGGCAGGCTCCAGCGACGTCATTGGGATGGGAAGGTCGGGGGTGGGCTCAGGGTCGTCGATCTCGGGCATGTCGGCGTTGTACTCGACCGTGTAGCTGTCGAACTGGAACGCGTTCGGGTCGGAGTTCGCCACCAGCTGGCGCCACTGAGATTCGGTGCCCCCATAATGGACGGTCATCGAGGAGAAGCCCAGGAACGCGTCCTCGTCGATGAAGGTCATGCTCGCGGGGATGTACACGCTCTTGAGCTTCCTGCACTCGTCGAATGCCTGAGCGCCGATGGACGTCATACCCTCCCCCAGCACGACCTTTGTGAGGTTTTCATCCTGATAGAACGCCGTTGCGGGCAGCGCCTTCACGCTGCCGGGCACAACTGCGCTCTGCAGGTTCGGGCAGTACGAGAGCACACGCGCGCCCATCGACGTGACCGACGAGGGCACCGTGAAGCTTTCGAACCCCGTGCCGCGAAACGCGCTTTCGCCGAACGCGGTGACCCCGCTCGGAATGGACAGGCTCGTCAGGCTCTCGCAGTGCACGAACATGCCTTCGGGTATGGCGGTCATGTCCGACGGCAGGTGCACATCGCTCAGCTGCTCGTTGCCCGACAGGATGTATGCACCCCACGTCTCAACGCCCTCGGGAAACGACATGGACGTGATGCTCGTCGAGCCCAGCGTGTAATCGCCAATGGATTTCACGGTGCTGGGAAGGGTGATCGAGACGATGCACTCCTCGGTGTGGAAGACGCCGGCGCCAATGGACTCGATGCCCTCGGACACCACGACGGAGACCGGGTCTTCCCGCGACCAGATGAAGCCGGGCTGAGCGTTGTCCCTGAGCCCCTTCACCGGATAGTCGCCCACCTTGGACGGGACGACGATCGGGTTCTCCCTGTCATGGTTGAGAGCGGACAGGATGTAGGCGCACCCGTCCTCAATCTTGACATACCACCCTTCGATGGACTCGGCAGCCTGTGCCTGCGGCACGATGCCCGCCCACGAGGGGCAGAGCCCCAGCGCGAGCGCCGCCGAGAGCACGAGCGCGAGCACGACGTGCGAGGCGGCGCCGAAGCGCGTGCGCACAGAGCGCACCGCCGAGCCGGCATGAGCAGCGGGAGCGCCCGCGCCCCCTCCCCTGCGCGCAAGGCACGAAAGACGCGCGGCCTTCTTCGTGCGGTTGTTACCTTCCCGGTCCGGCATGCTGCACATGCTCCATCACCCCTTCGCGGAATCGGCACGTTTGCGCCATATTTTCTCCACAAGAGATTGTATCAAGCGACGGCTGCATAGGTAACTGCCTTGCGACGCACGGTTGGTGCTCTCGGGCGAGCGCGCGAGTTCAGGCGCTCGCCCTTTTCCCGAGGTGCGCGCTCGCGAAGGCTCGGACGGGCATGAGAGAGAGCGCGGCCTGCGTGAGGAGTATCATGGCCGCGAAACGCAAGGCAACCAAGAGGAAGGCACGCGCATGAGCATTCTTTCGCAGGACGTCATCGACCTCATCAACGGACCCGTCACCGGCGTCCTGGGCACCGCCGCCCCGGACGGCACGCCGAACGCGGTGCCGGTGGGCGCCAAGGCGGTCGTGGACGAGCGCACGGTCATGGTGTCCGACCAGTTCCTCGGCAAGACGCGCGCGAACATCGACGCGAACCCGAAAGCGACGCTGTCCATCTGGACCGACGGCTTCGGCGTGCAGGTCAAAGGCAGCGTCTCCTACGAGACCGAAACCGAGCGCGCGAAGGAATGGATCGAGAAGGTGAACGCCAACTTCGCCGCCAAGGGACGCGACCTGAAAAGCCGTGGCATCTGCTTTATCAGCATCGAGGCCGTCTACTCCACCACCCCGGGCGACCACGCCGGCGAGCTCCTGTTCGCCGCGGAGGCGTAGAGCGAAGCACACGACACGAGCGCCCTGGCGACATGCGAAGGCGCGCCTGACGCGCGCGCCGACGGACGGAGCACGCCGCACGCTCCCCGCGTGAAGGGTGACGGGCGCCGAACCTCGCGCCGACGACCGAGCGAGAGCCCTCCCCGCACGCCATGCCCAGAAACGGCCGAGAGGGCGCCCGCGGGCGCCCTCTCGGCCGTTTCTGGGCATGGCGT
>DVLD01000056.1 GCA_018715725.1 Candidatus Aveggerthella excrementigallinarum
GCCGCGTAGCGCACGCGCTTGGCGTTCTTGCGCAGCGTGTGCACCGCGTCAGCGTCGGCGAAGTCCACCGTCTCGAAGCCTTCGTCCACGCCGCGCGCCATGTCGTCGAAGCGAGCTTGGGCAGCATCGGGTTCGATGCCCCACCGCCTTACGGCGCGCGTCCAGGGCAGGCGCTTCACGCCTGCGCGCACGCGCTCGAGCGCCGCCCGCGCCTCAGCGCCGCCGAGGAACGCAACCACGCGGTCGCGCTCCGCCTCGCGCGCGGTGCGCACGGCGGCAACGAGCTCGCCGGTGGGAAGGGGCAGCTCAGCAGCCTGTTTCATGAGCACGTCGTACTCGCGCAGGCGCGAGGTCTCGATCACGACGGCGCGCAGGTCGCGCTGCAGGGCCTTGTGGCGCTTGCGGTCAAGAAACGGCGCGGCAAACGCAAGCAGGCTGCGCAACGTGCGGATGGACACGCGCAGCTTATGGAGCGTCTCTGGCTCGTCCGGGTCGGCCAAGAAGACGCCCAGGCGCGCCTCGACCGTCTCATCCCACGCACGCACGACTTCCTGGATGACCGCGCGCGTCTTCCAGCACTGGGAGCGCGGCCCTTGGACGAACCAGAGCAGGCGTGGCTGCTCGCCACGGGCGCCGGACGCGGCGTCGAGCGGTGCCGTTGCGGGCGCCGCCTCGCATGGTGGCACGGCGTCATCCCTTTGATCAGCAGCTGCGCCGTCAGGCACGACGTCGAAGTAGCCGACCTCCTCTTCGGCCAGGCTGCACTCGGCGGGCGCGACCTCGCGCGCGAACCAGTCTTCGACACGTCGCGGCAAACGCACTGCCGCGACCGCACCGGTGGCGCAGTCAATCCGCGCGCCGCACAAACACGCAAGCGCATCCTCCACGAACGGGTTATGCCCCACCACAATGACGCACGACGCGTTCGTTTCCGCCAGCTCCGCGCAAAATGCCGCAAAGTCCTGCCGCGCCAAGCAGTCGTGCTCGTCGACGGGGATGTCAGCCTTGGCGATTCTAGTGTACGCGCGCACGACCTCGTCGGCCGTTTGGCGCGTGCGCGCCGTGGGGCTGACCCACAGCTCGACCGGCGCTGCTCCGTCGAGCGCGCTCTCCTGTGCCTCCGCGAACAGCCCCTTCGCAAGCTTCGCGGACTTCGGCAGCCATGCGCGCAAGGCTTGCCTACCCGCCTTTGTGAGCGTGCGCTCTTCGTCCGGCAGCCCCAAATCACGCGACTGCGCCTTGCCATGTCTGATGAAGATTACCGTGCGTGCTGCCATGGGAGCCCCCTTTTCCGCGGTTCTTCGCTTTGCCCCATTCTACCCGCCCACCATCAAGACCAGGCAACGGGACGGCAACCGAACATGGTCGTTAGACGGCGGGATTCCGCGTCAATGCCGTCGATTGCGCGATGACGGCACGCGGCGCTTTCGCGCGACCAAATAACATGCCAGCAGGCGTGCTGCCCGCGCATCGGTGGTTTCGCTGCCTACTTGTCGCCCGCGCGCAACGCATCGGTCCGCTTCATCGGGCGAATCATGAGCGCGCCGCACAGCACGAACGCCACGATGGCGAACGCCGCCCCCACGTACCCGACGGACGCGATGCCACTCGCCGCCACCACCAAGCCGCCAATCTGCGTGCCCCCGCTGATGCCGAGGTTGAACAGGCCTGAGTAGATGGACATGGCGACCGCCGAGGCGTCCGACGGCGCGTACTTGAGCACCTCCGCCTGGAACGCCACGTTAAACGCGGTGTAGCACATGCCCCACAGCACGCAGCACGCGAACGCCGTGCCAAATGCGGACGCGGCGACACCCAGCAGCCCCAGCGCCGCGGCGACGCCCAGGATGGTGCAGCGCAGGAACGCGAAGCGCGCGCTGCCGTACAAGCGCGAGAAGAGCGCGCTGCCCGCGATGCCCGCCGCGCCGTAGACGCACAGCACCGTCGTGACAAGCCCCTCCGGCATGCCTGCCACCTGCAGCAAGAACGGCTCGATGTAGCTGTACCCCACGAAGTGCGCGCCTGCCAAGACGACCGTCACCACGAAGATGCCCACGAGCGGACGAACACGGAACAGCCCCGGCAGCTCTTTCACGCCGAAGCGCTTGCCTGCCGGCATCTTCGGCAGCGTGCGCCACAAATACGCAAGCGCCACGAACGCTGCCACCGCCACGCACGCGAACGTCATGCGCCAGCCGAGCGCAAGGCCGATGGAGCGGCCGAGCGGCAGGCCGCATACCACCGCGACGGCGGAGCCAGTGGCGATGCAGCTGAGCGCAAGCGAGCTGCGCCGATAGTCGACGGCGTACACCGCCATGGGCGAGGCGATGGACCAGAACACCGCGTGCGCGCTCGCCACCACCAGGCGCGCGCCCACGAGCAGCGCGAAGCTCGGCGCCACTGCCGAAAGCAGCTGCCCGAGGCCGAACACGCCGATCACCGCAAGCATGAGCCCTTTGAACGCGAACCGCGAAGCAAGCATCATGAGCGGCAGCGACAACACGAGCACCGCAAGCGCGTACACCGAGATCATGACGCCGGCATCCGCCTCGGTCATGGAGAAGTCCGCCGCGATGTCCACGAGCAGGCCGATGGGCATGAACTCGGAGGTGTTCATCATGAACGCCGAGAACGCAAGCCCCATGAGCGGAAGCCACTCCCGTGCCGTCATGCCGCCTTTCCCTGCCATGCGCGCCCCTTTCTGCCGCGTCGTCCCTTTCGCAAACGGCCTGCGATTATAGCGCACGAAAAAGCGGGCGGGGCCTGCGCCCCGCCCGCTCCACGCGCGCGTTCGCGAACTCTCCGCGCGGCATGCGCCACGCGTTTACCGGACCGCCGCGTACTGCTCGTCGTCCACCGGCTCGAGCCACTCGTTCGTGGCGCCCTCGACCGGCTCGGAGAAGGCGATGTGCGACATCCAACTGTCCGCCGCCGCACCATGCCAGTGTTTGACCTCCGGCGGGATGTTGATGACGGTGCCCGGCACAAGCGCCACGGCTGGCTTGCCCCATTCCTGGTACCAGCCGCGGCCGCCCATCACGATGAGGATTTGGCCGGCGCCATGGTGCACATGCCAGTTGTTGCGGCACCCCGGCTCGAAGGTGACGTTGCTCACGAACACCCGGTCGGTGGTGAGCGGCGCCAGGTAACTCTGCCCGATGAAATACTGCGCGTAGGCGTCATTCGGGTCGCCGATCGGGAAGGCCATGCCCTCGCCCAGGCTGGCCTTCGCCTCCGCCATCTTCTGCTCATCCATGCTCATGCTCCTTTCGTTTCCCGCGAACGCCCCGGATGCGCTCGCAAAGCTTGACCCGTGCTGACGGGCTCGCGATGTGTTGACAAGGATCCGCCGGAACCCCCGGCGGCGACGTTCGGGGTCAATCGGCATTACCCCTGCGCCTTCGCCGCCGCGTCCACGCAGGCAAGCGCATTCAGGCTGCGCGGGTAGCCCACGTAGGGCAGGCACTGGTGCACGACGGCGTACAGGAGCGACTTGTCGTTGCCCATGCTCAGATTGCCGCCGGCGTGCGCGGTCAGCTGCGGCTCGCAACCGCCCTGCGCCGCCAGGTAGCAGAACGTGACCAGCTCTCGCTCTGCCAGCGTGAGCCCGCCGCGCGTGTAGTAGTCGCCGAAGCAGTTCTCCGCAAGCCAGCGGTTCACGACCGCGCGCTCTTCAGGGCACTTCTCCCAACTGCCGCGCATGCCTTCGCCGAAGATGTCGACCTGCGCCTGGTTGCCCTTCTGCAAGCGGTCGTCCGCCGAGGTCGTCCCTTGCGCTTCGAGCGGCAGCCTCACGCCGCGTGACGCGAAGACGTCGTTCATGACGCCCACGAACGGCAGCACGCGACCGATGCCGAGGTAGTCCACCGCCTGGTAGACCACCTCGCGCAGCTCGAGGGGCGTCACGCCCCCATCCAGGATACCCGGCAGCTCGGCGCGGAACGCATCGATGCCCTGGCATCCCAGCAGCGTGGCGGCCACGCACAGCCCGCGCGTGCGCTCCGGCAGCCGCACCGCCTCTTCCTGCCGCGCTTCGCTCACGAACCTGCTGACAATGCCCGCCAGTTCGGGGTCGGTCTGGACAATGTCCGCGCACACGCCTGCCACGGCCTCTTGTTCCACCATGTTCGCCTTCCTTTCGCACAGGCCCTACCGTCCGAAGCGATGCTAGGCCTTGGAGCAAGCTCAAAGTCAACACGAAAACGCGCCATTTTTTGCCCGGACGCACGACGGCCCGGGAGGGCATGCCGCCGTCCCGGGCCGTTCCCTGCGCTGGATCGTGCTCGCCTACAGGCGCTCAACCACCAGATCGCCCATCTTGACCGTGCCGACCACGTGGTCGTCCGGCGTGTCCGGGCTCTTGATGTCGCCCGTGCGCCAACCTTCGTCGAGCACGGCAGCCACCGCGCGGTTGACGTCGTCCGCCGCCTCGTTCATGCCGAAGCTGTAGCGCAGCATCATCTCGACGGAGAGAATCTGCGCAAGCGGGTTCGCGACGCCCTGGCCGGCGATGTCCGGCGCGCTGCCGTGGCTCGGCTCGTAGAGCGCGGTGCCGTCGCCCAGGCTGGCGCTTGCCAGCATGCCGAGCGACCCGGTGATCTGGGCCGCCTCGTCAGAGAGGATATCCCCGAACATGTTCTCCGTCACCACGACGTCGAAGTCGGCCGGACGGTTGATGAGCTGCATGGCGGTGTTGTCCACCAGCAAGTCCTCCAACTCCACGTCCGGGTAGTCTGCGTCATGCACGCGGTGCACGATCTCGCGCCACAGGCGGCTCGTCTCGAGCACGTTCGCCTTGTCCACGCTCGTGACCTTGCCGCGGCGCGTGCGCGCGGCTTCGAATGCCTGGCGCGCAATGCGCTCGATCTCGTACTCGCGGTACTCCAGCGTGTCGTAAGCGCGCTGGCCGCGAGCGCCGTTCGCGCCGGCGCCCTCTTCGTCGTAGAAGCGCTCACGACGCCCGAAGTACAAGCCGCCCGTGAGCTCGCGCACGATGACCAGGTCCACGCCGTCGATGACCTCGGGCTTCAGCGTGGAAGCGCCAGCGAGGGCGTTGAAGATCTTCACCGGGCGCAGGTTCGTGTACAGGCCGAGCGCCTTGCGGATGCCAAGCAGGCCCTGCTCCGGACGCGGCTTCTCCGGGTCGGTCGTGTCCCACTTCGGGCCGCCCACGGCGGCCAGCAGCACGGCGTCGGACGCGTTCGCCGCCTCCAGCGTCTCCTGCGGCAGCGCGGTGCCGGTGGCGTCGATGGCAGCGCCGCCCAGCAGCGCTTCGGTGTACTCGAACGCGACATCGTACTTCGCGCCCAGCGCGTCGAGCACCTTCACGGCTTCAGCGATGATCTCCGGCCCGATGCCGTCGCCCGGCAGCAGGCAGATTTTGTAGGTGGCGGTCATGCTTCCTCCCTTACTTCAGCCCCAGGACTTCGCGGGTGCGGTTCACCAGGCCGCCCTTCTCGATGATCTCGCGGATGAACGGCGGGAACGGGTGCGCCTGGAACACAGCACCCGTGGTCTCGTCGGTGATGACGCCGGTGTCGGCGTCAACCTTCACCACGTCACCCTGCTTGATGGCGTCCACAGCCTCGGGGCACTCCATGATGGGCAGGCCGATGTTGATGGAATTGCGGTAGAAGATGCGCGCGAAGCTCTTTGCGATGACGCACGACACGCCCGCCGCCTTGATGCAGAGGGGTGCGTGCTCGCGCGAAGAGCCGCAGCCGAAGTTCTCTTCCGCCACCAGGATGTCGCCCGGGGCAACGTTCCGCACGAAGTCGGCGTCCAGATCCTCCAGGCAATGCTTCGTCAGCTCTGCCGGATCGGAGGTGTTCAGATAGCGCGCAGGGATGATGACGTCAGTGTCGATATCGCGCCCATAGCGGTGCGCGGTGCCTTTGAATTCCATGACGGTCTCCTCTCAGAATGTGAAAAAGTGCCTGACCCTTTTTCACATTACAGGTCTTCCGGAAGGGCAAGGTGACCCGCCACGGCGGACGCGGCGGCCACGGCCGGGTTCGACAGGTACACTTCGGACGTCGGGTCGCCCATGCGGCCGACGAAGTTGCGGTTCGTGGTGGCCACACAGCGCTCGCCTGCCGCGAGGATGCCCATGTAGCCGCCCAGGCACGGACCGCACGTGGGCGTGGACACGGCGCAATTGGCGTCCAGGAAGACCTCCATCAGGCCCTCCTCGATGCACTGGCGGTACACCAGCTGGGTGGCCGGGATGACGATGCAGCGCACGTTCGGGTGGACCTTCCGACCGCGCAGCACTTCCGCCGCCTGGCGCATGTCCTCGATACGGCCGTTCGTGCAGCTGCCGATGACGGCCTGGTCGATCGCGATATCGCGGGACTCGGCCACCGGATGCGCGTTGGACGGCAGGTGCGGCCAGCTGACCATGACCGGGATGTCCTCGGCCTTGATCCGGTAGACGTGCGCGTACTCCGCATCGGCGTCAGAGTGGTACTCCACGCCCGGGCGCTCCATGCGGCCCTGCATATAAGCGCGCGTGACGTCGTCCACCTCAATGATGCCGGCCTTGCCGCCCGCCTCGATGGCCATGTTGGAGATGGCGAGGCGGCCTTCCATGGACAGGCTGCGGATGGCGCTGCCCGTGAACTCCATGGCCTTGTACAGCGCGCCGTCCACGCCGATCATGCCGATGATGTAGAGGATGATGTCCTTGCCGGTGACACCCGGGCGCAGCTCGCCCTCGATCTCGAACTTGAGCGATTCCGGCACCTTGAACCATGCGCGGCCGGTGGCAAAGCCCACCGCGGCGTCCGTGGAGCCCACGCCCGTGGAGAACGCGCCGAGCGCTCCGTAGGTGCAGGTGTGCGAGTCCGCACCGATGATGAGGTCGCCGGCGGCCACGACGCCCTGCTCGGGCAGCAGCGCATGCTCGACGCCCATGCAGCCGACCTCGTAGTAGTGCGCGATGCCCTGCTCGCGCGCGAAATCGCGCAGCATCTTGGTCTGCTCGGCGCTTTTGATGTCCTTGTTCGGCGCGTAATGGTCGGGCACGAGGGCAATCTTCGCGGCGTCGAAGACGCGCTCGGCGCCAATCTTGCGGAACTCCTTGATGGCGATGGGGCCCGTGATGTCGTTGGCGAGCACCAGGTCCAGATCGCACTCGATGAGCTGGCCCGGAACGACCTCGTCCAAGCCCGCGTGGGCCGCCAAGATCTTCTCGGCGATGGTCATGGGACGCGGCATGTGCGCACTCCTTCGTCTTGCGGTACACGACGGGCGGAGCCGGCCCCTTGCGCCGCAGCCGGCGCGCGGAATCGCCCGGCTCCGCCCTCCTTGGAAACCCGCCCATTGTAGCACTCGGAAATTCGCGATTTTCCAAGGAACGCCGTCCGCAATACGCGCGAAACAGAAGGGCCGGGCCAATACGGCAACGCGCCCGCGCCACGATGCCGCACGCAGCACGGAATCGCGCGCAGCACACGGCGCGCGCTCAGAGCGCTCGGCGTGCTCGGCGGCAAGACGGCCTGGCGCCTACTCCCCCACGAAGCGATACCCGACGCCCACTTCGGTGGCGATGAACCGCGGCGTGGCGGGCTTGTCGCCGAGCTTGCGGCGCAACGACGCCATGATCACGCGAAGGGTCTTGTAGCCGTCGGCCGCCGGGTATCCCCAGACCGCGCTTTGGATGAACCGGTGTGTGAGCGCCTTGCCGCGGTTCTCCACCATGACCGTGAGCAGGCGGTATTCGTAAGGGGTCAGGTGCACGGGCTCGCCGTCGAGCGTCACCGCGCGCGCGTCCTGGTCGACCCGCAGGCCGTCGACTTCGAAGACCGCGGGCAGCGCGGCGCCGTGCCGTTCGCTCTCCCGATGGCGCAGCGCCACGCGGATGCGCGCGAACAGCTCCGCCATGCTGAACGGCTTCACCACGTAGTCGTCCGCGCCGGCATCGAGCGCCCGCACCTTCTGTTCGTCCTGCGTTCGCGCCGTGACCACGATGACCGGCGTGCTGCCCACCGCGCGGACGCGCGCAAGCACGTCCATGCCGTCGCAGTCGGGGAGCCCCATGTCCAACAGCACCAAGGACGGGGCGTTCGCCTCAACGAGCGCAAGGGCGGCAGCGCCCGTGCTCGCCTCGGAGACGCGATAGCCTTCGGTGCGCAGGGAGATCTTCAGCAGCCGCCTGATGGTGTCGTCGTCTTCCACGACGAGGATCTCATCGTCCGCCATGGGCACCCTCCTCCTCGGCGCGGTGCATGGGCAGCGTGAACTCGAACGTCGCGCCGCCCTCCCGGTTGTTTCGTGCCACGATGCTGCCATCGTGCGCCTCGACGATGGCCTTGCAGATGCTCAAGCCCAGCCCGATGCCGCCTTTGCGGCCCGGCTCGGCGTCTTCCGACACGAACCGGCCGAATATCTTCTCCAGCATGTCCGGCGCGATGCCGCCGTCGTCGTCCGCCACGCGAAACACCATGTCGTCTCCCGCCCGCTCGGCAGAGACGCGGATGCGCGAGTTGGGCGCGGAGTGCTTGATCGCGTTGTCGATAAGGTTCACGAGCACCTGCCGAATGAGCTTGCCGTCCATGGGAACCGTCTCCACGTCCTGGGGCGGCTCGACCGCGATCTCGTGCTCGCCGCGGTAGGGCATGACCCGCGCGACGGCATCGCCGATGACGTCGTCCACCACCTCGGGCTGGAAATCGAGCGGCACGTCCTCATCCTGCACGCGCGTCATGCCGAGCAGGTTGTCGATCATCTCGGCCAGCCACCTCGCGTCGCTCGCCATGGAGGAGAGCAGCGCATCGCGGTCCGCCGGGCTCACCTGGTCGGCGTTCGCGGCCAGAAACTCGGCGTTGCCCTGAATGCCCGCAAGCGGCGTGCGCAAATCGTGCGAGACGCTGCGCAGCAGCGTCGTCTTGAAGCGCTCGCGCTCGATCTTGAGCTCGTCGGCGCGCGCGTGCTCCTCCAGCTCGTTGCGCTCGACGGCCACGACCGTCTGGGAGATCACGGAGTCCAGGAACGTCCGGCTTGAGGCGTCCAGCCCGCCTTCGCTGCAATCCACCGCCACCACGCCGTACACGTGCGATTTCGCGGAAAGGGGCAGGTAGCGCACCGTGCAGCCGGGATATTCCGGCATGCCGGCGCCCGTTTGGTACCCCTGCTCGAAGCACTCGAGCGCGGCGGCGTCCTCCGCCGGCCTGCCCAGGTACATGCCCACTTCGCGACCGAGAATCTGCGTGAGCGCGGACGCGGAGCATGCGCACGCGTCCTCCGCCGACGTGCTGTCGATGAGCCCGGCGCTAATCTTGTTGAGGCGTCGCAGCACGAGCGCATTGTGTTCGGCTATCTCCACCTGCTGCTTCATGCGGTTCGCCAGCGCGCCGGTGATGAGCGCCACGATGGCGAAGATCACGAGCGTGATGGCGTCGTTCCGGTTGAGGATGGGCAACGCCAGGTGCGGGACCATGAAGAAGTAGTCGTAGACGAGCAGGTACAGCACGCCGAGGATGATGCCCCACACGCCCGAGTCCGTCTCGATAGAGACGATGAGCACGCCCAGGACGAACAGGAGGAAACTCGCCTCCGCCCCCAGGCCCAGCAGCGAGAACCCGAACGCGGCAGCAATGCCGGCCACGAACAGCAACGCCGCGATGCCGGCGTTCCGTCCGCCCAGGCTGAACCTAACGTCGCGCAACATTGCGCGCCTCCTCTCCAATGCCGTGCAGCATCCACCGGATTCCGAACACGAGCGGGAACACCTCCAAGCGTCCCAGCAGCATGGTAGCCGAGCCCACGAGCAGCACGATGGGCGACGACCCGTTCTGGATGAAGCCAACGCCCACGCCCGTGTTGCCCAGGCACGACGCCGACTCGAAGATCGCGTCGCCCAGCGGGGCGCCGCACAGCGCGAACACGAACCCGCACAGCGCCAGCAGCGTCATGTACACGCCCACGTAGACCTGCACCGAGGAGACCTCCTCTTTCGTGCATTCGATGGACTTCCCGAAGCGGTTGATCTTCGCGCTGTAGACGCGACGGCGGTGGCCGAACTTCTCGCGCAGGGACCACAGCAGCCCGCGCACGTACACCACCAGGCGGTAGACCTTGATGCCGCCCGCCGTCGAGCCCGCCTCGCCGCCGACGACCATCAGGAAGACGAGCACGTACAGCACGCCCGAGCACAGGGCGGCGAAGCTCGGCACCGTCTGCAGGCCCGTCGAGGTCATGACGGACACCACTTGGAACAGCGCCGTGCGCACCGCCTCGAAGGGCGTGCCCGCCGTGTGGTCGGCCACGAGCATGGCCGCCACGAGCAGCGTGGACACGAGCACGATGCCGTAGAACGGAAGGGTCTCGGCATGGCGCGCGAACGCGCGGAGCTTGCCCTGTGCCAGCATGAAGTTCAGCAGGAAGTTCGTGGCGCCCGCCAGCATGAGCACGACGACGATGAGCTCGATGGCGAAGCTGTCGTAGGACGCCATGCTGTCAGGCCGGACGGCGAAGCCGCCCGTCGAGACCGCGGAGATGGAGATGTTGATGGCGTCGAACAGCGGCATGCCCGCCACGACGAGCGCCACGACGCCCGCCGCGATGATGCCCGTGTACAGGAACAGCACCATGCGCGCCGAGCTGGACACGCTGGAGAGGAGGCGCTCGGTGTGGCCCTCGGCGTTGTACATCTTGAGGCCGTGCGCGTCGTTCACGACGCACGCGAGCACCAAGATGAGGCCGACGCCTCCCACGTAGTGCATGAGGCTCCGGTGCAGGAGCAGCAGCTTCGGGCACGATGCCACGTCGACCACGGAAAAGCCCGTCGTGGTCAAGCCGCTCGTGGACTCGAAAATGGCCTCCGGCACGTTGAGCATGCCCGCAAGCACGAGCGGCATCGCGTAGGCGACGACCGAAAGCACCCAAATGGCGGCGGTGACGCCCGCCGCCTCCACGCGCGTGAGCGTGAGCGCCGCCGCGCCCTTCGACCCGAAGAAGTACGCAAGGTAGCCGACGAGCATCGTCACGACGCTCGGGAAGATGAAGCACGGCGCCAAGGTCACCTCGTCGGGGAACGCCGGCAACGCCGCGAGCGGCGTGAGCATCATGGCTCCCGCGAACACGAGCGCGATGCCCACCTGGCCCGCCGCGGCATGCGAGCTGTCGCGGTGCGGGCTACGCATGGCCTTCGCCATCCCCGCCCGCGGCGCCGTCGTCGGCAGCCTGCAAGCCCTCGCTCAGGACACGGCGCAGGCCAGCCGTTGCGTCCAGGCTCTCGTCGTGGCCGGCATGCTCGAAGACCGCGGCGCGCGCACGGTCGGCGCGGCGTTCGCCCGCGCGCCCGCCCGTGCTGCCCAACGCGGCAAACGACGCCTCCTCGATAAGCTTCGAGAGCACGAACGTGGCGCTCACGACCGACGAGATGCCCAGCTTCTTGAACACCGCCACGTTGCGCGGGTTGTACGCCGTGCACACTTGGCGCTCGATGCCGAAGTAGAACTGCGCCATCTGGCAAATGACTAGATTGTCTGCGTCGCTGTCCGACAGCGCGATCATGAGGTCGAACCCCTCGATGTCGGCGTCGTCGAGCACGTAGCGCTTCGTGGCGTCTCCGCAGACGACGGGGACGTCATGGCGCGCCGCCAGGTGCTCGCACCACGCGCGGTCGTTGTTGACGATCACCACGTCGTTGCCGCCCGCCACAAGCGACTCGACCAGAAAGTCCGTGCGGGAGCGCCCTCCTGCGATCACGACACGCATGCTTGCCCCTCCTTACGACTCGCGCTTCCAACCGAACCCGCGGACGGAACGTCCGCCGGTCCACCCGCCGCGGGATTCCGACATCGCGCGCGGCGTGCGCTGGTCCAGCGGGAGGTTTGCAATGCGGCAGAAGGCGCCCAGGCACAGCGCGTGCGGGCAGATGGGCTCGATCGTGCTGTCCTCGAGCATGGCCACCAAGTCCCCGTCGTCGATGCGCGCGTACACGTGCTCCACACCGTACACTTCGCTCGCCACGCGAGCGATGAAGTAATTGACGGAGTCGCGCGTCGTGCACGCGACGAAATAGGACGCGCGGTCGATCTCGCACGCCTCGAGCGTCGAGACGTCGGCGCCGTCGCCCACAAGCGTCTCGCCCCCAAAGCTTGCCGGAAGCCCGTTGAACGCCGCGGCGTTCATGTCGACCACCGTGACCGCACATCCAAGCGACGAGAGCTTGTCCGCGACGGCCAGCCCGAACTCGCCGCATCCGACGACGAGCGCGCGCTTCGTCTTGACGATGCCCATGGCCCCTTCCCCTTTCGACAGCACACCGGCCATGCCAGCTTCGAACCGAGTATAGAACCGCGCGCATAAAGACGGCGTTAATTCGAAAGCCCGCCCGGAACAAAATCCGAGCGGGCGACGGAAGCAAGAGCGGGCGACGCTCTGCAGACGACGCAGCATGCGTCATGCCATGGTATGATGAGAACATGCAAAATGCATGCATTATTCCTGCAAAAGGAGGACTCATGCCAGCCTTGCAAGTACGAGAGCTCCCTGAGGATTTATACGAAGCTCTGCGCGAATGCGCGAGCAATGAAGACCGCAGCATCTCCCAGCAGACAATCCACATCCTGCGCGAATACTTGCGCGCATACCGAGCAAGCAACGAACCTGTTGCGTGGACCGCCGTCCCCGCAGCACCGCAAACGCCCCAAGCGAACATCGGAGTCGACGAACGCGAGCAGCGTGTCCGAAAGCGAGCCCTGGCGTTCGAAAGGATTGACGCCCTCCCTTCCTTCAACGTCCCCGGAGGATTTCCCGAACCGGCAGAGCTCGTCCGCTCTGCCCGCGAAGAACGCGGTGGGAGCTCTCTGGAATGGCGGGGCGACGCACAATGATCGTCCTTGATTGCAGCGCCGCCGTCGAAATAGCGCGCGGAACAGAGCGCGGTAGGGCATTTCGGGCCTTGATGCTCGAAGGAGAGCCTGTTATGACGTCGGACCTTTTCCGCGTCGAGGTTCGCAACGCGTTCTGGAAGTACGTACACGCCAGACTCCTCGCAAGCCGTGACGCAGAACAATACGTCGACGGGGCTCTCGCCCTCGTCGACGTATTCGTGCCGCTTTGCGAGAACGCCGACGAGGCGTTCGCGGAAGCCGTGCGCCAGGACCATTCCGTCTACGACATGTTCTACTTGACCCTTGTGCGACGCAGCAACGGCACGTTGCTCTCCGCGGACCGCAGGCTCATCGCACTCTGCGAGGACATGCGACTCAACTGCGTTGTGGGCGCCGAGCTGTAGCCCAGCGCCCCGCTAGAACGTGCCGTAGTAGGAGAACGACGACGGATCAGCCGTGTAGGCGCCCGCCCCGACCGCCGCAACGACGGTGCCGATGAAGCCCATGACGGCGATACCGATGAGGATGCCGATCACGAACGTGCAGGCGAAGCCCACGACCGACCACTTGATGGCGGAGTTGCGAATAGCCGGATGCTTGTCGGCGTTGATGAGCCATGCGATCAAGATGCCGAGCAGGTTGCCCAAAAAGCCCAGCGCGAAGTAGCCGAACTTCATGCCGCCCGTGAGCTGCGGCACGAGCGCAGGCTGCGGCGGGAACGGCTGCGGCGCCTGCTGGGCGTACGGCGGCACGGGCGCGGACTGGGCGTTCGCCCCCGCGAAGCCCTGTGCGCCGGGCGCGCCGGCCTGCTGGTCGGAGGGCCGGCCGAACGGCGGCACGGCAGCCCCCGGCTGCTGGGCGGCAGGCTGCTCGGGCGCCGGCTGTGCGGCCGCGTGCTCAGGCGCCGGCTGGGCGGCGGGCTGTCCGACGGCAGGCTGCTCGGTGGAAGCGGCGTGCGGGCCCTGTTCCGGGATGGCAGCGCTTTCGCCCTGCGGAGCGTTCGGGTTGGGGTTCGTATTCTCAGGCATGGTGTCCTCTTTCGCCAGAATGGTTGCTCAATGACGCGAGCGTACCACGGGAATCGCGCCCGTCGAAAACCTGGCACGATCCCGTCACGGAACCGACACGCGCCGCTACCCCGCACGGCGTACGCGGTCGCATACGCAGGCGTAGGCGCAGACGCGGGTGCGGACGCGACGCGCGAGAACGCAAGGGGCTCCCAGACGGACAGACGCCCGTGGACGCCTACGGGCGTCTGTTCGGACGCTCGCGGATGACGCCCATCTCTTTCGCGGCGTCCACCAGCGCTTCGGTGTCGTGGTCTTCTTCGACTGCGGCAATCTGCTCAAGCGTCGCATGCACCACGCTCGATTCCAGCTCGGAATCGACGGCATCGGGGACCGCCGGACGATCGCCTTCGGGCGCGGCATCGGCATCGGCGGCCTTTCCCTTCGTTCCGGCATTGCGGAACGTCTTCGTGGTCTGAATGAGGATGGCGCCGATGATGAACGGCATCCAGAAGACGATGCCGCGGTACACGAGCGCGATGGACAGGCCCGCCGACGCTGCCTGGCCAAACGAGGTGAACGCCACCGTGACGGCCGCTTCCACCACGCCCACGCCTTGCGGCGTGACCGAGACCATGGCGAACAGCGTGGCCACCACGTAGCCGCACACAAGCGCTTCGGGCGAGAACACGCCGAACCCCATGCCCACCAGGCTGAAGCACGACAGCTCGCAGATAGAGGCGAACACCGAGCACCCGAACGCCTTCGCCGTGGTCTTCGGCTGGCTGGCGATGAGCCCCGCCGCTTCGGAGAACGAGGCGACCGTGCGCTCGACCCACGGCTTGAGCGAGGCTTTGCCCATCTTCGCCAGAATGCGGTTAATGAGGCGGTCCACCTTCGAGAGCAGGCGGATGATGACCTGCGGGCGCTTGCGGCCCATGACCATGATGAACACCATGGCGCTCACGATGAGCAGGACGATCAGGCCCGGCAACGCCCACATGGGGTCGAGCCCCACGGCGATGGCCAGCACGAGAAAGCCCGAGAGCATGATGATGGCGAAGCCGGAGTCGATGGTGATCTGCATGAGCAGCGCGGCGGACGTGGCCTTGCCGGCGGGGATGCCGCGACGGCGCGCGTCGTCCACCACGAGCGTGGTGCCCGCCAGGTTGAGCGAGGGCGCGATGGTGTTCATGAAGAACGTGCCGAACACGAGCGGCAGCGTGTTGCGCGCCGCCATGTGCTCGCCCACCGCCGCAAACGCGAACGAGTACGCGAAGCTCTGCGCGAAGTACTTGCCTAGCTGCGTGAGCACGGCGACCGCCATGAACAGGGGCTGGCCCTGCTTCATGGTCTCCACGAGCTCCACGAGCTGGTCGCCGCGGAAGAGCACGAACGCGAGCACGATGATGATGACCAGGCCGGCGAAGAGGTTGCGTACGTTCAGCTTCATGGGCCCTCGCTCCCCCGTAGTCGTCTCCGGCCGGCACCGCGGCCCTTGGCTGTTGTAAAGTCCCACTATAGCACGGGGATACCGCGCGCAGGACGCGTCGCCGCGCACGGTGCGAACGCCCCGCCGGCGGGCGGCGGCGAACGCCTTGTGCGAACACCCTATGCGAGCACGAGGCTGCCGATCTGGTACACGGCGAAGGCGACCAGCCACGCCACGGCCACCTGGAACGCCACCGAGAACGCCGTCCACTTCCAGCTGCCGCTCTCCTTCTTAATGGTGGCGATGGTGCCCACGCACGGCACGTACAGCAGGCAGAACACCATGAGGCAGTACGCGTTGAGCGGGCCGAAGCCCACCGCGCCGAGGGCGTCGGCGATGGCCGCCATGCCCGCATCGGTGGTGGCACCGCCCACGCCGAAGAGGATGGCGGTGCTGGAGACCACCACCTCCTTCGCGGAGATGCCGGCGATGAGCGCCGTGGAGATTTGCCAGAAGCCCAGACCGATGGGCGCGAAGAACGGCACGCACGCCTGGCCGATAAGCGCGGCGAAGCTCGCCCCCATATCCTCGGTGTAGCCGCCGGGGCCGAAGTTCAACAGCAACCACAGGACCACGGACGCCACGAAGATGACGGTGCCCGCGCGCTGAACGTAGTCCCACACCTTCTCTTTCACGTAGATGGCCACCGTGCGCGCCGAGGGCATCTTGTAGTCGGGCAGCTCAATGAGCAGGTCCGCATGGCGCAGGCCGCGGCGTCGCTCCGCCAGGTGCATGACCCACAGCGCCACGAGCGCCACCACCAGGCCTACCACGTACAGCGAGTACGCGACCACCATGGCGCAGTCCGGGAAGAAGATACCCGAGAACAGGATGTAGATGGGCAGGCGCGCCGAGCACGACATGAACGGCGTGACGAGCATGGCCTTCCTGCGGTCGCGCGGCTCCTCCAGCGTGCGCGTGGCCATGACGGCCGGCACCGAGCAGCCGAACCCCAGGATGAGCGGCAGGAACGCGCGGCCCGACAGGCCGATGCGCCCCATGATGCCGTCCATCACGTAGGCGACGCGCGCCATGTAGCCGCTGTCCTCCAGCACCGCGAGCGCCAGGAACAGCGCGGCGATGTTCGGCAGGAACGTGATGATGGCGCCTACGCCGGCAATGATGCCGTCCACCACGAGCGCCGTGAGCAGCTCGTGCACGCCCAGGGCGCCGAAGCCGGAAGCCACCGCCTCGCTGAACCATTCGATGCCCAGCTCGAAGTAGCCTTTGAGCCAGTCGCCCACCAGGAACGTGAACGCGAACACGGCGGCCATGACGAGCAGGAACACGGGCAGGCCGGTCCACTTGCCCGTGACGACGGCGTCCACGCGGTCCGTGAGCTCCGCGCGCTCGTCGCGGTTGACGACGACCTCGCGGACGATCTCTTCGATGAACGCGTACTTCTGGTTGATGATCTCGCTCTCGTAGCTTCGATCGAGCACGTCCGGCAGGTCCACCGGATGCCGCTGCGCCACCGTCTCGTCGCCCTCGAGCAGTTTGATAGCATGCCAGCGCGGGTTCACGATGTCCGGGTAGCGCTCCACGAGCGCCGCCTGCACCGCGTCGATGCGCGCTTCCATCTCAGGGCTGTAGACCATGGCGTAGCGCGCGTGCTTCTCGGGCATGTCGCCCTCGTCGTGGTCGTGCAGGAAGGTCTCGGGAACGTCGGAGTCCCAGTGGTGCACCGCCGCGTGCACGAGCGGCTTGATGCCGCGGCGGGCGCGGGCTGCCGTGCGCACGACGGGCGCGCCGAGCATCTCGTGCAAGCGCGAGACGTCAATCTCCATGCCGCGCTTCTCCACGACGTCCATCATGTTGAGCGCCACGACCACCGGACGGCCCAGCTCAAGCAGCTGCAGCGTGAGATAGAGGTTGCGCTCGAGCGAGGACGCGTCCACCACGTCCACCACGACGTCGGCCTCGCCCGACAGGATGAACTCGCGCGAAACGCGCTCTTCCATGGTGTAGGACGTGAGGCTGTAAGCGCCCGGCAGGTCCACGAGATGGATGTGGTGCATGTGGCCGTCCTCGTAGTCGAAGGAGCCTTCCACCTTCTCCACCGTGACGCCCGGCCAGTTGGCGACCTTCAGGTTCGCGCCGGTGAGCGCGTTGAACAGCGTGGTCTTGCCGCAGTTGGGGTTGCCGATGAACGCGACGGTCAGATGCTCGGCGCCGGGCTCGGATGCGCTCGGGGCGCCCTCGTGCGCGCCCATGGCGTCGCCGTGCAGCACCACGCCGCGGGATGTCTTCTGGTCGCAGCAGCTCATGCGGCAGCCTCCTCCACGGCGATGCCGGCGGCGATGCCGCTGCCGAGCGCGAACCGCGCGCCGCGCACGCGCACGATGACCGTGCCCTTTCCCTTGCCGTTGAGCACCTCGATGAGCGCGCCGTGCGTCATGCCGAGCGCCTCAAGGCGCTTTTCCACTGCCGTCTCCAGCTGGATGCCGCGCACGCGGTACCGTCCGCCCACGCGCGCTTTGTCAAGCGTCGTCTGTCCTGCCGTCATGCTTCTCCCGAACGTTTCGCCCGCAGCAGCGCCCGTTGAACGCACAGGCGCTGTGCACGGCTTTTCTGCCCGCACGCGGGCACGCTTCCTTATTTCGGCTGAACACTATAGCAGAGAATGTTACACACGGGTAATTTTCCACACGCGCACGGTTGCCCGAAAACACCGGCACAAGCGCAGACCGGGCGCGCAGGGCGGCTCCATGCCGTGCTGCTTACCGACGCTGCTCGTCGACGGCGCCCTCGACCATGTCCAGCAGTTCCTGGCGCGTGTGCACGCCAAGCTTCGCGTACACGTTCTTGATATGGGTCTTCGCGGTGTTGACGGAGATGCCCAACTCCTCGTGGACGTACTCGATCGAACGGCCTTTCGCCAGCAGGAACAGGACATCCCTCTCGCGCGTGGAGAGTCCGCCGTCATCGGCGATGAGGTTGCACGCGCGCGTCCAGGCGCCCTGCGGCCGCGATGCGGCGTCGCCCTCGTCAGACGCGCCGGCACCTTCGACCATGCTATCCGGGAAGATGCTGCCGAACGCGTCCGCCTCGGCTCGCTCGAGACCGTTCGCCTGGCGCAGCACGCGGCCGATCGCACGGTCGTTGAACACGAGCATGACCACAATGAGCAGGACGAACACCATCACGATCGAGACCGCGACGATGACCGTTGGGTTGTCGCCCGTCTGCTCGAGCAGCATCGAGCCCAGCACCCACCCCAACGTCGTGCCGGCAGCGGAGGCACCGCGGCCCCAGCCGAACACGCGCACAGGCGACAAGCTGGTCATGTAGGACACGTGCGCGCACAAGCACCAGATGACCATGACGAACAGCGCGTACGCCACGCCGATGACCTGTCCTTCGAACGCGCCCGTGCTCGCCCCGCCCGTGGCGGACGAGACGACCGGCGTGACCAACACGCCGCCCGACACCAGAATCGTCGCCGGATAGTACAGCTTCGAAACGTCAAAATCGCGCATGAGCATGCCGGCGACCAGGAAGAGGATAGCGGCGATGCACGCCGTCACCGCCACGATGATCACGCCTTTCGCGCTCAGGACGTCAACGCCGCCCGACAACGTCGAGTAACCGCGCGTCACTCCCACGACCACGGCGAACACCGCGACCGCCAGCACGAACCGCGCGAAGAACCCGTGCGGCAGCGACCCGGTCGGACGGCGGTCGGACCGCGCAGCGTCCGTGCGCGCAAGCGTGGCGACGGAGCACAGCGCCGCCATCGTCGGCAAGAACGCCGCAAAGACAATGCCCGCAAGCTCGGGCAAGCCCACGGCAACGAAGTACAGCATGCCGGCGAACACGAACGACGCCGCAGTGTACATGAGCGCCTGGCGCGCCGGCACCGTGCCGTACACCATGCCAAGGCGCAGCGCGATCCATGCAGTCCCGACGCCCGTCAGGGCCGAGAAGACCGCGAAGGCGGGACCCTCCCCGCCGAAGACCACGCCCACCGTGCTCACGGTGGCGAGCACTCCCGCAGCGAACACGATGAAGGAACGGCGCAGAATGGTCTCGACCTTGGAAGCGAACAACGACGAGACGATGAACACGAGCGCAAGGGCTGTCGTCGAGAGCAAGTACATGTCGAACACGCTGTACGCAGCCTGGTCCTGCATCCAATCGGGCACAAGAACCTCGCTGTCGTAGCACAGCCAAATCCACGCGTAGTAGCAACCAAAGCCAAGGAACTTCAGGCTCGGCCACTGCTCGTCAATGTCCGCGAACAGCGTCGACATCGAAAGCCACGGGCGCTTCCCCTCCGCTCCTACAGCCGTGACCGCCTTCTCCTCGGACGATCGAGAAAGCGTGCTTGTTTCGTTTCGTCTTGCGTCCATGGCCCCTCCTCGGAAGGGCGCGCACATCTATAGCGCGGCCTTCCCCACTTCGCAGTGTCCCCCTTCTGCTACTTTACCTGTTTTTCACTGTGCTCCTGAGAACGAAATCCACCGTTCAACAATGGAAAACTGATAGCGTGCGCTGGGCACTTGTCCGCGCACGCGCGGCATTTCGTGCATTCAGAGAGCGGCGCGGAGACCGTCCCGTCGTGCAGATCGATGCCCTCTTCGCACACCTCCGCACACTTGTGGCACGCCTCGCCGTTCTCACGCAGGCACGTCGTCGTGTCGACGCGCGGACGGAACGTGCGGTTTAGGCGCGCGATCAGCGAGAACAGCGCGCCGAGCGGGCAAAACCGGTGGCACCACTTGCGCAGCACGACGATCTCCAACAGCAGCAACGCCGGAAACACGATCAAGGATAGCGTCGCTTCGTTGAACTGGAACAGCCTCCAGAGCACAATAATCGTGCCGAACGTGAGGCCAACCGGGCAGATTAGGCAGAAGACCGGGAAGCCGAACAGCGCGGTCGAAAGAATCGTGCCGCCCAGGACCCAGTTGCGGGAATCATGAATCCCGCCGCGTAGCTTGCGCGGGATTCCCAGCGCGCCCTGTTCGATCATCTCACCTGGATGCAAGCGGGCTTCAGCCTCCTCGGCTGCCACCTCTTCAAGCTCCTTGAGCGCCTTCTCGCGCTCTTCGCCCTCGACGCGCGCCGCGCGCTTACCCAGCTTGCGCTCCCGCTCCGCTCGCTTCTCCTGCGGAGACTTCAAGCCCAGGACGCGACGAAGCAGCGGGATGGGGCAGCCCCACGCGCAGAACGCGCGTCCGAACACGATGGTGAGGACAACGACGATGGCAGCGCCCAGCAGCATGGGCGGGACGATCGTGCGCGATGCGATGGCCGCCTCGACGGCACCGAGCGGGCAGAGCGCGGCGATGTCGGCGATGCCCCACGAGGACGGGGTGCCGAAGCCGGTGTGGATGGCCAGCCCCAGGCACACGAGTGCGATGACCGCGACCGCGCTCAACGTGCGAAGCAGCGTAGACGACGGCTTTTTCATGTCACATCAACTCGCTTTCGGTCGAGACCGTCGTGCGCGAAAGGCGGTCGTACACCGCGGGAGACACGACCTCGATGCCGCGGTGCATGCCGCCGACGAACGAGCGGTACACGAGCGCCGGGCATTCGTCGACGCACAGGCCGCACCCATTGCACGCGTCGGCATTGACCTGCGGATGGCCCGCCCCGTCAAGCGAGATGGCCTCGTACGGGCAGACCTCGGCACACCGGTCGCACCCGCCGTAGTACGCGACGCACCGATCTTCGATGACGACCGCGACGCCGATCTTCTCGCGCGTCTCGTCGAACGGGCGAATGGCGCCCGTCATGCAGACTTCCGCGCACTTGTCGCAGAAATCGCAGTAGCCTTTGTGAAAGTCAAGAATGGGCGTGCGCGCGTTCACCAGCCCGTCTTCGACATGTCCGACGGCGATCACGCCGGTCGGGCACACGGAGCGGCACCGATCGCAGCGCACGCAAGTGCTTAGCAGGTGCGCCTCGTCCTGAGCGCCCGGCGGGCGCAGCAACTCGTCGGAGGAACCGAGAACGCGGACTCCCCCGCCGATTCCAGCGCACGCGACAACGCTCGCGCACGCGCCAATGAACGTTCTGCGCGTCAAGTCAGCCATGCCTCTCCTCTCTCTCCGCGATCGGGACGTTACCCGCCAAGCGCCCGCGCTGCATCGGCGAGCGCTCGCCTGCTCGCGCTTACGCCTACTCCCGCGCGTACGCCGCCAGGTCGTCCACGACCTCGCGGTCGAGCGCCAGGAAGCCGCGCGTCAAGCTCGCCACGCCGCGGTAGAAGTCGGTGCGGGCATGCTCGTCGATCGCCTGCGTGAACGTGGGAATCCAGTTCTCCAGATGCTCCGCAAGAAAGCGGTCCTGCACGCCGACCAGGCGAGCGAACTCTGCGTCGTCGCCTTCGTCGATCGCCTCGACCGCACGGTCGATCAAGCGCGCCATGAATTGCATCTCGAACGACACGTGGTCCTCGGGCGTGGTGTTGTCGGCGGGAAGGTCGATCCCCTCGGCGCGGTAGAACGCGACCGCACCGTCGCGCGCCTCCTGCATGAGCAGGTGCTGCTCGCTCGTGAAGACCGACTCGTACGGCGGCGCCATGACCGTGTCGTACATGCCCGCGCTCAGGAACGTGTGGGCGTAGTCGACCGCCAGCTCCTGTCGCGTACCTGCGTCACGGTGCCGCAGGTATTCCTTGATGGTTGCGTACCCCTGCGCGATCTCGGAGTCGTCCTGCGGGAACTCTTGCGTCGCCAGCGTTTCAATCTGCTCGACGGTCAATTCCGTGAAATAGACGCTCGCCAGGAAGCGGTAGAACGTGGCGCGTGCTTCGCTCGATTCGCGCACGTCCTGTTTCATTGCTTCGTCCATGTGATGGTCTCCTTGCTTCGTCAGGTTTGGAACGGTCGAGCCGGCCTTGGGAGGGATCAGAGGGATGGGGTACACAAGGCCGGCCGATCGACCGGCGAAGCGCCGTGCGAGAGAGGGGAAGCTGCATGGCGCTTCGCCGAGCGGTCGTCCGAAGAGCTGCCGGCCCGCATTCGCAGGCCGGCAGCGGAACATGCCTTGGGGCTCCTTAGAGGGCAACCCCGAACAGGGACATCAGGGCCGAGCCTACAAGCCACATGACGCAGCGCAGGCCAATCGACCCGATGAGGGCGCCCACCACGGCGATGGCGCCGTAGGTCAGGCCAGAAGCGGGCTTCTTGCTCGCCAGGTAGCCGAACACAATCGGCGCGACGCCGCCACAGACGACGACCGCCAGCCAGAAGATAGCAGCCTGGTCGCCGAAGGCGACGTTGCCGGCAACGCCGTAGACGACGCCGAGCACCAGGGCGAGCACGCCACCCGCGGTGGCGAGCAGGCCAGCGAAGGAGATCGCCTCATCGCTCTCCTTCAGAGCAGCGCACAGCACCAGGTAGAGCGCCGTGCCGCTGGCAGCGGCAGTGCCCAGGTACGCGAGCGGAAGCGTGACGGTGTCCCACATGGCGTGGGAGGACATCATGTAGGACGCGCCGCAGGCGAAGGTCAGCGCGATGGCGGCGATGATGCCGAGGACCGCGAAGACCTTGCGGGCTCCAGCAGACGCCTCGCGCTTCACCAGGATCGCGTAAACGATCGCGACGACGGCGAGGATGCCCAGGAGCAGCGCCTCCAGGAAGATGCCCGCGGTGGGATGGCCGAGGGCTGCCAGCATGCGCTCAGGATGCGAAAGGTGCGTCACAGAGCAGATGCCGCCGACTGCCAGCAGGACCACCGCCAGGATAGCGGCAGGGAACGCCGTCTTTTTCGTCGTGCCCTTGAGCTCATCGATGGCGGCGCTAGCAAACAGCCACGCACCGGCACCGGAGAGCACCGTGAACAGAACGAGTGACCATTGGATCTCCATTTAGATGCGCTCCTTCCATTCGCCATGCTTCGGGGACCAGATGTAATGGGTCGCCGGATGGTTCCCCACGTCCTCGAGCGTGTGGATCGCGTCAGCGTCGTAGCGCGCGAGCTCCTTGGACACGTCGGAATCCGGGTCGTCCAAGTCGCCGTAGAAGCGCGCGCCAGCGGCGCAGCTCTTCACGCACGCGGGCAGCTCGCCCTGCGCGGTCAGGTGGCCGCACAGCGTGCACTTCTCGACCGTCTTGGTCTCGGCGTTCCAATTGCGGACGCCGTACGGGCACGCCATCATGCAGTACTTGCAGCCGATGCACTTCTCGCGGTCGACGAGCACGATGTTGGTCTCGGGGTCGCGGTAGCTCGCGCCGGTCGGGCACACGTGGACGCACGGGGCGTCCTCGCACTGCTGGCACATGGACGGCACCTTGTAGCGCGTGATGTCCGGGTAGTCGCCGATCGGTCCGACCTCGACGACCTTGTTCCAGTACTCACCCAGCGCGATGTCGTTCTCCATCTTGCAGGCGACCTCGCAGCCGTAGCAGCCAGTGCAGCGGTCGAGGTTCACGACGATGCAATTACGCGCCATAATCGAACACCTCCTCGGTAGGATCGGAGGGCGTCGGCAGCCACGGAGTGAAGTCCTCGGGCTTCATCCAGGTACCTTCCGGCGCGCCTTCGGGGCACGGGTAGACCTTGACCGTGAAGCCGCGGAGCGTGTAGGTGCCGTACTCCGGGTTGTACGGGGCGTCGGTCTTGCTCAGGACGTTGTAGTTCATGGCCGTGTAGGCGAGCTTCGGGTCGTCGCTGTTCAGGAACTCAGGATTCCAGAAACGCTCCTGGTACAGGACGCCCTCCGGGATGGCAGTCGTGACCTTCGCCAGGCCGCGCGTCTTGGCGCGGCGGGACTCGATCCACGTCCACGTGCCGTCCTCGATGCCGTACTTCTCGGCATCCGCGGGGTTGATCCACAGCTCGGGCACGGGATAGATCTCGCGCAGCCACGGGACGTTGCGCAGCGTGCCATGGTGGTACATGGGCAGGCGGCCGTTCGTGATGACGAGCGGGAAGTCGGGGTCGTAGCCCTCGGCGCCCTCGATCGGGGACTCCGCCGGCTCCACGTAGTAGCAGAGCGGCTCGTAGTCGGCGCTGGCGGGCGGAACCTCGAAGTGCTCCTCTTCGGCGCACTTCGCCCACGGATAGCCCGTGCGGCCCAGGATGGTGTTGGACTCGGCGTAGATCTCGAGCTTCTTAGACGGCGTGCCGAAGCCCTTCGGCTTGCCGGTCTTCTCGTCGATCTTCTTGTAGACCTCGTAGGTGCGGTACTCGTCGACGGAGCACCACTCCATGACGCCCTTCTCGCAGAGCTCGTCCCACGTGATGCCGGACGTGCCCATGTGCTGCTTCTGCTTCTCGTACTCGTTCTTATAGAGCACGTGTCCGAAGGTCGCTTCCGGGTCGAAGGCGCGGGCGGCGGCTTCGTTGCCCAGCTCGGCGCACTTCTGGACGATGTTCGTCCAGATGATGCCCTCTTCCACCGTCTCGAACAGGTGGGTGACCGCCTGGCGGACGACGACGGTGTTGAGCTGCGGGATGGGCAGGTTCGTCTCCAGCCACTCCGTGCACGGCAGCGCGTAGTCGGCGTACATGCGGGTGAAGGCCGTCGGGTACATGTAGATGTGGACGATGCAGTCGACGTTCGGCGTGACCTCGTCAAGCTGCAGGGCGTTGCCAAGCACTGCGTGCTTGTTGCCGGAACGGTCGAACCACATGTGAATCTGGTACGGGTCGCCGTCCTTCATCATGGTCATGACATCGGGGATGAAGCACATATCCCAGTCCATGAGGCCCTTGTGCTCGATGTAGCCCGCACGCCTCATGACCTTTTCCTTAGACAGCAGGCGCGGGGTATTGCCCAGCTGGTCCTTGACGGGGCAGCCCTTGAAGTTCTGCAGCATGGTACCGGGTTTCTCGACGTTGCCCATGAGGAATTCCAGGGCAAGGGCAGCCAGCGCGCACTGCTGGGACTGCGGGTACTGGTCGATCGGCACGCCCTGCATGATGCCGGACTGGCCCTCGGGGTCGGTGTAGATCTCGAGCGCCTTCACGATCTGGTCGGCGTCCAACCAGCAGACCTCGGCGGCCTTCTCGACGGTCCACTCCTCGCAGGACTGCTTGAGCAGCTCACCGCCGGTGGAGCACTGCATGCCGTTGACCTCGTAGGTGCCGAACAGCGCCGGGTCGACGCCTTCGTTCATGGGATAGTCCACAACGACGGGCTGGTTGGTCTTGGAGTCCCACACCACGTAGTCCTTGTCGGTACCTTCAAGTCCAGCCTCCGTCGCCTTGAGCGTCAGGCGCGTCTCCGGGTTGATCAGGTACGGCATGTTCGTCCAGGTCTTGCAGAACTCGGCGTCATATCGCTCGTTCTCGATGATCCAGTGCTCCCATGCCAGAAGCAGCGCGGCGTCGGTGCCCGGGCGGATGGGCAGCCACACGTCGGCCTTGGACGCGTCCAAGGTCATGCGCGGGTCGATGACCACCGTCTTGAGGCCCTGCTCGCGAGCACGCAGCTCCGCCAGCGCGCGACCGCCGGTCGCGACGGAGGAGTTGGACGGGTCGGTGCCCCACAGCACCAGGCTCGTCACCGGCGTGTCGTCGAAGTAGTAGTCCCAACCGTTGGAGTCCGCGAAGGACAGGTTGTTCGGCTTGCCGGCGCCGTAGACCAGCTGCGAGGCGGCCATGCGGGGCAGATAGCACTGGGCGCAACCGGGCTCCCACACGTTCGGCGTGTTGATGGACTCGCCGAACCACTTCACGTTAGAGAAGTGTGGGTTGCCGCCGCCGCCCGTGGACACCGTGATGGCCTCGGAACCGTACTTGTCGGAAATCTCGTTGATCTTGGTCGCGATATCCGTGATGGCCTCGTCCCAGGAGATGCGCTCCCAGTCGTTGCCACCGCGCTCGCCCACGCGACGCAAGGGATACTGCAGGCGGTTCGGGTTGTAGAGCGCCTGGATGCCGGCAAGACCCTTGGCGCACACGCCGCCCATGCTCATGGGACTCTCCGGATTGCCCTCGATCTTGATGACGCGACCGTTCTGGACGTGCGCCAGGACAGCGCATGCCGCGATGCACGCACGGCACGAGGTCTTGACGATCTTGACGTCGTTGCTCTCGGCAGCGCGGGCGGGATCAGCCTTCACAAAGCAGTCCGTCGCCGCGATGCCGGAAGCGGCAACCGCACCACACAACGCCGACGCCTTCACGAAGCTACGGCGCGACATGGTCGCGGATGCCTGGCTCGCTGTTGCCATACTCCCTCCTTTTTCTCTCTTCCTTGGACGTTCGTCCACGTGAATGTGCACAAGGCGGCATGCCGCCTAGTGACCGAAGTAAAACGACGCGCGACCGTGCGCGGCCGCGCCGCCCAGCGGGCTTACGCGCCCGCCCTCCGCAGGAAGCGCAGTCCTGCATCCGTGGTCTTCCAGCAGCCCTCCCACTCAAGGCCGCCTGCCGCTTCGAGCTTCGAGACGAAATACTCGGGATAGACGCTCTTTCCGTCGGCCTCGACCTTGCCGCCAAGCGCCTCGTTCACGTCGGAGAGCTTTGCGCCCTGTTCACACGCACGCAGCGTCTCCTTAATGGCGGCCGTGAACTCCGCGGGCTCGGACGCGCACAGCGCGTCAATCATCTTCGCGGGCTCGAGCGACGCGAGCACCGTCTGGCCTGCCGGGGTGGTCTTGAGCGTCCAGTCCGTCGGCTGATCCTCGGAATCGAGGTTGGATTCATCAGCGGTTTCCGCGGACTCCTCTTCCACTGCGGTACGCTCGATGCCGCCCGCCTCGACGAGCAGGTTGATGAGCACGTGCGGCGTCTGCAGGCTGGTTTTCATAACCGTCAACGACTCAAGACCGGCTTCGATGTCGCGGTACGGCGCCTCCTCCAGACACGCGCGCAGACACGCGCACATGGGCAGCGTGTTCGCACGCGTCTTGCGCACGCACGCCATGACTCGCTCCACCGCCTCGGTGGAGCGGTCGGTCGTTTCGATAGAAGTCATGCTGTCCCCCCCTTTTTTTTCAGCGCTCCGAGCAACCTGACGCCCATTTCCTAAACGCGTTGCTTGGATACGCTGACAGTAGTCAAGATGAGGGGCAGCTAAGAAGCCCCGTAGTTCGTGAAACCGGAACTCTTTTTTGGTGAGGGCGTGTTTTCGAACCTCACGAATAACGGGTGATAAACATAAAAGAAGGCCTGCGAACAGGCCTTTTAGTTCTCATCTTCGCCATGCGCGTCCTCGAGGGGCGCCATGAGCGAAAGCGTGCTCTGGATGGCGAGCTTTTGCGCGAGCAGCTGCTGGGCGCTCGCGCTGCGCGCGCGACCCTGCGCTTTCAGGACGTCGATGCGCGCCTCCAGTTCGTCGCAGCGAGCCGAGAGCGCCTCGTAGATGTCCTCGAGCGCGCCCAGCCGGTCGATTGCCGCGCCGCCTGCCGTGCTGTCGTCGTTCGCGCGAACGGCGGCCGCGTCGACCGCGAACGAACCGTCCGGGCGCTTCGTGGTCAGTCGCTTCATGCCAGCACCCTACCCTTCAATCCGGCAGCACCCCAGCGAGGGCGACCGCCCGAACACGCCATGGTAATCGGAGCCGCCCGTGCAGAACAGGCCATAGCGGCGCGCCAGGTTGTAGCACCGGTCGTGATCCGCCGCACCGTGGTCGGGATGCAGGCGCTCGATGCCCGACAGGCCCGCCTCCACGAGTGCGGGCACGAGCTCGTAGTTGCCCATCTGCCCCGGGTGCGCCAAGACCGCTCGTCCGCCGTCGCGCACGATGGCTGCGACGGCGTCGCGCGCGTCCACGTACTCGATATCGCGCACGGCGACGCCCTCTCCTTTGAAGAGGCGGCGGTACAAGCGTTGCCACTCAGGGCTCGCGCAGGGCGCGTCCACCAGACCCGCCATGATGTGCTGCTTGTACAGGCAGGTGGACGCTGCCGCCAGACGCTCGACCTTTTCCACGTCCACGTCGTAGCCCGCTTGCAGCAGGCGCTCCAGCTGCCAGCGCGACGCCGCTTCGCGGCGCTGCAGCAATGGCCGACAGAGGCGCTCGACCGCCGGCGACCCCTCGCGCACGCCCAGGCCAAGAATGTGCACCTTGCGACCGCGCGCGAAATCGTAGGCGGAGATCTCCACGCCGCCCACCACGGTCACGCCAACGGCGCGGCCGGCGCGCTGCGCGGCTGTGATGCCGCGCGTGGTGTCGTGGTTCGTGAACGCGACGTGCGTCAACCCCGACCCCGCCGCGCGTGCGACCAGCTGTGCGCACGTCTCGGAACCGTCGGAGAGCGTGGAGTGGACGTGCAGGTCGGCCCGGTACGGCTCCCCCTCGTGCACACCCAGCACTTCAAGCAGCATGCTTTGGTTCATGCGGGTCCTTTCCGTTCGAAACGTTGACAGCCTGCGCGCTAGGGAACGAGCGTGCGCAGCGCGATCGAGCCATCATCGCACACGAACGGCTCCAGCATCATGCGCTGCACCGGCGCAGCGACAGAGCGGAGGGCGCCCTCGAGCGAAGCAGCGCACATCGCTTGCTCCAGATTGTACTTCGTCGGCGGCAGGAGGTTGATGGTTCTGTCGTCACCGCGCACGAGCGCCCAGCATGGCTGAACCCAGTCGGAAATGAACGATTCGCTGCATTCCCCGTCAGGTTCTTGGCCCGCGGGCACCGCAGCGGCAAAGAAGAACGTGTCGTAGCGACGCGGTTCGTACGACGGCGTCGTCCAGCGCGCCTTCGCGCCCAGAAGGTCGGAACGCAGCCGAAGGCCCCGGGCGCGCAGGAACTCCGCGAACGACTCGCGGTGGCCGGACAGGGCCGCACGGTGCTCCGACCACGCCGCACCGGACAGGTCGTCCACGACCGCGCCATTGGGCGTGCCCGCCAAGAGCACGCCGGTCTCTTCGTAGACCTCGCGCACGGCGGCCACCACCGCCCGGCGCGCCGTCTCCTCGCTGACGCCCAGCAGCGTCGCCCACTCAGACGGCGCGGGGCCTTCCCACGGTAGGTCCTCCTCGACATCGCGCACGTCGGCGCCGCCGCCGGGAAACACCACCGCGTTCGGCGACGTGGGCATGGAGCGCTGCCGGCGAATCATGAAGATTTCGACGCCGTTGTCCGGCACGGCGAGCGGGTACGGAAGCGGCGCGCCCGCTGCGCGCAGTGCGACCGCGCGCTCGCGCACGGTCGCCAGCGCCGGATCGCGCTCGATGCTCCAGACGGTCTTCTCCCGACCCCGGCGCTCCCGCATGAGCAGCACGGACGACGACAAGCGCGGCGTGGCGGGCTTGAAGCCGACCGCCCCCGCGCGCAAGAATGCCCTGGCGCGGTCTGCCGTCTGGGCAGGCACGTCGCGCACGACGAACTGCTCGCCCGACCGGAATAGCCGTCCTGCGCCCATTCCCCCGCCACCTCGCTCTCGTCGATGCTCGTGCGCCCTCATCCGCTTCATTGTAGCGCCCGCCAAAACGCGCACGGCGCCGTTTGGCGCCGTGCGGTCAGAGTAAACGCAATGTGGCAAGAATGCGTGCCCGCGGTCGCCCGCCTGCGCGAACGGCCGACCCTGCGCCGGCTTCCGCGATGAGAAAGGCCGCGCAACGCGGCGCCGGCATCGCTCTCCTACTTCGAGGTAAGCTGCTTCTTCAGGCGAGCGTCGATAGCGTAACCCACAATGGCAATGACGAGGCACAGCAGATTAAGCCACGAGATGCCGCCCGCCAGGCGCGTGACGAAGTCCACCGCCATGAAGGCGATGGCGAACAGGCTGATCCAGTGGAAGGGGACGATCTTCGAGGGCTCACGGAACGCGCGGTATCCCAGGAAGCCGAACGCGATCATGAGGAACGCGCCGATGAACACCATGATGATGTCGGCGAACGTGGCTGTAGGCGCAAAGAGGCGGAGCCATTGCAGCCCGTTGCCCGTGTCAAGCGACGAGAGCGCCGTGCCCGCCAGCACGAGCGCCAGCACGCCCGAAGCAATGCCCGCAATCGACACGCCCGCAAGCAGGTTCAGATCGCGCGACGACACCGTCACCAAATGTTGGCTGTGAGCGTGTTTATTCTTTTTCTTACTCATGCGAATCCTTTCGTCACCACGCGCGCCGTTGCGCTTGCACGGCGGCACGCCGGCGTTTTCCCGTGCACATCATACCCGAGCAGGCGGCCGAAAAGGCCTTGCTCGGGCAAAAGACCGCGTGCGTCGGCCGCGACGGAGCGCCGCCGACGCACGCGGCAGCGGCGCGATGCCTCCTGCGCACCGGCGGCGATGCCGCGCGGGCGCCTTCGGCATCAAGCGCCCTCCCTCATTCGTCGAACGCTTCCCGCAGGCGCGCTATCTCCTCAGCGTAGCCCGGCAGCTCGTTGGGCGTCTCTAGGAAAAACGGCAGGCCGCGCAGCGCCGGATGGCGCGTCACCGCGGAGAGCGCTTCGAAGCCGATGTGGCCTTCGCCGATGCACGCATGACGGTCCTTGCGCGCGCCGCAGGGGTTGAGGCTGTCGTTCAAGTGCACGGCCTTCAGGCGGTCGAGGCCTACCGTGCGGTCGAACGTTTCGAGCACCCCGTCGAGGTCGCCCGCGATATCGTAGCCCGCGTCCCATACATGGCAGGTGTCCAAGCACACGCCCACGTGGTCGGACAGCTCCGTGCGCTCGATGATGGCCGCAAGCTCCTCGAACGACCGGCCGACCTCCGTGCCCTTGCCCGCCATGGTCTCGAGCAGCACCGTCGTAGTCTGCTCCGGGCGCAGGACCTCGTTCAAGACGGCGGCAATTTTCTCAATCCCCACGCTCACGCCTTGCTTCACGTGGCTGCCCGGATGGAAGTTGTACAGCTGCCCAGGCGTGGCCTCCATGCGCGCAAGGTCGTCGGCGAACGTCTCCCGTGCGAACTCTTGCACGCGCGCGTCAGCTGCGGCGGGATTCAGCGTGTAGGACGCGTGCGCCAGGAACACGGTCATCCCCTGCTCTTCCGCATACGCATGAAATGCCGCGATGTCCTCCGGGTCGAGCGCCTTCGCCTTGCCACCGCGCGGGTTGCGCGTGAAGAACTGGAACGTGCTCGCGCCGATGGAGACGGCGGTCTTCGCCATGTGCAGGTAGCCCTTGGCGCTGGAGAGGTGGCACCCGATAGTCAGGCCAGGCATGGCGTCCGCCTAAATCTTGATCGTGCCCGCGAGCGCGTCCGAAAGCACCGCTTCGATAGCGGGCGGCTCGAACGCCGCAATGGGCACAATGGGCTGCGGCTCGGACTCGAAATCGCCGAGCTCTTTCTGGAAGATGAGCACGTCGTGCCACTCCCCGCACTTGTAGCCCGCGCGATACTGGATGCCCACCACGCGAAAGCCCATCTTGCGGTGCAGGTGCATGCTGCCAACGTTGGGCATGGACACGATACCGAACGCGTTGCGCACGCCCTGCATCTGCAGCAGCTTCAGCAGCGCGGTGTACAGCTTGCGGCCCACGCCGCGGCCACGGCAGTTCTGGTCGACGTAAATGGACAGCTCCACGTCCCACTGGTAGCCCGGACGCGCCTTGTAGCGACTGGCATAGGCGTAGCCCACCACCTTCCCGTCCACTTCGATGACCAGGTAGGGGTAGAACGCGATGCGCTCGATGATGCGGTGGCGGAACTCCTCCAACGGCGGGACCTCGAACTCGAAGGTGACCGGCTGGTCAATGTACGGCGCGTAGATGTCCAAGAGCGCCTCGGCATCCTCCAGCGTGGCGAAACGCATGGACAGGTCGCCGTCGTTGCCCACGATGCTTTGGAACGTGTTCAAGCTCTCTCTCCGTTCTCGTTCGTCTGCGCTCCCCCTTTAAGAGCGCGCCCATGCTACCACCGAGGCGCGTCGACAGGAAGCGCGCGCAGGGGATTGTTTGCGTTTCATTACCCGATTCGAACACGCGCCGTACACGCCTGTGACGAACCGCGGCCCCACCGTCCAGCGCTCGACGACACAATGCCCGCCCCGCCGTCCGATGCTCAACGGCCAATACCCATCACGTCGTCTGGCGTTCGGTGGCAGAATGCCCGCCATGTCCGCGCGCCGCGGCAGCATGCCGCCACCTCGGCGCGTTGTCGCTTACAGCAGCGTCATCTGCGCCGGCTCGTAGGAGTACTCGTGGATGACATCGCCCACGTGCAGCTCCACCACGTGGGACTCCCAGTCTTTCACCAGCGTCACGAAGTTCATTTCCCCCTGGCGGAACACCAAGTCTGCGCCCACCATGCCGACGCACCGTCCGGCGCACACATCGTCGGCGCCATCTTGCGGCAGCGTGAGCTCGTCGACGCTCGGCGACGGGCCCCCGAAGAAGTACGGCGACAGGTCGAACGGCCCTTCGACGATGTCGACGCCGTGCTTCGCCGCCGTCTCCTCCAGCGTGCGCTTCCCTTCCTCAAAGCTGTACGGCACCTCAATGAGCAGATCGCGCTTCTTCGAGGCGCGCATGGTCTCGTAGATGCCCTCCTCGGCGCACATGCGGGCTTCCAGTTCGCGCGCGGCATCGGCGTTCTCGAACCGCCCGATGACGCACGCGGCGCGGGCGCCCTGTTCCAGCAGGCGCTCGACCCCGCGCGTCTCCGAAGAGATGCCCACCTTCACGAAGCCGGGCGCGAAGTACGCCATGTACACGAAGTGCGGCGTGAGGTTGTAGGCGCGCTGCTGCGGCGAGATGGTGGTGGCGAAGTAGAACGAGGGGTTGAAGCCCGTCTCTTCGATGCACGCCGGGCATTGCGTCTCCTTCATATCCGGCAGCAGCTCCACCTTGTTCGGGCAGCAGCGGGCCTCGAACGTTTTGAGGTCGAAGGGACCGGTGCAGTAGCGCTTCGGCAGGCGCTTGAGCGAGAACGTGCGCCCGAGCACCGGGAACAGGTAGCGCTTCGACTCGTCGATGTCGTTCAGCACGAGGTGCGGGCCGTCGTCGGCAAAGCCGAATCCGGCAAGGACGATCTCGTGGTCGGGCTTGAATCGCGTCATGTTGCCTCCCTACCTTTCAGCGGTTCTCGATGTGCGAGATGTTCTTGAGCTCGATGGAGATCAGGCCGTCGGGGCCGCTCGTGAACTCGATGAAGTCCGGGTTGCGACCGTACTCGGCCGGGAAGGTGATCTCGATGCCCGTGTCGGTGCGGATCTTGTGGTTGCGCGCCACGCGCTTGGCCGCCGCCTTTTCCACGCTCACGCGCTCAGGCAGGCCTTC
>DVLD01000004.1 GCA_018715725.1 Candidatus Aveggerthella excrementigallinarum
GCTTGTTCGCGCAGGCGCCGTGCTCGCTCGCCGGCGCCCCAACGCGCACGGCATCCTCCGTCGCGGCAGGTTCGCCCTCCCCCGCGAGTCGCAGCAGCGAGACGAGCGCGTTCTTGCCGTCGAGCGAGGCGTGGTAGTCCGACGCGAACTCTTTGATGGGGCGGAAGTACTCCGGCAGCGCCACGAGCACGGCAAGCGCCGGGAACAGCACGACCGAGCCGTCCACCAGGCGGAACCCCAGCATGACCGCCACCGCCGCCAGCGAGACGATGGAGAACAAATCGAGCACGGCGCTCGAGAGCGTGGCCACGCGCAGCGTTCGCATGGTGGCCTCGCGGAAGCGCTCGCTCGACTCGTAGACGGCGCGCCCATGCGCCTTGCTGCGCCCGAACAGCTTCAGCGTGTCGATGCCGCGCAGGCTGTCGGCGAAATGGTTCGAAAGGCCCTGGAACTCCTCGTGACGCGCGGCGGCAACCTGCTGCGCCGTGCTGCCGATGAGCACCATCTGCAGGATGATGGCGGGAAAGACGATGAGCGCGATCAAGCCCGACACCCAGTCGAGCGGGAAAACGACCGCCAGCAGCATCACCGGGATGATGACGATGGCCGCCATTTTTGGAAGGATGATGCGCAGGTACGCCTCGACCTGGTCGACGCCCTCCATGACCAGCGTGGTCAGGTTGCCGGAGCCCGCCTGCTGCACGAGCGCACGGCCTTCGGCGAACAGTCGGCGCAGGACGGCGCTGCGCAGCTCGTCGGCGCGCGCGGCGGCGTAGTCGTCAAGCCACGTCCCCTGCACGTTCGCCACCACTTGGCGCAGCAGGAAGCAGCACGCGAACACGGCAAGCCACACGGCCTGTTCGGCCAGCAGGCCGCCATTCCACAGGTTCGTGAGCGCCGTGGCCAACGAAAGCGCCTGGCCGATGACGCACGCGCCCGTGCACGCCGCCGCCACGGCCATGATGGCGAGCGCCCGACGGAACCCCGGCAGCGCGAACAGCGCCTTGTCGATCACGCCTTGCTCCTTCCTTGGTGGTCTCCGCATGCGCCCCGGTACGCGAAGCGCGCCCCGAAAGGCGCGCTTCGCTGTGCCGGACGCGGCGTCGGGGGCAAGCCCCGGTTAGTACGTCTCGGCCTCTTGCTCGGTCACACGACCGCGATACGTGCGGTAGATGATCACATGGTAGATCAGCACGAGCGGCAGGCCCACGCATGTGATGCCCGTCATCCACGCGAGCGACAGGTCGGAGGACGCCGCCGTCGCGATGGTGATGTTCTCGCCCGCGGTGTTGACCACCAGGTTCGGGAACATGGAGGCGGCCAGCAGGCCCACCAGCACCACGGCGGAGGCGGAGCTGCACAGGAACGCCGCCAGGTCGCCGGACTCGCCCTTCTTCGCCATGGCGATCATGGCGACCACGGCCACGACGAACAGGAGCGCGAACAGCCAGCGCAGGATGCTCAGCTCCGGCGCCATCTCGGGCTGGATGATGAAGTGGCCGTACACGGACACGAGCACGAACAGCACGAGCGAGACGATGCCGAGCGGCAAGCGCAGCGCCGCCGCGCGACCGCGCAGGTCGGAGCCTTTCGGTGCCTTCAGGGACAGCCAGGTGGCGCCCTGCGTGAGGAACACGGACAGGCCGAGCAGACCGCACAGCAGCGTGAACGGGGTCACGAGGCCCAGCAGCGGAATGCCGGTGTAGTCGCCGTTGGCGTCAAGCGGGATGCCCGCGTAGATGTTGCCCACGGCCACGCCGGTCAGCAGCGCCGGCAGGAGCGAGCCCACGAAGAACAGGATGCCCCACGCGCGGCCCCACTTCGGGTCGTGCGCACGGTACTCAAGCGAGACGGCGCGGACGATCAGGCCCATGAGCACCAGCATGATGGCCAGGTAGAAGCCGGAGAACGTGGTGGCGTAGGCCGGTGCGAACGCGGCGAACAGCGCGCCGCCCGCCGTGAGGAGCCACACCTCGTTGCCGTCCCACACCGGGCCGATGGAGCGGCGCACGATAGCGCGCTCGCGGTCGTTCTTCGCCACGAAGGGCGAGAGCGCGCCGGCGCCCAGATCGAACCCATCGAGTACGAAGTAGCCCGCGATCAGGACGAAGATCAGGCAGAACCAAAGGATACCCAGAGCGGTCATGGCTACTCACCGTCCTTTCCTGCGGCAGGCGCACCCGTGGCGGCACCGCTCGCGGCGCCAGCGGCGGCGACGGCCTTCGTGGCCGACGCGTCGAAGCCCATCAGCTGCGCTTCGGACTCGCTCATCTCGGGGCCCTTCTTGATCTGGTGGGCAACGATGCGCGCCCAGCCAATGATCAGGAACAGGTACACGACCACGAACAGCACGATGGTCAGCGCGACCTCGGGGCCGGTGACGGCCTGCGAGTACGCGTCGCCCACTTCCAGGCTCACGCCGGCCGGGCTGCTCTCGGCCGGGTAGACGACCCACGGCTGACGGCCAACCTCGGCCGTGAACCAGCCGCCCTGGATGGCGAAGAACGGGAACAGCGGCGAGATGATGCACAGCCACTGCAGCCACTTCATGTTCTTGATGCGGCCACCGCGGTACGTGAAGATGAGCGCCAGGATGGTGGTCAGCGCGATGAGGCCGAACATGGCCACCATGAGATGGTAGCTTTGGAACACGGCGTTGACCGGCAGGTTCTCCACCGTCTCGGCGGTGAAGGCGTCGCCGTACTTGCCGCTTTCGGCCAGGTCGTTCAGGCCCTGGTATTCGACGGAGAAATCGCCGGTGGCCAGGAACGACGTGCCGCCCGGGATGGAGAACGGCGTGATGACCTGCTGGGTCTCCTCGTCAACCCACCCGAAAGCGTAGAGCGGCATGGACTCCGTCTCGTAGGCGCCTTCCATCATGGCGAGTTTCGTGGGCTGCTCTTCGGCCACCGTGACGGCGGACGAGTGCGCGGTCACCAGCATGACGCAGGTGGTGACGATGGCGCACACCGTGGCCACGCGCACGGTCTTCATGGCGAAATCAGTGTGGCGGCCCTTCTTGAGGTACCACGCGCCCACCGCAAGCGCGATGAACGAGCCCATGATGAGCAACGCCACCACCGTGTGCGAGTAGCGCACGAGCGTGGAGAAGTTGAGCGCCGCGCCGAAGAAGTCGGTCATGATGGCCTTCGTGCCGTCGGCGGAGAGCTCCGCGCCGGCCGGGGTCTGCATCCAGGAGTTCGCGATGATGATCCACAGCGCGGACAGGCACGAGCCGAACCACACGAGCCAGGCGGAAGCCAGGTAGAACTTCTTCGAGACCTTCGCACGGCCGAACAGCAGCACGCCCAGGAACACCGACTCCAGGAAGAACGCCAACAACGCCTCGGCCGCCAGCGGCGCGCCGAAGATGTCGCCCACGAAGCGCGCGTAGTCAGCCCAGTTCGTGCCGAAGCTGAACTCCATGGTGATGCCGGTCGCCACGCCCAGGGCGAACGTGGCCGTGAAGATTTTTACCCAGAAGCGCGACGCCGCCGCGTCTTCCGGCTTGCCCGAGCGGTAGTAGCGCGTCTCGAAGATCGCCACGACCATGCCCAGGCCAATGGACATTGGTACGAAGATGAAGTGATACATGGCCGTCAGCGCGAACTGAATGCGCGCCAGCAAGCCAGCATCGGTCAGAAACTCCATTCGCACACCCCCTTACTCTTTGATGAGCCCCGTGCTGCGGGGCCTCGCGCCCGAGCGCTCGCGCGCCCTGCTGAAAGCGCCCCTGCGCGAACCTGTTCCCACAGCGATGTCCCGACTATCCTACCACCAAATCTGCACAACTCGGCCTAGAATTGTTACTTAATTGGTATCAATTTAGAGGAAAATAACGCCGGCGCGAGGCCGGCGTTGCCCTTCGGCGTTTCCTTAATAGTAGCGGTAGTACGCGGCGCAGCTACCTTCGCTGGAAACCATGCAAGGGCCCACCGGATTCTCGGGAGTGCAGACCGTGCGAAACAGCGGGCAGTCGCTCGGCGGCATGATGCCGCGCAGGACGTCGCCGCAGCGGCAGCCCTTCGGGTCCTGCGTGGGCTCCACCTCGGGCCGGAAGCGCTTCACGGCGTCGTACCGCCCGAACGCCGGGCGGATGCGGTAGCCGGAGCCTTCGATGGGGCCCAGGCCGCGCCACGTGGCCGTGCAGGTCTCGAACACCTCGTCGATGGCGGCCAGCGCCACCGGGTTGCCCTCCCACATGACGCCGCGCGCGTACGCGATTTCGATCTCTGCCCTGCCCTCGTGCAGCTGGCGCATGATCATGCCGATGCCCTGCAGGATGTCGACCGGCTCGAACCCCGTGATGACGCCGGGGATGCCGTATTTCTCCGCCAGGAAGCGGTACGGCTCCGCGCCGATGATAGTGCTCACGTGGCCGGGCAGGATGAGCGCGTCCACCTTGAGCTGCGGGTCGTTCACGATGGCCTCGAGCGCGCCGGGCATGTTCTTGTGCGCCGCGAAGACCGTGAAATTCTTCAGGCCGAGCGCCGCCGCGCGCTTGATGGCCATGGCCACGAGCGGCGTGGTGGTCTCGAAGCCGACGCCCACGAACACGACCTCGCGCCCAGGGTTGTCCTGCGCAATCTTCAGCGCATCGAGCGGCGAGTAGACGATGCGCACGTCGCGGCCAGCCGCCTGCTCTTTGAGCAGGCTCGATGTGGAGCCGGGCACGCGCGTCATGTCGCCGAAGGTGGCGATGATGACGTTCGGCACGCGGCAGAGCGCGATGACGGTGTCGATGTCCTTGTTGGACGTGACGCACACCGGGCACCCGGGCCCCGACGCCAGACGACAGCCCTCCGGCATGAGCGCGCGAATGCCGTTGCGCGCAATGGAGACCGTGTGCGTGCCGCACACCTCCATGAGCGTGGCGCCTTCGGCGGGCGCCAGCTTGTGGATGGACTCGATCAGGCCGCGCACAAGCTGGGGGTCTTTGAACGCGGCAAGCTCCTCTTGCATGCTGGGCATGGCGCGCCCCCTACGCCGCGGGCGCTTCGTCGGCCGCCAGCTCGGGGAATTGGCGGATGAGGTCCAGCGTCTCCTGCGCGAACTGCTCGTCCACCACCTCGATGGCGAAGCCCGCGTGCACGAGGACGTAGTCGCCCTCTTTCGCAGCAGGGGTCAGGTCGATAGAGATGTCGCGCGTGACGCCGAGGATGTCCACGGTCGCCATGTTGCCTTCATGCAGCTCGGAAATTTGGGCGGGAATGGCCAAACACATGCTCGTCTTCTTTCGTTCGTGCGGCCGAGCGCTGTCGGCCGCGAGTGTCTTTCGCACTTATTGTAGCAACGCCCACAACCCCCGCGGTCAATGGAAGCGCCAACGGGAGCTGCGAGCGCGGC
>DVLD01000057.1 GCA_018715725.1 Candidatus Aveggerthella excrementigallinarum
GGTCGATCTTGTCGTAGTCGATCTCGGCGAAGATGAGCTGCTCGGTCACGCCCATGGAGAAGTTGCCACGGCCGTCGAAGCTCTTCGGGGAGATGCCGCGGAAGTCGCGGACGCGCGGGAGGGCGACAGCCAGGAGGCGGTCCAGGAACTCCCACATGCGGTCACCGCGGAGGGTGACCTTGCAGCCGATGGCCATGCCCGTGCGGATATGGAAGCCTGCGATGGACTTGCGAGCGCGGGTGATCATGGGCTGCTGGCCCGTGATGGTGCGCATGTCGTTCATCGCGGCGTCGAGAAGCTTGGAGTCGGAGGCGGCAGCGCCAACGCCCATGTTCACGACAATCTTCTCCAGGCGCGGAACCTGGTTGATGTTCTGGATCTCGAGCTGCTTCTCAAGAGCCGGAACGATCTCGGAGACGTACTTTTCCTTCAGACGAGGAGTAGCCATTGAATGTGTTCCTTTCGATGAATTAAACGCTAGATTACCGACCTAGCGTCCCTCCCTGCCCCGAAGGGCGGGAGGGTCATGTCAAATAAACGCAAGGTGGCATTATACATGCCTCAAGGCGCCGAAGCGCCTTGATTTTTGTATTTCGACCGGATTTTTATTTATCGATCGGCTTGCCGCACTTCTTGCAGACGCGAACGCGCTTGCCGGAGGTGCGGTCGATGGAAACGCGGGTCGGCTTGCCGCAGTTCGGGCACACCAGCATGACGTTGGAGACGTTGAGCGGGGCCTCCATCGTCATGATGCCGCCCTGCGGGTTCGCCTGCGTCGGGCGCATGGCCTTCTTGACCATGTTGCACTTCTCGACGACGACGCGGCCTTCCTTCGGCATGGCGCGGAGGATGACGCCCTCCTTGCCCTTGTCCTTGCCGGCGATGACCTGGACCTTGTCCCCGGTCTTGACCTTCATGTTGTTAGGCATTTGCTGAAACACCTCCCTACAGCGTTTCCGGTGCCAGAGACACGATCTTCATGTAGCGCTTCTCGCGCAGCTCACGGGCGACAGGCCCGAAGATGCGCGTGCCGCGCGGAGAGCCGTCCTGGTTGATGAGGACAGCGGCGTTCTCGTCGAACTTGATGTAGGAGCCGTCCTTGCGGCGGACTTCCTTCTTCACGCGAACGACGACGCAGCGGACGACGTCGCCCTTCTTGACGTTGCCGTGCGGCATCGCTTCCTTGACGGAGCAGATGATCACGTCGCCCAGGCCGGCGTAGCGGCGCTTGGAGCCGCCGATGACCTTGATGCACTGCACCTTGCGGGCGCCGGAGTTGTCGGCCACCTTGAGCATGGTCTGCATTTGAATCATTGCTCGTACCTTCCTTTCTTAGAATAGTCGGCTGGTGGCCGTTTACTTGGCGCGCTCGTCGATGCGCACGAGGCGCCAGCGCTTCATCTTGGACAGCGGGCGGGTCTCCATGATGGTGACGGTATCGCCCACGCCCGCCTCGTTGTTCTCATCGTGAGCATGGAACTTCTTGGTGGTGACCATCATCTTCTTGTAGACCGGATGGGGCTTGCGCTCCATGACACGGACCACGATCGTCTTGTCGTTCACCGCGCTCACCACGACGCCCTGGCGAACTTTGCGAGAATTGCGTTCTTCGCTCATGTTTCTCCCTTTCTTAGTTCGCGAGCTACTTGGCGCTCAGTTCACGGGCACGCATTTCGGTCTGGATGCGTGCGATGTCCTTCTTGACCTGACGAACACGCGCGGTGTTGTCAAGCTGGCTCGTGGCCATCTGGAAGCGCAGATTGAAAAGCTCTGCGCGAGCTTCCTTAAGCTTCGACTGCAGGTCGTCAGCCGAAAGTTCGCGGATCTCTGCTGGTTTCATTTACTCCTGCCCTTCCGACTCGCGCGTGACGATCTTGCACTTGATGGGCAACTTGTTGATGGCCAGGCGAAGAGCCTCGCGGGCGATCTCGTCGTCGACGCCATCAATCTCGAACATGATACGGCCGGGCTTCACGACGGCGACCCAGCCCTCCGGGTTGCCCTTACCGGAACCCATGCGCGTCTCAGCGGGCTTCTGGGTGATGGGCTTGTCCGGGAAGATCGTGATCCAGACCTTACCGCCACGCTTCATGTAGCGGGTCATGGCGATACGGGCTGCCTCGATCTGGCGGTTGGTGATCCAGTGCGCCTCGAGGGCCTGGATGCCGTAGGAGCCGTGGTTCAGGCGGGTGCCGCCCTTGGCACGGCCCTTCATGGAGCCGCGCTGAACCTTGCGGTGGCGAATGCGCTTAGGAGCCAGCATTACTTAGCACCCCTTTCGTTGTGACGGTCGTTGCGGCGCGGGCGGCTCGGGCGGGAGCTGCCCTCCAGGGCCGGCTGCGGAGCCTTCTGGCCCGGCAGGACCTCGCCGTGGTACACCCACACCTGCACGCCGATGGAGCCCATCGTCGTGGCGGCGGTGGCAAAGCCGTAGTCGATCTTCGCGCGGAGGGTGTGCAGCGGCACGCGGCCTTCGCGGTACCACTCGCGGCGGCTCATCTCGGCGCCACCCAGGCGGCCGGAGCACTGCACGCGGATGCCCTTGGCGCCGCTCTTGCGAGCGGACTGGACAGCCTTGCGCATGGCGCGACGGAAGGCAACGCGGCCCTCCAGCTGCTCGGCGATGCTCTGGGCGATCAGCACGGCGTCGAGCTCGGGGCGCTTGACCTCGATGACCTCGATGTTGACCGGGCCGTTGGCCACGGTGGCGAGCTTCTTGCGCAGGGCGTCGATCTCGGCGCCCTTCTTGCCGATCACCACGCCCGGGCGGGCGGTGAAGACGATGACCTTGATCTTGTCGCCGGCGCGCTCGATCTCAACGCGGGAGACGGCGGCACGGGACAGGTAGGAGTCCAGGAACTTGCGGATCGCGAGGTCGTTCTCGAGCTGCTTCGCGTAGTCCTTATCGGCGTACCAGCGGCTGCGCCAATTCTCGGTCACGCCGAGGCGGAAACCGGTGGGGCTGACTTTCTGACCCATGAGTTAGGCCTCCTCTCGCGGTGCGACGATGATGGTGATGTGGCTCGTGCGCTTGCGGATGCGGGCAGCGGAGCCCTTGGCGCGCGGGCGGATGCGCTTCAGCGTCGGACCCTCGTCAACGAAGGCCGTCTTGACCACCAGCGTGTCCGGATTGGCATGGTGCAGGTACTCGGCGTTCGCGACGGCGGAGTTCAGGCACTTCTCGACCGTCTCGGCGGCAGCGCGGTTCGTGAACTTCAGAATCTCGCGGGCATGCGGAACGGACTTGCCGCGGACCAGGTCGACGACGACGCGCGCCTTGCGGGGCGAGATGCGCACGAAACGTGCAATAGCTTTAGCTTCCATGTGTCACCCCTTCTTATTTCTTGCCCTTGTCGGCATGGCCCTTGAACGTGCGCGTGGGCGCGAATTCGCCAAGCTTGTGACCGACCATGGATTCGGTGATGTAAACCGGCACGTGCGTACGGCCGTTGTGGACGGCGATGGTGTGGCCCACCATCTCCGGGAAGATGGTAGAGGCGCGAGACCAGGTCTTGATGACGTTCTTCTCGCCAGCCTCGTTCATCGTGATGATGCGGTTGAGAAGACGGGGCTCGACGAACGGGCCTTTCTTCAAACTTCTGCTCACAGTTTCTCCTTAGCGTTCGCGCTACTTCTTGCGGCGGCGGATGATCAGGCGGCTCGAAGCCTTCTTCGGATTGCGGGTGCGATGGCCCTTGGTGGGAACGCCCCACGGGGTGACCGGATGACGGCCCGAGGACTTGTTCTTGCCCTCGCCACCGCCGTGCGGGTGGTCGATCGGGTTCATGACGGTACCGCGGACGGTCGGGCGGATGCCCTTCCAGCGGTTACGGCCGGCCTTGCCGATCGTGATGTTGGCATGCTCGGCGTTGCCGACCTCGCCAACCGTGGCACGGCAGGTCAGAAGCACGCGGCGCATCTCAGAGGAGGGCATGCGCAGGATGGCGTACTTGCCTTCCTTGCCCATCAGCTGGATGCTCGTGCCGGCGGAGCGAGCCAGCGCGGCACCGCGGCCCGGCTGCAGCTCAACGGCATGGATGAGCGTACCGACCGGGATGGCGGACAGCGGCAGAGCGTTGCCCGGCTTGATGTCGGCGTCGGCGCCGGAGACGACCATGTCGCCCACGTTCAGGCCCTTCGGATGAAGGATGTAGCGCTTCTCGCCGTCAACGTAGTGCAGCAGCGCGATGCGGGCGGAGCGGTTCGGGTCGTACTCGATGGTCGCGACCTTGGCCGGCACGCCGTCCTTGTTGCGCTTGAAGTCGATAATGCGATAACGACGCTTGTTGCCGCCGCCCTGATGACGGGTGGTGATACGGCCGTAGTTGTTGCGACCCGCCTTCTTCGGCAGGGGCGTCAACAGCGACTTCTCCGGCTTCGTGCAGGTGATCTCCGCGAAGTCGGAGACCGTCTGGAAGCGGCGGCCAGGGCTGGTCGGCTTGTACTGCTTAACTCCCATTCCTTTTCCTTCCTCGAGCCTCCTCCCCTGCCCCAGGAAGGACGTCTTCCCAGCTGCGGGGGCGAAAGCCCTTATTGTGGCCCGCTGCTCGCGCGTTCACTCCAGCCGCACACCAGCAGGGCCTGCTATCCTTGTGGAAGCGATCGCCCGATGCGTCCCTTGGGGAGTGAAACGCTCGTGACCCCGTTTCCACGCGTCCGGGTGTATCCATGACACACCAGACACAAACGAGAAGTATAGAGGGCTGGTAAACCGAAAGCAAGATTTTTTCCTGCGCCACGGGAAGTCCACAACTGTGCCCTCCCCGCCGCTCCGCGTCAGGCCGGGCGCGCTCTATTCGACGGACTTCAGGCTCTCCACCATGTCGATCTTGCGCAGCTTGCCGCGCATGGCGAGCATGACGATCGCCGTGAACAGCATCGTGAGCACGAACGCGAGCACGAAGCTCGAGGGATGAATCTCGCGACCGAACATGACCTGGTCCACCTCCGCCGTGAGCACGACGAAGTACTCCATCACGATACCGAGCGGCATTCCCACGATGGCGCCAATGAGCGAGAGCAGCACGGTCTCGCGATAGATGTACGCGTCCACCTCTCCGGGCGTGAAGCCGAGCACCTTGAGCGTGGCGATCTCGCGCTGGCGCTCGGAGATGTTGATGTTGGTGAGGTTGTAGAGCACGACGAACGCGAGCGCCGCCGCCGCCACGACCAGGATGACGACCACCGAGTCAACGCTCCGCAGCATGGTGCGGTAGGTGTCCACCGTCTCGTCGTTGTAGCTGGCCGTCTTCACGCCGTCGATGGACAGCAGGCTGTCAGAGAGCCCCATGCGCTGGCCTTCGTCCTCGGTCGTCTTGGCGTAGTACGTCGTGTACGCTGGCTCGCCGAAGCTGTCGCGGTAAGCGTCAGCCCCCATGAACACGTACTGGCTCACGTAATTCTCGGCGATGCCCGTGACCGTGAACTCGTGCTCAGGACCCGTGGCATTGCCCACCGTGTCCTCTTCCTGCACGACGAAGGTGTCGCCCACGGAAAGACCGAGGCGCGTGGCGAGCTTCTCCACCAGCACCACGCCGTCGGTGCCGAGCTCGATGCCCTCGCCGCTTTCACGGTTGCGCAGCGCCACGTAGTCCTTCAGGGCGTCCGAGTCGCTCGGCACCACGAGCTCGAAGCGCTGGCCCTCTTCGTCGGCGGCGGACGACGCAATCATGTTCTCGGTGTGCAGGGTCGTCCACCCGTCGACCGCGTCGCTCTCGTCGAGCGTGCGCTCGATGGCAGCAGCATCATCGTCCGAGACGTCGTCGTCGGCACGGACGACGAGCTCGTAGTCGTAGATGTCGTAGAACTGCTTGTCGATGATGTCGTTGATGGCGTCCTGCAGCCCCAGGCCCGTGAGCAACAGCGCGCTGCAGCCGGCGATACCCACGATGGCCATGATGAAGCGCCGTTTGTAACGGAAGATATTGCGCGCCGTGACCTTCCAGGAGAACGAAAGGCGGCTCCACAGCGGGCGCACGCGCTCCAGCAAGATGCGCTTGCCGGCCTTCGGCGTGCGCGGCAGCATGAGCGCGGCGGGCGTTTCGCGCAACGACGACCAAGCCGCGAAGCCCGTGGCCGCCAGCGTGACGCCCACGCCCAGGCCGGCGGAAACGAGCGCGATGACCGGGTCGATGGGCGTCGGTCCAAGAGGAACCGCGTAGGTGACGCTGTAGGCGTACTGAATGAACGCGGGTAAGAACTGCGAGAGCGCCGCAATGCCCACAACGCTGCCGACGCCGCTCGCCACGGCGGCGTAGACGAGGTACTTCGCCGCAATGCGGCCCTTGCCGTAGCCAAGCGCCTTGTACGTGCCAATGAGCACGCGCTCCTCATCGACCATGCGCGTCATGGTGGTCAAGCTCACGAGCGCCGCCACCAGGAAGAAGATGGCAGGAAACACCTGGGCGATGTTGTCGATACGGCGGGAGTCGGACTCGAAGCTTTCCGCACCCACGTTCTTCGAACGGTCGAGCACGTACACGTCGGGTCCCTCAAGCTTGTCGACCTCGGCCTGGGCGTCAGCCAGTTGCTGCTCGGCGTCGGCGAACTGCGCTTGGGCGTCGGCGTTCTCCTGGTCGAACTCGGCCTGACCGCTCTGTTGCTCAGCGCGGCCCTCGTTGTACGAGTCCAGGCCGTCTTGGTATTGCGCCCAGCCGCTCTGGTACGCGGACAGGCCGCTCTGGTATTCCGCCCTGCCCTGCTCGAGCTGCGCCCAGCCTGCGTCGAGCTGCTCGCGCGAAGCGTCCAGCTGGGCCTGCGCGTCGGCGAACTGCTGCTCGGCGGAGGCACGCTGCGCGTCAAGCTCTGCCTGTGCCGCCTCAAGCTGGGAAGCCCCCTGCTCGATCTGCGCGATCTGGGCGCCCAGCTGCTCGGCCTGCGCAGCGAGGGCG
>DVLD01000058.1 GCA_018715725.1 Candidatus Aveggerthella excrementigallinarum
ACTACTAAGGCCCAAAGCGCCCTTTCCGCATGCAAAGACCACTGCGATTCAGCGCCCTGTACGTCCAAATCGCAAAATGCGGGCACCAATCGTTTGACGTTAGTGCACACCGCCCGCTCGTGCGTCCAAATCGCACAAAGCTGGCAGCACGCTCCGCCCAATCAGCCCAATCCGCTCAACCTACTCGCTCCGCCCAACCCGCGCACACTGCAGGCTGCGGTCGCTGTCGGCGCGCAGGTTTGCGCCCAATCCGCAGAAGCCACGTGCCGCAGCCTCGGCCAGGCATTTCCCGGTTTGGCTTTTTCTTGGAATGATCGCTTCCTGCGAGACGCGCTGCCAAACTCGTCCATACTGTGCGCATCCGCCTGAAGGGGGCATTCTCTCGGCACACACCAAGCGACACGCATTTCACACTCGCAGGCATGGGCAGGTTGCGGCACTCCCGTGCCGCGCGTTTCGAAAGAGGGGCGTGCCATGAAATTGTTTCTCTCCGGATTCTCCGCCTTCGAGTATTGGACCGCACTGCGCCTCGGCGCGCAACCGCGCTTCAAGCCCGCCCGCGCCGTAACGCTCGAGCAGTGTGCGCACACCAACCGCGACGTCCTTGCATTTGCGCAGCGCCCGGACATGAGCCAACTCAGCTGGCCAATCGACGTCCTCATTCCGCAGACCGCCAACAACCTTAAGACCTCGCTCGTCATCCCCCATCGCTGTCCCGTGCAACTGCCCAAAGGCGCGTTCCACTCGGCAGGGCGCAATTTGTACGTATCGTCACCCGAGCTCTGCTTCCTTCAGCTTGCGCGCGACGTACCGTTGCACGATCTTGCGCTCATCGGATTCGAGCTCTGCGGCATGTACGCACTCGACCTTCGAAACGACTGCGCGCTCGTGCCATGCAGCCCCGCCACCACGAAAACGAAGCTCCGAAAGTTCCTCGAGTCGAGCCACGGGGCAACCGGGATCAAGCAGGCCCTCCGCGCTGCGCGGCTTGTACTGGACAACTCGCGCTCTCCCATGGAATCGAAAGTCGCACTCCTCCTGAGCGCGAACAGCGCCATCGGCGGTTTCGGGCTCCCCGCGCCCGAGCTCAACACCGAGCTGGTCATGCCGGTGCGCACATGCAGCCCAAAAGCCGCCAATGCCACGACAAGCGTACTTCGCGCTTCCCAAACACGCGCATGCGACCTCCTGTGGCGAGAGCACGACGTCGCAATCGAGTACGACAGCTCGGCGCACCACGAAGGGAAAGAAAACATCGACCGCGATGCGAGAAGGCGCAACCAGCTGGTTTCGAACGGCCTTGCCATCCTCACCATCACGAAGCAGCAGGCCCGAGACTTCTTCGCAATGGAGTCCGTTGCATCGGATGCGCGCGAGCTGCTTGGAAGAAGAGCCAGGCCTCGAAGCCGCGACGCGCGCGTTCGGCAATGGAAGCTCCATCGCACGCTGTTTGGAACTTCAGAATCACCTGCACTGCGCGTGCGGGCTAGAAGACAGCCGCTCCCCCACCTTGAAAACGCCAGCAAGAAAGCACCCTCCGCAGACTCTTAGCCCCCCTCAAAATAACCTACGCACGCGGACGCCATCCTCTGTTCAGCGCCTTTGCGAACGCGCAAGCGCACCCCCTCATCCCGCGCAACGATCGCAAAGCGCGCGGTCAAAAGCGTCTACAATACCCCCAGAACGAAGGGAGGGCCGCTCATGGACGAAGCCCGCACGCGCGAACTATGCGCATACCTGGTAAAACGCCTTCTGAAAGAGCGCTTGGGCAACGGCGCCTTCATGCCGCCACGCCTGATGGGCATCGTCCCCGCGCCCAGCGCGCTCGATGGCGCCTCCACCGAAGAGCTCTGGCTCGCGTTCCGCGCGCTGGTGAACGTACGGGAACCGTGGCCGGCGGACGCGGACCTGCTCGCCGCCCAAGACGAGCTGCTGCAGGGGCTCATCGCGAAAGCCGGCGTCACCTCCGTGGAAAGCACCACGCCGGCGCCCGAGGACGCGCGATTGCGCCTCTGGCGTGGCGATATCACCACGTTGGCCGCCGACGCCATCGTGAACGCCGCGAACGACGGCATGACCGGCTGCTGGGCGCCCCTGCACTACTGCATCGACAACGCCATCCACACCTTCGCCGGCATCCAGCTGCGCCTGGAGTGCGCGCGCATCATGGCGGAGCAGGGCCATCCCGAGCCCACCGGCCAGGCAAAGGTCACGCCCGCGTACAACCTGCCAGCACGCCACGTGGTGCACACGGTCGGCCCTATCGCGAACGGCGCGGTAACCGACCAGCTGCGCGCCCAGCTGGCATCGAGCTACCGCAGCTGCCTGGACGCCGCCGCGCATGCAGGGGATGCGTCCATCGCCCTCTGCTGCATCAGCACCGGCGTCTTCGGCTTTCCCGCCGACGAGGCGGCGAACATTGCCGTCGGCACGGTGCGCGCCTGGCTCGCGGAGCGCGACGCGCGCGACGAGCCCGCCCCCACCGTCGTGTTCAACGTGTTCAACGAGGCGGACGAAGCCCGCTATCGGCGGCTGCTCGGTATCAGCTGACGAAAGGCCCTTGCCTTGGCGTGCGCGGGGCAACCCGCTCGCCATGGCGGCCGCGCAGCCGGCGCTCACCCTCGCCCCAGTGTGCGCGAGGCAGCCATGCCCCCGCGCACAGCGAAGCCATGCGACGAGCGGCAGCGCGGCGCAAAAGCACGATCGACCCTATCGACAAGGAGGCCCCATGAAGGCACTGGTCCACGACGGCAACGGCGGCATCTCGCTCCAAGAGCGACCGAAGCCCGCCATCGTTTCGCCAACGGACGCCATTGTGCGCGTCACGCGCTCGACCATCTGCACGAGCGATCTGCACATCATGCATGGCGCGGTGCCGCGCGCGGTGCCCGACACCGTGCTCGGGCACGAGTTCGTCGGCGTCGTCGAAGAAACGGGCGCGCAGGTGGCGCATTTCGCTCCAGGCGACCGCGTCGCCGTCAACGTCGAGACTTTCTGCGGAACGTGCTTCTTCTGCCAACGGGGGTTCGTGAACAACTGCGAGCACGGCGGCTGGGAGCTTGGCTGTCGCATCGACGGCTGCCAGGCGGAGTACGCTCGCGTGCCGTTCGCCGACAACGCGTTCACGCGCATCCCCGACACCGTGTCCGACGAGGACGCCTTGTTCCTGGGCGACATCCTCGCCACCGGATGGTGGGGTGCCCGCATCGCCGAAATCGAGCCCGGCAGCACGGTCGCCGTCATCGGCGCCGGCCCGGTGGGCCTCACCACCATGATGTGCGCGCGGCTTAAGGACCCCGCGTGCATCGTTGCTGTTGACCTGGACGACACGCGGTTGGCACTCGCTCAAGAGCGCGGCCTTGCCGACATCGTGGTGAACCCGCACGAAGGCGGCATTGCGGCCGTCAAAGCGGCCGTGCGCGCAGCAAGCGGAGGCCGCGGCGCGGACGCGGTCGTGGAGGCCGCGGGCGGCACGGACACCTTCGAGATGGCCTGGCGCATCGCGCGCCCGAACGCGGTGGTCGTGATTTCCGCCATGTACGAGCAGGACCAAACGCTGCCCCTGCCCTTCATGTACGGCAAGAACCTCACGTTCAAGACCGGTGGCGTAGACGCATACGGCCTCGAAGAGCCTCTGGCCCTCATCGAGGCCGGCAAGCTCGACACGAGCTGCCTTATCTCGGAGCGCTACCCCCTCAACCGCATTCTCGAGGCGTACCGCGCCTTCGAATCCCGCAAGAACGGTTGCCTGAAGGTGGTCATCACCCCCTGGGAGTCTGTCGGCGAATAAACACCCCGCCCCCCTGCGCGAGGGCAACGCCCTCGAAACGCGAACGGCGGGCCTGCCGCATGAACCTCGGCAGGCCCGCC
>DVLD01000059.1 GCA_018715725.1 Candidatus Aveggerthella excrementigallinarum
AGGGGCCCGGCATGCCGGGCCCCTCTTTTACGCTTGGAGTGTGGCGCGCCCGCCCCACGTGCCGCCGCACCACACGGCGCGTCTTTCAGAGCGCACACGGAGCCCTCTGAGCCGTAAGGCTCGCTGTCCCGCGCGTCACGCCCTGGAGCGTGGCGCGACGTTCTCCGAATCGCAAGGCTCGCTCCTCGGCGCGGCGCAACACACGTAGCTGCATTTTTTGGTCAATCTTGCAGGTGAATTCCAGGTTTTTGGCAATAATCTCCGCCTGGTGTCTCGCAGCGCGCCCGCAAAATGACCCTCAACCCTTTGGACGCCCTATCGTTCTGGCAAAACGCCCGCTCAGCCCTCGCTTACTGCATCAAGCTTCGCACGTCGACGGAAATAATGGACACAATGCGCGCATTGGACGGAAATTGTGGTCAAAAACCCCGATGCGAGCTGCAAATCCAAGGGACAGGCAAGGCGAATGGGACAAATGCCCTGTCAGCCTCTGCCCTCGATCGCATAGGACAGGAGCATTTTCCTGAGCTCGACCCGCTGTGGCGGCGTCCCGAGCGCGCGGTCGCGGAGGCGATGCCCCACACGACGGGCAACCTGACCTGCCACCACCTCCATTGCCCTCCAGCCTTCGACCTGACCGCCCGTCACCGTCAGGACCATTTCGCCGCGCTCCTCGAGCTCGTTCCTGCGCACCGCGTCGGCTCGCAACCGCTCTTTCGTGGCATGGTACCGAAAGCCATCGTATTCAATCGCCACGTGAGCGCTTGGCCAATACAAGTCGCATACGCGGTACCTTCGCCCGACCACCCGACGCGTGGAGTCGTAGCGCGCGACCCCCTTCTCAAGCACCACGCGCGCGTTCATCACCGGAGCAGGCAGCCCGTATCCACCGAGCGCGCACGGCAAGCACAGCAGCAGGTACACGATCGTTTCCATAGGAGACGCCGACCCGCCCACCACATACTTGCACGCACGACGAGCCGTCTTGACCCCTGGTATCCCGTCCGCACGCTGGACGTAGCGACGCAGGCGATCCGGCGTCGTCACCGCTGGACGCTCCCTGAACCCCGCATCCGTCTGCGACAATGCGTACCCACCACACAGCTCGCACCCGTACTTGATCGTGCGCGCTATCGGATACGCACCAGCAATTCGAACGAAACTCAACTCCGGGGACTCGACGAACACGTCACGTCCCGTCTTCACGAATGAGCCCGATGGATACTCCCTGCCCCATGCATGGCTTCTGAACGCGGAGCCCTCTTGGCGCCGCACGATTTCGCTCGTGAGAACATGCGCGCGTCCTGACAACCCCAACCCGAGCTCGCACAGCGCCTCTTCCACGCGCCGAACCTGCGGCAGTCCCGGTGCAGCGAGCGGCGTCCGCACGGGGTTCGGCAACACATCGTCGCTGCCGACGAAACCCCTCCAGTACGCCACGGCAGTATCGAAGCCGAAGAACACGCGCATGAGCAACCTCCCAGGACAAAGTCCGCCCATCGTATCCGCTCGACCTTATCGGTGTTGCCATCAGGCCTTGACGGCAATCTGGCGAAATCTTGCAGGAGGCTGGCAAAACCTTACGCGCGCTTTTTCGTGCGCGCAACGAAGAAACTGGCGAGCGCTTTGAGCAGCATGGCACCGAGGACGGCGCCGCATGTGTCGACAAGCCAGTCGGCAGGGTCGCATGCACGGCCCGGGACGAAATACTGGTGGAGCTCGTCGGTGACGCCATAGAGGCTCGCGCACGCAACGGCGAGCAGGACGGCACGCCAGGAGACGCGCACGCTCGAGCGGCTGCCGCGAGAACGCGCGCAAGAAACGCACCCCCGCACGCCAGGTGCCCGAGTGCGTGCATCGGCGCGATTGACTGAGCAGCAATCCGTTTGCACCCCACCGTGCCCGAGCGGCGCAAGGAAACGCCAGGCGTTCGCCAAGAGCGCGCCGAAAACGGCGTACTCGCAGAAGTGCGCGGCAGGGTTCACCACGTCGACGCCCGGACCGAGCGCCTGCGCTTGCAGGGACTTCAGCCACTGGAAAATCTGCGAGACCACACTGCCGCCATGCTCCAGGCTGGTGCCGGTGTTCGTCGACATGCAGAAGATGAAGACCGCCCACGCAGCAACCGCCGCCCACGACAGGACGATTGCGCGCGTGGACCGCGCGCCGCCGCACCCCGTGCGCACGGTCTCCGCCGCTGGAGAGCCGCCTTCGGTATGCCGTATCTGGTCGTTCATGAAGGCGATGGTATACAATTCCCACAGACTCAGACGACCGGCCACAGCGCCAGCACAGAATCAACCGAAAGGAACGTCATGGGCGATCAGAAGACCATCCTGGTGACCGGCGGCGCCGGCTTCATTGGCTCGCACACCTGCGTGGAGCTGCTGCAGGCGGGCTACCGCGTGGTCGTGGTGGATGACCTGTCCAACTCGAGCGTGAAGGCGCTCGACCGCGTGCGCACCATCGTGCGCGACGCCGAGGCAGCAGGCGCAGCGCCAGCGGGCGCCGCTGACAACATGTCGTTCCACGAGGTCAACATCCTTGATCGAGAAGCGCTCTCGGCCGTGTTCGACGAGCAGCCCATCGACGCGGTCATCCACTTCGCCGGCTTCAAGGCCGTGGGCGAAAGCGTGCAGAAGCCGCTTGAGTACTACCAGAACAACGTCACGGGCACCATCGTGCTGTGCGAGGTCATGCGCGAGCATGGCTGCAAGTCCATCGTGTTCTCCAGCTCGGCCACCGTCTACGGCGACCCGGAGAGCGTGCCGCTGGACGAGAGCGCACCGAAGAAGCCTGCGACCAACCCGTACGGGTGGACGAAGTGGATGGTGGAGCAGATTCTGGAAGACCTGCACACCTCCGACTCGGAGTGGAACGTCGTGCTCCTGCGCTATTTCAACCCCATCGGCGCGCACGAAAGCGGCCTGATCGGCGAGGATCCGAAGGGCATCCCGAACAACCTCGTGCCGTACGTGGCGCAGGTGGCCGTGGGCAAGCTCGAGGCGGTTGGCGTGTTCGGCAACGATTACGACACGCACGATGGCACGGGCGTGCGCGACTACATCCACGTGGTTGACCTGGCGCGCGGCCACGTGGCAGCGTTGAACTGGATGGATGGCAAGACCGGCGTGGAGGCCGTGAACCTGGGCACGGGCGTGGGCTCGAGCGTGCTCGACGTGGTGCGCGCCTTCAGCAAGGCGTGCGGCAAGGAGCTTCCTTACGTCATCAAGCCGCGTCGCCCCGGCGACGTGGCCGAAAACTACGCCGACCCGAAGAAGGCCAAGGAGCTCTTCGGCTGGGAGGCCCAGTTCGACCTCAACAAAATGTGCGAGGACAGCTGGAACTGGCAGAGCCACAACCCCGACGGATACGCGACGGCGGAGTAGCGCGAGCGCGGCGGCGGGATAGCGAAAACGAGCGAATTCACCCAGGTACGGCGGGCGTAGCTCACGGGCTGCGCCCGCCGCGTTGTTCGGACACGCCAGTAACGGCCGTGCTAAACACCCCCTGGATGCAGGAGCAAAAGCAGAGGCCCAACGCGCCCCGGACGCCGCGCTACGCTAAGCGCTCCGCCTTGACGGCCGCCACGTGACCGCGCGCGTCCTCGAATACGACGAGTCGGCGGTCGCGGCTTTCATAGAGGTGTGTGAGCTTGCTGAGCGCGAGGGGACGGGCGGCGTGCGCGCAGGAATGCTCAGGTTGCAACATGGCGCGCGCGTGCGAACGCACCGCACGCTCGACCCCCGAGCGAACCTCGCTTCGACGCTGCGCGCTCGCACGCGTTTCGTGCGTTGCGCTCGAGCGACGCTCGCTTTCGCTCCGCTCGCGCTCCGCCGAACGGGCGCGCTCCGCCGCCGCCCGCGGACTTATGAAGCCCTCGGCGCGCGCCTCGTACGTGTAATACCGCTTCGCCACCGCAGACCCTTACGCCCGATCGCTCGAGGGCGCATCACCTGACGAGCGCACGCCATCGGGCGCGCAAGCAGCCTGACGCGCGTTGTCGCCCATGCCCGCCGGCACGCACGACCCGGCGGACGAGCGCAGCGGAGCGCATTCGTCCGGGTAGCCCACGCGCCAGAACACGAGGCCGGACGCCGGGGCGTTCTCCCCCGCCGCCGCGCGCTCGCGCGCTTCGAGCACCTGGCGCACCCACGCCGCGTCCTGCCGCCCGCGTCCCACGGTCACAAGCGTGCCCACGATGGTGCGCACCATGGAGTGCAAAAACGCGCTCCCCACCACGCGCACCGTGACGACCGGGCAGCCAACGATCTCTTCCTGATAGACCTCGAGCTCGCGCACGTCGCGCACGGTGGATTTCCCCACCGCTGACGCCGCGAGGCAGAAGCTCTTGAAGTCGTGCTCGCCCTTGAGGAAGGCGGCGCCTGCTCGCATGGCGTCCAGGTCGAGCGCGCCACCGCCCAGGTGCCATACGAGCGGCGCCACGAGCACCGGGCGCGCGGCCTCGGTGCTGATGTGGTAGTGGTATTCGCGCCAAAGCGCGTCGAAGCGCGCCGAGAAACCGAGCGGTCGCTCCTCCACCGCCGTGATGGACACATCCTCGTGCGTGAGCGCGTTGAGCGAGCGCTGCAGACGCCGCAGCTCGCGGCCTTCCAGCTCTTCGCTCGTGGCGTCAAAGCTCACCACCTGGGCGCGCGCATGCACGCCAGCGTCCGTGCGCCCGGCGCACACCGTCTTGACCTCGCGCTTCAACAGCAGCGAGAGGGCGTGCTCCAACTCCCCCTGCACGGTGGTCAGGTGCGCCTCCTGCTGGCGGGCGAACCCAGAAAACGCCGCGCCCTGGTATGCCACGGTAAGCGAAAGGGTGCGGTCGAATCCCGCCGCGCGCGCCTCGGCGGCGCGCTGCTCCAAGCAGGGACGCTCCGGTACCGTCATGGCGCCCACCTACGATGCCATCCACACCGGAGCGCCGAACAGGTCGTAGAGCTCCGAGAGCATGATGGTGTTGCGCGAGTCCACCTGCAAGGGCAGCTCGGCGCGGAACGTGCGGCCGTCAGACTGGTGCACCACGAGCACGACGCCATCGTGCCCCGGATGCGCCCTCAGGATGCGGTTCAGGCGCAGAGACGCCGTCTGCCCGAACATGCTCGATGACAGGTTGAGCGTCAAGCGCTGCGGCGCCGCATTCGCCATGCCCGCCAGCTCCAACGGCTCCACCTCGAAAGCGAGAATCTGGTTGCCACGGTCGGAGTGCTCGAACTTCCCTTTCACCTTCACGATGGCGTCGTCCACCAAGGCTTCGGCGAAATCCTCGTACTTGAAGCAGACGCACTCGATATGGCCCGTGGTGTCCTCGAGCGTGAAGTTCGCCATCTTCGTGCCGCGCTTCGTGATGCGCGTGGACACGCCGGTGACGAGGCCCACGAACGTGGCGGACGGAATCTCCTTCGTGCGCTCGGCCAAATCGCCCAGCTGGAACTTCGTCATGCGCGAGATGGCGGCCTCATAGGGGCCGAGCGGATGGCCGGAAACGTAGATCTTCAGAATCTCCTTCTCGTAGGACAAGAGCGTGCGCGTGTCCCACTCCACGCCGTCCGGCTCGGGCACGTCCTCCTCGAAGCCACTGTCAGGCACGTCGGCGAACAGGTCGAACATGCTGACCTGACCGGCATCGCGGTCTTTCTGGCGCTTCGAGGCGGACTCGAGCAACGGCGTCTCTTCGATGAAGTACATGCACTGCTTGCGCGTGTAGTTCGTCGAATCGAACGCACCCGCCTTCACGAGCGCCTCGAGCGTCTTGCGGTTGTAGCACTTCGCGTCCACACGGTTCACGAAGTCGTGCAGGCTCTTGAAGCGGCCTCCGCGGTTGCGCTCGGCGATCATCTCCTCGGCCACCTTCTCGCCCACGCCGCGCACGCCGGCCAGGCCGAAGCGCACGCCCTCGTCGGTGGGCGTGAACTCCAGATTGGACGAGTTGATGTCAGGCGGCAGGACGGGAATGCCCGTGTGGTTGCAGCTGGCGATGTATTTGATGAGGCGGTCGGAGTTTCCCATGTAGGACGACAGCACGGCCGCCATGTACTCGTACGGATAGTGCGCCTTCAGGTACGCCGTGCGCATGACGAGCACGGCGTAGGCCGCCGAGTGCGACTTGTTGAACGCGTACTTCGCGAACTCCTCCGCGTCGCTCCAGATGCGCTGGGCAATCTCGAGCGAGAAGCCGTTCTCCACCGCGCCGTTGCACCAGTCGTCCTTGAGCTGCATCATGACGTCGATCTTCTTCTTGCCCATGGCCTTGCGCAGGCGGTCTGCCTTGCCGGCGGAGAAGCCGCTCATGACCATGGAGATCTGCATGATCTGCTCTTGGTAGACGATCGTGCCGTACGTTTCCTCCAGCACGGGCTTCAAACGGTCGTCGTAGTAGCTCACGGGCTTTTTGCCCTGGCGGCGGTCGACGTACAGGTCGACGAAGCCGTTCTCGAGCGGGCCCGGGCGGTTGAGCGCGATGGACGCGACGACGTCGGAGAACGCGCGCGGCTTCATGCGCGCGAACAGGCTCACGTACAGCGCCGACTCCACCTGGAACAGGCCGTCCATGGAGCCTTCGCCGCACATGAGGTCGAAGGCCTTCTCGTCGTCGATGGGGATCTGGTCGGGCACGATCTCCACGCCGTAGCGCTCTTTGATGTTGCGGCAGGCGCGGCTGATCACGCCGAGCGTGCGCAGGCCCAGGAAGTCCATCTTGAGCAGGCCAAGGTCCGGCGTGTAGTGGCCGTCGTACTGCGTGATGATGCCGCCACCCTTGGTGTCGCGCTTCATGGGCACGTGGTCGCTCATGGGGTCACGGCAGATGATGGTGGCGCAGGCGTGCACGCCCTCGCCGCGCACGTGGCCTTCGATGGAGAGCGCCGCGTCGATGACGGCCTTCGAATCCTCTTCGGTGTCGTAGGCCTTCTTGAGGTCCGGGTTCGTGTCGAGCGCTTGCTGGATGGTGATGCCCAGCTCGTCGCCCACGAGCTTGGAGATCTTGTCGCCCACGCCGTAGGGATAGCCCAGCACGCGCGCGGCGTCGCGGATGGCGTTCTTCGCCTGGAGCTTGCCGAACGTGATGACGCCCGCCACGTGGTCTTCGCCGTACACCTCGCGCACGTGGTCGATGACCTCCTGGCGGCGCTCATCCTCGAAGTCGACGTCGATATCGGGCATCTCCACGCGCTCGGGAGAAAGGAATCGCTCGAACAGCAGGCCGTTCGTGAGCGGCTCGATGTCGGTGATGCCCATGGCGTACGCCACGAGCGAGCCTGCGGCGGAGCCACGGCCCGGGCCGACGCCGATACCCTGGCTCTTCGCCCAGTTGATGTACTCCTGCACGATGAGGAAGTACGCTGGGAAGCCTTGCTGGATGATGATGCCCGCCTCGTGCTCGTAGCGATCCCACACCTCTTGCGGGATCTCGTCGCCATAGCGACGGTGGAGGCCCTTCTCGATCTGCTTGCGGAAATAGCTCTCGTCCGTTTCGCCCTCGGGCAGCGGGAAGCGCGGAAGGATGGAGTCGCGCTCCAGCTCCACGTTGCACTTCTCGGCCAGCTCGACGGTGTTGTCGCACGCCTCCGGGAAATCGCGCAGCGCCTCGCGCATCTCCTCTTCGGTCTTCATGTAGAACTGGTCGTTCGCGAAACGCATGCGGTTCGGGTCGTCGAAGGTGGAGCTCGTGCCGATGCACAGCATGATGTCCTGGGCGCGCGCGTCCTCCTGCGTGAGGTAGTGGAAGTCGTTCGTGGCGATGGTCTTGAGGCCGCACTCGTTCGCCAGCTTCGTGAGCTGCTCGTTGAGCTGGGTCTGCGTGAAGCCGGCATCGGTCATGATGCCCTGGTTCTGCAGCTCGATGTAGAAGTCGCCCGGCTCGAAGCACGCGGCGAACTTCTTCGCCCACGTGACCGCCTCGTCGAACTGGCGGTTGTCGAGCAGCTTGGGGATGATGCCGGCGATACAGGCGCTCGAGCCGATGATGCCCTTGCCGTAACGTTGCAGCATGGAGAGCGTGGTGCGCGGCTTGTAGTAGAAGTTGCGCGTGTAGACCTCGCCGTGCTCGTCGCGCAGGGGGTTGCCGTCCTCGTCGAGGAGCTGGCGGCCCACGTGCGACTCCGACACGAGGCGCACGAGGTTGTGGTAGCCCTCGTTCGTCTTCGCCAGCAGCAGCAGGTGATACAGGCGCGGCTTGATGTCGGTGCGCAGGCTCTCGTCGTCGGTGAAGTAGACCTCGCAGCCGTAGATGGGCTTGACGTCCTTGCCCGTCTCTTTCTTGACCGCCGCGCACGCGTCGGCCAACTCCGGCACGCCGCTCATGACGCCGTGGTCGGTGATGGCCACGGCGGGCATGCCCAGCTCGGCCGCGCGCCGGACCATGTCCTTCACGTGCGTTGCGCCGTCGAGCAGAGAGTATTCAGTATGGTTGTGCAAGTGTACGAATGCCATGATGCGCCTCTAGTCCGCTTTTCGCTCAGGTGGTGGCGGGCTGCGCCCGCCGGGTTGTTCAGCCCACCATCATAGCAGCCGGCGCGCGGGCGGACAGCGAACAAAGCATGGTGATTCGCGGGTTTCGGGGGACGCCCTCCCGCAGACGCAAAAAGGCCCGTCGTATGACGGGCCTTTTCGGTTGATAGGTAGGTGGTGCGCTGCGATCGGACGGCCGAAGCCGCCAGACGGCATCTCCGTCTTTGACGCTTACGCGACAGCCTTCAGGCGCAGGTCGCACCAAGCGAGAGCTGCTTCGAGCGTCGGACGACCGGCGTCGTCAGCGGACAGCTGCTCCAGGTGATGGAGGGCCTCCTCGCGCTCGGCGCGCACTGCCTCGACGTCGATGTCCTCCACCGCGCAGGCTCGGTTGGCAAGGATGATCACCTTTTCGCCGGTGACCTCCACGTACCCGCCCTGGAGGGCGATGGCACGCTCCTTGTCGCCCGCTTCCTTGTGCAGGCGCACCGTGCCGTCCGCCAAGGCGGACACGAGCGGCGCATGGCCCTGCAGGAAGCCCATCTCGCCCTCGACGCCGGGGACGATGACCATGTAGAAGTCCTCGGACAGGAGCTTGGCTTCGGGAGTGACGATGTCGCAAGAAAGGCTGGACATTATTTCGCTTCCTTTTCCTTCATTTCCTCGTACGCCGCGTACACGTCCTCGATAGCGCCCTTGTACACGAAGCACTGCTCGGGGATGTGGTCGCACTTGCCGTCGAGCACCTCGGCGAAGGAGCGCACGGTGTCCTCGAGCTTGACGTACTTGCCCGGGTTGCCCGTGAACTGCTCGGCCACGTGGAACGGCTGACCCAGGAACTTCTGGATCTTGCGCGCGCGGTTGACGACGAGCTTCTGGTCCTCGGAAAGCTCGTCCATGCCGAGGATGGCGATGATGTCCTGCAGGTCGCGGTACTGCTGCAGGATCTGCTGCACGCCCACGGCCACGCGATAGTGCTCCTCGCCGACGATCTCCGGGTCGAGCGCGCGGGACGTGGAGTCCAGCGGGTCGACGGCCGGATAGATGCCCAGCTCGGCGATGGAGCGGGACAGAACCGTCTTCGCGTCAAGGTGCGTGAACGTGGTGGCGGGCGCGGGGTCGGTCAGGTCGTCAGCGGGAACGTAGACGGCCTGAACGGACGTGATGGAGCCCGTCTCGGTGGACGTGATGCGCTCCTGCAGGTCGCCCATCTCGGTGGCCAGCGTGGGCTGGTAGCCAACGGCGGAGGGCATACGGCCGAGGAGTGCGGACACCTCGGAGCCAGCCTGCGAAAAGCGGAAGATGTTGTCGATGAACAGCAGCACGTCCTGGCCCTGATCGCGGAAGTACTCCGCCTCGGTCAGGCCGGCCAGGCCGACGCGCAGACGCGCTCCCGGCGGCTCGTTCATCTGGCCGTAGACGAGGCACGTCTTGTTGATAACGCCGGACTCGCTCATCTCGAGGTAGAGGTCCGTGCCCTCACGCGTGCGCTCGCCGACGCCCGTGAACACGGAGGTGCCGCCGTGCTCCTGGGCGAGGTTGTTGATGAGCTCCTGGATGCAGACCGTCTTGCCGACGCCAGCGCCGCCGAACAGGCCGGTCTTGCCGCCCTTGACGTAAGGCTCGATCAGGTCGATGACCTTGATGCCGGTCTCGAAGATCTCGGTCGTCGTGGTCAGCGTGTCGTAGTCGGGCGCCGGATGGTGGATCGGACGCCACTCCTCGATGTTCTCCGGCATCGGCTTGCCGTCGACCGGCTCGCCGAGCACGTTCCAAATGCGGCCCAGGGTGGCCTGGCCGACCGGCATCTTCATCGGGGCGCCGGTGTCCACGACCGGAAGGCCGCGGACCAGGCCGTCGGTGGACGACATGGCGACGGTGCGGACCATGTCGCCCGGAAGGTGGGTCTCGACCTCAAGGACGGTCTTGACCTCACCGATGGGGGTCTGAGCGTTGACGGTCAGCGCGTTGTAGATGGACGGCATGTTCTCCGGGGGGAACTCGACGTCCACGACGGCGCCGACGATACGGACGATGCGTCCCTTCGCCTCCTGCTCGACCGTGGTGGTGGTTTCTTCAGCCATTTAGTCCTCCAAAGCCGCAGCGCCGCCCACGATCTCGTTGATCTCGGTCGTGATGGCGCCTTGGCGTACACGGTTGTACATTCTGGTCAGTGTCTCTGCCATTTCGTTGGCGTTGTCGGTAGCCGCCTTCATTGCGTTGCGGCGAGCGCCCTGCTCGCCCGCAGCGGAATCGATCAGCGCGTGGTAGACCATCGTCTGAACGTAGGCCGGCAGCAGGCTATCGAGCACGGCTTCGGCGCTCGGCTCGAAGTCGACGTCGCCGCTCGTGGCGCCTTCCCCGTCCTGCGCGAGCGCGCTCGTGTCGACGGGAAGGAGCATCTCGGTGCGCATGACCTGCTCGGCCGCGTTCTTCGGGTGGTTGTAGAGAAGGACGACCTCGTCGAGCGCGCCCTCCGTGTAGCCGGAGATGGCGTACTGGGCGATGGTCATGGCCTCCTCGACGGTGGGGTCCGCGGACAAGCCCGCGAACTCGAGCACCGGCGTGACGTTGCGGTAGGTGAAGTAGCCGATGGCCTTCTTGCCGCAGGCGACCACATGGCACTGGGCGCCTTCGGCGGCCTTCGCCTTCATGAGGTGTTCGGCCTCGCGAAGGATGTTGCTGTTGAAGCCGCCGGCCAGACCGCGGTCTGACACCATGACGACCAGCAGCACGTTCTTCACCTCGTCATGCTTCTTGAGAAGCGCGTTCTCGGCGCCGCCCACGCGCGTGGCCACGTCCGCCAACATCTCGGCCATGGAGTCGGAGTACGGCGTGGCCTTCTCCACTCGCTCGCTGGCGAAGCGGATTTTGGCGGCCGCCACCATCTCCATGGTGCGCGTGATCTTCTTCGTCGAGTTGACGGAGTTGATACGCCGTTCTATGTCGTGAAGGTTGGGCATGTTCGTGGTCCTTTACGCCGTTGCGGAAGTGGAGAACTGGGTCTTGAACGCCGCGATGGCAGCGCTCATGTCGGCCTTGATGTCGTCGGTCCACTTCTTCTCGGCGGCGAGACGGTCGACCAGGTCCTGCTTCGAGGCATGCATGTAGTCAAGCAGCTCGCCGCGGAAGCGAACCACGTCCTGCACCGGCAGGTCGTCGAGGAAGCCCTCGGAGCCGGCGTAGATGGCGATGGCCTGGTCCCACACCGGCATCGGCACGTAGCGGCCCTGCTTGAGCAGCTCGGTCATGCGCGCGCCGCGGGTCAGCTGGTCCTGCGTGGCCTTGTCCAGATCGGAGCCGAACTGGGTGAAGGCTTGCAGCTCGTTGTAGGACGCGAGGTCCAGACGCAGCGAGCCGGCGACCTGCTTCATGGCCTTGACCTGCGCGGAGCCGCCGACGCGGGACACGGAGATGCCCACGTTGACTGCCGGGCGCTGGCCCTGGTAGAAGAGGTCGGTCTGCAGGTAGATCTGACCGTCGGTGATGGAGATGACGTTCGTCGGGATGTAGGCGGACACGTCGCCAGCCTGCGTCTCGATGATCGGCAGGGCGGTCATGGAGCCGCCGCCGTTCTCGTCGGACATCTTGACCGCGCGCTCCAGCAGGCGGGAGTGCAGGTAGAAGACGTCGCCCGGGTACGCCTCGCGTCCCGGCGGGCGGCGCAGGGTCAGGGACATCTGACGGTACGCGACAGCCTGCTTGGACAGGTCGTCGTAGACGATGAGCACGTGACGGCCCGGGTTCTCGGGGCCGGCCGGCTGGCCGTCTTCGCCGGTGTAGATGAAGTACTCGCCCATGGCGGCGCCCGCCATCGGGGCGATGTACTGCAGCGGCGCGGAGTCGGACGCGGTGGCGGCGACGACGATGGTCTTGTCCATCGCGCCGTGGCGCTCGAGCGTCTCAACGATGCCGGCGACCGTGGACGCCTTCTGGCCGATGGCGACGTAGATGCAGATCACGTCTTCGTTCTTCTGGTTGATGATGGCGTCGACCGCGATAGCGGACTTGCCCGTCTGGCGGTCGCCAATGATCAGCTCGCGCTGGCCGCGGCCGATCGGAATCATCGAGTCAACAGCCAGGATGCCCGTCTGCATGGGCTCCTCGACCGGCTTGCGGGCGTGGACGCCCGGGGCCTTGAACTCGACCGGGCGCATGCCCTCGGCCTGGATGGGGCCCTTGCCGTCGATAGGCTGGCCAAGCGGGTTCACGACGCGGCCGAGCATGGCCTTGCCGGACGGAACCTCAACGATACGACCGGTGGTGCGCACCTGGTCGTTTTCCTTGATTGCCGTGACATCGCCCAGAAGGACGGCGCCGACCTCGTCCTCTTCGAGGTTCTGAGCCAGGCCGTAGACGGTCTTGCCGTTGGCGCCGGAGAACTCAAGGAGCTCGCCTGCCATCGCGCCTCGCAGGCCGTCGACGCGCGCGATGCCGTCGCCGACCTGGATGACCGTGCCGACCTCGCGGGACTCGACGCTCATGCTGAGCGCGTCAAGCTGCTTGCGCAGGGCCTCGTCAATGGACTGTGCGGTGATTTCAGTCACTAGCATTCACCTCCATCTGTAGTCGTCTTGAGCACGGTACGCGCAGTGTCAAGCTGCGTCGCGATGCTTGCGTCGATGCGCCTGCCAGAGGCGCTCATGATGATGCCGCCGAGGATGGACTTGTCCACCCGCTCGCGCAGCACGACCTTCTTGCCCAGGTCTTGGGCTGCCTTGTTCGAAATCGTCTCGCGCAGCGCGTCGTCGAGCGGAACCGCGGTGGTCACGTCGACCACCACCACGCCGAGCTTCTCCTCGATCAGCCCGTCGAAAGCGGCGTACACGCGGTTCGCCAGCTCCAGGTCGTCGCGCTCGGACATGACCAGCAGCACGTCAACGAGCGCGGGGTGCATGCCCGTGAACACGTTGCGAACGAGCTCCTCGCGCTGTTCGGGCGTGTAGGCCTTCTCCGCGAGCGCGACCTGCAGGTCGATGTTGGAGCGAAGCGCCTTCGTGACCACTTCGAGCTGGTCGCGCACTTCCAGGACAGCTTCCTGGCCGCCAGCGGCGTTCGCCGCGTCCAGCAGGACCTGCGCGTACGTGTCGACGGTTTCTTTGATGACGAGACGATTAGTTGGCATTGAAGCTACCTGCCTCGTTCACGTAACGGGCGATGATGGCGCGATGCTCGTCGTCCGAGAGGTCCTGCCCGATAAGGCGGGACGCGACCGCGATGGACGTGTCGGCAACGGAAGCCTGGAGGTCGGCCACGGCGGCCTGCTTCTCGGCTTCGATGGCGACGCGCGCCTTCGCGATCATCTGCTCGGCTTCGGCCTGCGCCTTCGCCGTGATGTCGGCCTTGACGGCCTCGCCGGTCTGCTTGGCGTCGGCCACGATCTGCGCAGCCTGAGCCTTCGCGTCTTCCAGCTGGGCCTTGTACTCGGCCAGCGCGCGCTCGGACTCGACGCGCGCGCTCTCCGCCTTCTCAAGCGAGTCCTTGATGGCGTTCTCGCGCTTGTCCAGCATGCCCGCGAACAGCGGCCAGCCGAACTTGGCGAGGATCGCCAGCAGGATGAGGAAGGCGATGAGCATCGGCACGAACTCGACCGGATCGGGCAGGATCGCGGAGATGCCGCCAGAGGCCTCCTCCTCCGCCGCGAACGCGAGCGCCGGGAACGCGGCCGTCAGGGCGAAGGAGCCGGCGAGGACCCCGCCCGCGCGAACGGCAGCGCGCTTTGCTTTGCTGTGTGCAATCACGTTCTTTCCTCCTTCCAGCCTTGGTGCGGTGTGTCTACCGAACAAGACTCGGATTAGAGGATGAAGGTCAGAACGAAGCCGATGAGGGCCAGCGCCTCGGCGAGAGCAGCGCCGATGATGAAGTTGGTGAACAGACGACCCTGCAGTTCGGGCTGGCGCGCGGTGGCGACGCAGCAGCCGTAGCAGGCGATGCCGATGCCGATGCCAGGGCCGATAGCGCCAAGGCCATAGCCGACGACCTTCAGTGCAGAGAGTACCAGGGTGATATCCACTTTTCCTCCTTCGAACGGTCCGGGGCCTTTCCCCGAACCTACTACCTATCAACCAACCGGCATGCCGGCTGATTACCGAATCGGGCCGCCTGCCCGGCGGCGGGGCGACCGCTTAGTGCTCGGACGTGGCGAGCGAGACGTAGACGGCCGACAGGATGGTGAACACGTACGCCTGCAGGAACGCGACCAGGCATTCCAGGGCGTACATGGCGATGAGCAGCGCGAACCAGCCGACGCTCACGGCGCCGAAGGCGACGTTCTGGGCGGCGGAGGTGATGAAGACGCTCGTGGCGAGCGCGAAGATGCCGAGGACCATGTGGCCGGCGAACATGTTGCCGTAGAGTCGGACGGCCAGGGTCAGCAGGCGCAGCACGAGCGAGATGAACTCGAAGAACCAGATGACCGGCACCATGACCTTCGGCAGGCCGGACGGGGCGATGGACTTGAGGTAGCCCAGGCCGCCGCGCGCCTTGATGCCGTAATAGTTGAAGTACACGAACGAGATGAGGGCGAGCGCCCAGGTGACGGAGATGGTGCCCGTCGGGGTCTTGCAGCCAGGGATCAGGCCGACCACGTTCGAGATCAGGATGAAGAAGAACAGCGTGGCCAGGAACGGGATGTGCTTCTGGTACCCGTGGCCGATGGCGTTCTCGCCCATGTCCTTGCGAACGAACTCATAGCCGTACTCGACCATGTTCACGAACTTGTTGTGCGGAACCAGCTTGAGCTTGCGTCCCGCCACCAGAACCACGATAAGCGTGAGCGCCAAGCAGATTGCCATCCAGAACACGTACTGGGTGACCGGACCGAACACGAACGCCGAATCGAACGAATGCTGCAGATGGGGCACTTCGTTCGCAAGGGTCTCCAAAGGATTCACGTTGATGCTGCCTTTCCGCTCTATTTCCTCACCAGCTTGACAACGCCGAAGGCGACGGCCGCGACGCACAGCGCGAGGGCCTCTGCCAGGACGAACGGAAGGGCCAGGTCACGCGCCAGAGTGACGCAGAGGAAGGCCGTGAGGGCAAGGACGAGCAACGAGCCGAAGACGCCGAGCAACAGCGAGGTCGCATGGCTCAGGTTGCTCGTGCTGGTCACGCGCTTGGAAAGCGCCAGCGAGCCGAGCAAAGGCAGGAAGCCCAAAATCCCGGCGACGGCGCCGAGCAGCGCAGCTACAACCATGTCCTGCTTTCTTCTGTCCGTGGGCGCAGTGGTGCGCCTCCGTTTACAAGCCGTCGGTAATCATACCGGAAGTTACCGAACTGTATGCAAATTTCCAGAAAGTTTTTCGCCAGCGTCGCGCATTCGTGGGCGAAGGCGGTTTGAACGTTGATAATACGAGGTTCCCGAAGCGTTTCCTACCCCAAATATGGCTATTTGACCTGATGGGATTCTCACACAATCCCCTTTTTGGGGCTTTTCGCACGAGGTGCGCACGCTCGCTCACCCGCGGAGGGCGATGCTCCGCCCGATCGCGGAGATTTTGCATAAACGGCTCACCTCATACGAAAAGCATGATGCGTCGTGCATTTCGCGGGCTTTGAGGCGCTTCAGCCAACGGCGCATGTCAGCGAGCGAACCGCGCTCATGCGAAAAAACGAGCGGCGCACAACGACCGGCGAACGGTCGATGCGCACACGCTCGTTATGCGCACTGATGGTGATGCGAGAACGCGGGCGGCACGCCCGCGCGATGCGCCCGCCCTACACCTCCGGCGTGCGGGGGTCATCGGTCGTTTTGTGCTCCAGCTCGTACACGCGCAGCGCAATGCCCGCTTCCTCGAGCAGCGACATGGCCAACTCGTCAGGATACGGGTTCTGATAGACGATCTCGGTGATGCCGGCGTTGATGAGCATTTTCGCGCACACCACGCACGGCTGCGTCGTGATGTAGATGGACGCGCCTGTGATGTTGATGCCGTAGCGCGCCGCCTGGATGATGGCGTTCTGCTCGGCGTGCAGGCCGCGGCAGATCTCATGCCGTTGACCCGAGGGCACACCCAGCTGCTGGCGCAAGCACCCGGTCTCGGCGCAATGGCGCAGCCCGGTGGGCACGCCGTTGTAGCCCGTCGCCAAGATACGGCGGTCCTTCACGATAATGGCGCCCACCGCACGACGCAGGCACGTGGTGCGCGTGGCCACTTCGTGCGCCAACGTCATGAAGTACTCGTCCCACGAAGGCCGTTCGATGCCGAGTTGCATGGTGTCCCCTTCCATCAGGTTTTCGCCATTGTAGAACAAAGCGAAAAGGCATGGCCGGGCTTCCGCCGACGGGAAACGGACGGTCGCTTCCCCCAGCGGCAGACGGCGTCACAGCACGCAAACGGCTCGCACCTTGGTCACGATGCGAGCCGTTGTGCTGAGCCAGCTGCTCTCACGAGGAAAAGCGACTGCCGCTTTTCCTCATCCTAGTAATCGAACTCCGGGTAGAGCGGGTGCGCGTCGATGATGGACTGGACCTTCGCACGGATGTCGGCGAGCTTCGCCTCGTCGCCGGCAGCGAACACGGCAGCGGCGATGCACTCGCCCACCGTGTAGAACTCCTCCGCGTTCAGGCCGCGCGTGGTGCCCGCCGGGGAGCCCACGCGGATGCCGCTCGTGACGAACGGGGAGCGCGGCTCGTTGGGGATGGAGTTCTTGTTGACCGTGAGGCCCACGGTCTCGAGCAGCTTCTCGGCGTCCTTGCCGGTGACGTCCGCCGGCGTGAGGTCGACAAGGCACAGGTGATTGTCGGTGCCGCCGGAGACCAGGCGCAGGCCGCCGTCTTTCATGCCCTCGCCCAGCGTGCGGGCGTTCTCGACCACATGGTCGATGTACTCCTTGAAGGACGGCTGCAGCGCCTCGCCGAAGGCGACGGCCTTGCCGGCGATGACGTGCATGAGCGGGCCGCCCTGGGCGCCGGGGAACACGGCGGAGTTGATCTTCTTGTAGAGCGCCTCGTCGTTGGTGAGGATGAGGCCGCCGCGCGGGCCGCGCAGGGTCTTGTGCGTCGTCGTGGTGGTGATGTGCGCGTACGGCACCGGGCTCGGGTGCGCGCCCGTGGCCACGAGGCCGGCGATGTGCGCCATGTCCACCATGAAGTAGGCGCCCACTTCGTCGGCGATCTCGCGCATGCGCTTGAAGTCGATGGTGCGCGGGTAGGCGCTCGCGCCGCCCACGATGAGCTTCGGGCGAATCTCCTTCGCCAGGCGCTCCATCTCGTCGTAGTCGATGGTCTCGGTCTCCGGGTCGAGGCCGTAGGCATGGAACTCGTAGAACTTGCCCGAGAAGTTGACCGGCGAGCCGTGCGTGAGGTGGCCGCCCTGGTCAAGGCTCATGCCGAGCACCTTGTCGCCCAGCTCGATGATGGACGTGTACGCGGCGAAGTTCGCCTGGGCGCCCGAATGGGGCTGGACGTTCGCGAAGCCGGCGCCGAACAGCTCGCACGCGCGGTCGCGGGCCAAGTCCTCCACGAGGTCGACCTTCTCGCAACCGCCGTAGTAGCGCTTGCCCGGATAGCCCTCGGCGTACTTGTTCGTGAGCACGCTGCCCACGGCCTCGAGCACGGCGGGCGACGTGAAGTTCTCCGAGGCGATGAGCTCCACGGAGTCGCGCTCGCGCGCGAGCTCCTGGCG
>DVLD01000060.1 GCA_018715725.1 Candidatus Aveggerthella excrementigallinarum
CCCAGACGTCTTCGACGAATCGCGCGAGCCGGCTACTCAGCACGGCGCTCCCCTGCCGGCACGCACGCCTCGCACGGCGCCGGCTCGGACAAAAGCGAGCCGAGCAGCGTCGAGCCGCACGCTTCGCACGCACTACTCGGCACGCCGGAGCCTTCGGACGAGGCCATCTCGGAACCAAGCGAGTCGACGAAACCGCCGATGCCGTCGGTGCCCAGGCTCATGGCCTGCTTGACGATGGGCAGCTCGCCGCCCTGCTCGAACAGCCTCCCGAGCGTGATGCTAGAGAAGTACGCGTACAGGATGCGGTCGGCCCCCTGCCACACGCGGTTGAACACGCAGGAAGGCTGCAGCGCGCACGTGGACGGGTCGTTGGCGCACTGCGAGACGCTCGCCGGCCCCTGCAGCGCCTGCACCAGGTCGAGCAGCGTCACTTTCTCGAGGTCGCAGCGCAGCGCAAGGCCGCCGCGCGCGCCGCGCGCGGTCACGATGAAGCCGGCCGAAGTCAAATCGTGCTGGATGCTGCGCGCGAACGCGTACGGAATGCTCTCCTCCTCGGCTATTTCGGCGATGGAGACGTAGCCTTCCGAGCGCTTGCTCGCGGCGCGCAGGATGCGGCACGCGTAGTCGCACCGACGAGAGACTTCCATGGTTCTACCTCCCGCCCTTCAGGATGTCGTCCACGTGGGAGAGCTCGGCGCGGAAGTCCCCCACGACGGCCTCCTCGAGCTGGCGATACTCGGCGGAGTCGAGCGGCTGGTACGCCGCCAGCTTGTCGAACATGTTCTCGCGCGTCACGGGCACGTACGAATTGCGCACCAGGCTCGTCTTGTACGCCTCTTCGAGCGCCTCCTGCGCGGCCATGTAGATGTCGTAGCGCGCCATGTTGGCCGAGAGGCGCACCAAATCGACCATGTCGAGCCCGCGCACCGAGGGATGGCTGCGCTCGATGTCGGTCCAGATGTCGATGCGCTCCTGCATGGTGGGCGGGGCGATGGGAATGGGCTGGACGGGCTCGAGCAGCTCGTAGAAGAAGTCGGCCACGTCCTCCTCGCGCGCCGCCGAGACGAGCACGTGCACGTCGGGATTGCGCACCGCGAAATGGATGGCGTTGATGGCCTCGCGCGCACCGCGCGAGAGGTTCTGCATCGGGAACTCTTCGGCCTCGTCCTCGTCGTCGGAGAGGGGCGCAACCCACAGGTCGATGTCCTCGAGCAAGAGCACGCCCGGGGAATCGAACGGGTGGCGGCCCCAGCCGAAGCGCGGCTGCGCGTCGGGCGACGCCATGACGCACAGCACCGGCGCGCCCTGCGGACCCTCCTCCATGGTCATGCGGACGGCGGGCAGGCCCAGCTCGCCCATGGTGGCGTGCATGAACTGGTTCGCGTCCTCGCGCGCTTCGCACGTGAACAGGTACGTGCTGCTGGCGGAGACCCGGTCGATGCCGTGGCGCTCGTTGAGCATCTTGACGAAGGACTGGTACTGCTCGTCCTTCTGCATGCCGATGCCGAGCGTGCGCATGGTGGCGATGGCGGCATGGTAGCCGTGCAGGTCCTGGTAGGTGACGCGCTCCAGGGACGGCGTGGCCGTCTGCTGTCGCTCGGCCGCTTCATCGGACCGCGCGCCCTCTTCGCCTGCCTCCTCCTTCGGCTTGGGCTTGGGCAGGCGCAGAAGCGACGGCGCGAAGGCGCCCGTTGCGCTCTCCAGCTTGACCTGCGGCGACCCTGAGCTCAAGCCCAGGAAGTCGTCGGAGATCATCTCCGCCATGTCCTCGATGTCTTCGCGCGACAGCCCGAACTCCTCGAGCTTGTCAAGCGCCAGGCGCTGCAGCTCCTCGGCGCAGCGCATGGACTCCTGGGAGTCCACGTAAGGCTCCATGCGCTCGAAGATGTACTCGGCAAGCGAGCGCTCCTTCGTGCGGCAGGCCAGCTCCCACGCACGGCGCAGGCCCTCGAGCGCCGCTTCGTCGGGCTCGAACGACCCCTTCGTCGCTTGCTCGAACGCGGCAAGGTACAGGTGCATGCCGAGCACGGCGTCTCCTTGGGAGACCGCCTCCTCGGCCAGGTTCAGGTAGCGTTTGACGGCGTTCTCGTTCACGTTGTCGCTCTGGCTCGGTGAGCCGTGCGTCTCGTTTCCGTCGAACATGCGCCCACCTTCCTTTCGTGCTCTAGCTTGTTTTCCCATTATTCTAGTAGAGGCGCGATGCGGCTGACGAGCCTCGTTGCGAATTCGGGGCAAAAATGAAGGAAATGACACGTCCCCGCTACAATTTCCCCCTGCACGCCACAGGCGGCGTCCGGGGGGCGGCATCCGGGGGGCGGCGTCCGAGCGCGCGAGGTCACTCCCAATCGGCGATCTGCCAGCCTTCGCGGCGCGCCGTGCGGCGCAGCGGGCGATCGGGGCAGACGGCCACGGCGCATTTCGCCAGCGAGAGCATGGGGCGGTCGGAGTGGTGGTCGCCGTACGCGTAGGACACCACCCAATTGCCTTTGCCGTAGCGCTCGTTCGCGAAGCGCGCGATGGCGCGGGGCTTCTCGTCGCCCTCCACCGGCTCGCCGAGGACGCGGCAGGTGTAGTTGCCCTCCTCGTCCACCTCCATGCCGGTCGAGACCTGGAAATCGAACGGATGGCGCTCGTGCGCGCGGGCGACGATGGGCTCGAACGTGGCGGACACCACGAGCACCACGCGCCCCTCCGCCTGGTGTTGGCGCATGGCCGCGTCCGCCTCGTCGCGGAAGCGGCAGGCGATGGCGTTGTCGTAGAAATCGCGCAGGTAAGCGTCGACTTCGCCCTTGGGCTTGCCGGCGAAGGCGCGAAAGACCAGGCCGCGCACCCACGACTCGCTCTGCGGCAAGCGCAGCTTGTAGCAGGCGGCCCACAGGAGGATGCGCGCGATGACCGACACCTTCAGCATGCGACGGCGCACCAGATGGCGCACGAGCAGGACCGGGGAGTTGCCCGTGATGCTCGTGCCGTCGAAGTCGAAGACCGCCAGCTCGACCGGCGTCTTGCCCTCGCGCTCGGAAAGCGGCTGAGCGCTTGCGTTGTCAGTGTCTCCCACGGAGCTTCCTTCGAAATCGACGAAAAAAACTCGTTCATTATAGCGCAGTGCCCGCGAAAAGGGGCAAGCGCCCCTGCCGGGCGCGCGCAGCCGCGGCCCCGCGCCCCGCGCGCGACCGCGGCCACCTGCGCCTACAGCTCGTCGTCTCCGACGGCGCCCTCTTTCGCGAACTGCGCGTTGTACAACCCCGCGTAGAAGCCGTCGGCGGCAAGCAGCTCCTCGTGGGTTCCCTGCTCGACGATGTCGCCCCCGTTGATGACGAGGATGAGGTCGGCG
>DVLD01000061.1 GCA_018715725.1 Candidatus Aveggerthella excrementigallinarum
GCCTGCAGGCCGAAGGCGGAGGAGACGATGGTCACGAGGGCGGCCGGGATCTTCGTGATGTTGAAGATGATGAGCAGGCAGGAGAACGCCAGGAACAGCACGACCATGGCGGGCACGACGCGCTCGGCCACGGAGGCGATGCGCTTGATGCCGCCGATGATGACAAGGCCGGCCAGTACGGCGGTCACCAGGCCGCCGATGACCACGGCGATGGAGTAGTCGCCGCCGAAGAGGCTCACGGTGTGCTCCATGTTCGGGTCAAAGAAGCCGGAGACGGCGCTCGAGATGGAGTTGACCTGCGTGAACGTGCCGATGCCGAACAGGCCGACGCACATGCCGAAGAACGCGAAGAGCTTCGCGAGCCACTTCCACTTCGGGCCCATGCCGTTCTCGATGTAGTAGAACGGGCCGCCGAGCACGTGGCCGCTCTTGTCCATGGTGCGGTACTTCACGGCGAGCAGGCCCTCGGAGAACTTCGTGGCCATGCCGAAGAGGGCTGCCAACCACATCCAGAACAGGGCGCCCGGGCCGCCGGTCACGACTGCCGTGGCGATGCCGACGATGTTGCCGGTGCCCACGGTGGCGGACATGGCGGTGCACAGCGCCGCGAAGCTGGAGAGCTCGCCCTCGCCGTCCTTCTCGTTGCTGAAGGCATAGCGCATGGCGATAGGCAGGCGGCGGAACTGCATGCCGCGCAGGCGGATGGTCAGGAAGATGCCGCCGACAAGAATGAGGGCGATGAGGGGCGGGCCCCAGATCACGCCGTCGATGGCGAGAATGACGTCGTTGATGATGGCGAAAATGTCCAACGGTTACCTCTTCCTTCCGGTGCCTTCCATGACGACCCTGAATACGAAAAGGGTCTTGGAAACCCGCGGTGCGGGAAGAGGTAGAGTGCGGTCTGAAATCCGGCCGTTTCGCTCTGTCCTTTTGCCTGAGAGTTTCGGCCGCCCGCTGCCGCGCATGCGCGGTGGCTGCCTTGCCCCTTCGGCACCCGGTTTGCCCGGGATTCTCCAGAGACCCCATCGACGCCCAGTCTCGCGCGGGGGAGCCCCCGCGATCCAGGGCGCGTCATCAGGGATGCTTCGCACGGTCGCCCACGCGAAGCGCATGTTGATTCTATGCAGCCGACGCGTTCTGTAAAGGGGAGCAGCGCATTATTTCGGCGAACGTAACAATTGCGTGACGGCTCCCATCTGCTCCTTCCGTGCTGCGGGCGATCGCGCGGCCGCGGTGCGTGTAAGATAGTCCGCACGAAACACGAGGCCCCGTGCGCGGGGCGGGAAGGGCGCGGGCGGCACGCCTGCGCAGACGGTGCACCATGGCAGACGGGTTCTTGCCGACCACGCGGGAGGAAATGCTTGAGCGCGGCTGGGACGCGGTCGACTTCGCGTACGTGTCGGGCGATGCGTACGTGGACCATCCTTCGTTCGGCGCCGCCATCATCACGCGCGTGCTTGAGGCGAACGGCTACCGGGTGGGCGTGATCGCGCAGCCCGACTGGAACGACCCGGAGAGCGTGGCCGTCTTCGGCAGACCGCGCCTGGGATTCCTGGTCTCGGCGGGCAACATGGACTCCATGGTGAACCACTACACGGTGGCGAAGAAGCGCCGTCGGGTGGACGCGTACTCGCCGGGCGGCAAGATGGGCCTGCGCCCGAACCATGCCGCCGTGGTCTACGGCAACCTGGTGCGGCGCGCGTTCAAGGACGTGCCCCTCATCCTGGGCGGCATCGAGGCCAGCCTGCGCCGTCTGGCGCACTACGACTACTGGTCCGATTCGCTCAAGCGCTCCATCCTGCTGGACTCGGGCGCCGATTTGGTCTCGTACGGCATGGGGGAGCGCTCGATCGTCCAGATCGCCGACGCGCTGGCGGCCGGCATCCCGGTGGGGGACATCACGTACGTGGACGGCACGGTGTACCGCACGCGCTCGCTCGAGCACGTCTACGACGCGGTGGAGCTGCCGGGCTTCGAAGAGCTGCAGAAGGACAAGCTGGCCTATGCGCGCAGCTTCGCCGTGCAGTACCGCAACAGCGACCCGTTCTCCGGAAAGCGCCTCGTCGAGGCCTATCCGCACGATGTCTACGTGGTGCAGAACCCGCCCGCCGCGCCGCTGTCCACCGAAGAGCTGGACGCCGTCTACCGACTGCCGTATGCGCGCACGTACCACCCGCGCTACGAGGAGGCGGGCGGCGTGCCCGCCATCCGCGAGGTGAAGTTCAGCCTGACGAGCAACCGCGGCTGCTTCGGCGAATGCTCGTTCTGCGCGCTCACGTTCCATCAGGGGCGGATCGTGCAAGCGCGCAGCCACGAGTCACTGCTCGAGGAGGCGCGCCAGCTCGCAGCGGAGCCGGACTTCAAGGGCTACATCCATGACGTGGGCGGCCCCACGGCGAACTTCCGCCACCCAGCGTGCGCCAAGCAGCTGAAGAGCGGCGCGTGCCCGCACAAGAGCTGCCTGTTCCCGAAGCCCTGCCGCCAGCTTGAAGCCGACGAGAGCGATTACGTGGCGCTCTTGCGCAAGCTGCGGGCGCTGCCGGGCGTGAAGAAGGTGTTCGTGCGCTCGGGCATCCGCTTTGACTACCTGTTGGCCGACCCGAGCGACGAGTTCTTGCGCGAACTGTGCGCCCACCACGTGAGCGGCCAGCTCAAGGTGGCGCCCGAGCACGTCTCCGACGCGGTGCTCGCGCGCATGGGCAAGCCCGAGCACGCCGTCTACGAGCGATTCCGCAAGGCGTACGCGCGCATGAACGAGGAGCTGGGGAAGGACCAGTACCTGGTGCCGTACCTCATGTCCTCGCACCCGGGCTCCGGCCTGCGCGAGGCGGTGGAGCTGGCGGAGTACTGCCGCGATTTGGGCTACAATCCCGAACAGGTGCAGGATTTCTACCCGACGCCTTCCACGCTTTCCACCGTCATGTACTACACCGGGGTGGACCCGCGCACCATGGAGAAGGTCTTTGTGCCGAAGAGCGGGCACGAGAAGGCGCTGCAGCGTGCGCTCATCCAGTACCGCAACCCGGCGAACTACGATCTGGTGGTGGAGGCGCTGCGCCGTGCGCATCGGACGGACCTGATCGGTTTCGGGCCAAAGTGCCTCGTGCGCCCGCATCCGCCGAAGCCGCAGGAAGATACGGGCGGCGCAGGCGCGCGGCACGGCAAGCGCGATGGTGCGGGCGCGCCGAGCGGGCGGCGAGCGGGCGCGCGCGGCGGAAGCGAAAGCGGGCGCGCCAGGAGCGAGAGCGGGC
>DVLD01000062.1 GCA_018715725.1 Candidatus Aveggerthella excrementigallinarum
CCGCCGCCGACCTGCCCATCGCGCAGGACTTGCTCGACACGCTCCAGGCGAACCGCGAGGCGTGCGTGGGCATGGCTGCGAACATGATTGGCCAGCGCAAGCGCATCATCGCTTTCGCGGACGGCACAACGCTCGTCGCCATGCTCAACCCGCGCATCCTCGAACGCGCCGGCGCCTTCGAGACCGAGGAAGGATGCCTGTCCTTGCCTGGCGTGCGCCCCGCAACGCGCTACCGCACCATCAAGGTCGGCTACCAAGACCTCCAGCTCAAGCAGCGCGTAAAGTCGTTCTCCGGCTGGACCGCACAGATTATCCAGCACGAAATCGACCACTGCGACGGCGTCGTCATCTAGCGCGCCGCGGCGTGAACAATGCGGTTGCGGCCGAACAGCAGGCCCGCCAGGGAAAGCGCCGTGCCCAGCCCCGTGTAAAACACGGCAATGAAAACCGTCGGCGCCAAACCAAGCGACCTGATGAGGATTCCGCCCGTCATCATAATCGCCATGATGACGAACGAGCGCGCATCGAAGAACTTCCAGAAGTACTGCCGGCGCTCCTTAGAGCCCACAATGCGATTCGTGTGCTTTCGCGTCAGCTTGCTGAACACGAAAAACCAGAACACCGCGCCCACCACGACGGAAAGCGCCACGTTGAGCACGCTCAGGCAGCCATCCGCGTACGACTCGACGCCGATGCGCAGGATGTTCACGCCGGCAGCAATCCACACGATGGCAGCAATAACCAGCAAGTTCAGCTTCTTCACCTTGAGAATCGACATGGCCTCCCCCTCGTATGCCCACGGCGCCCGGTCGTAGCGAATGAACGTTGTTCATCAACACTCGCTATGCTACCGTCCGAGCAAAGCAGTAGGCGGCACACGGCGAAACGGCCACCGCATGCCCATGGGAGATTCCTGAACACTCCACGGCGTCGTTCAGCGCAGAAGGGACGCCCGTTGAAGGCGCAATGCAGCAGGCGGCAGGCGGCAGGCGGCTCAGAGTACACGGAGCGCGGCGCGCGACACCGCGGACAAGGAGGGCGGCATGGGCACCAAGGCAACCATTTCGCGCGATATGATCGTTGACGCAGCGTTCGCGCGCGCAAAGCAAGACGGACTCGCGTCGTTGAGCGTTCGCGCCATCGCGCAGGACTGCTCGGTGGCGGTGGGCAGCATCTACAACCACTTCCCCGACAAAGCGGCGCTCGTCACGGAGGTCATCGCGCGCTTCTGGGCGTCCGCCGTCCGCCAGGCGGACGAGCGCGCTTGCTTCTCGTACCAGGAAGGCGAAAGCTTCGTCGACTTCTGCCGCCGCGCCGCGGGCGGCCTGCACGAAGCGCTCGTGGAATTCCGCGCGGATTGGCTGCGCGAGGTCTCCGCGCTCGACGCGCGCACCCGCCAACGCGGCAAGGCCGCGGAGCAGGCGTGCTTCGAGCACGTCCACGCCAGCCTCGTGCGCGTCATCGAAGCCGACGCCGCCATCGACCCTGCCATGCTCGAGCGCGTGGCGCCCGAAGCGCTGGCAGACTTCACCTGGACGGGCATGCTCGAGTCGCTCAAGGCCGGCGACCCCTCCTGCGCGACGCTGTTCGCCGTGCTCGAGCGCGCGCTCTACCCCGCCAACGTGCTACCCTGGACAGGCCGCGAAAACCCGCACGTCGACGAAAGGGGCGCGTCATGCTGACTATCTACGGCGTCACGAAAGGCCACTTGGAGGAACGCCAGCACATCGCGCCGCGCTCGCTCATCCGCCTGACCGACCCGGAGGACTGGGAGGTCGACTACGTCCGCAAGACCTGCGGCAACATCGACGGCTCTGATTTGCGCGTCGCCATGGACGACGACGAGCCCGCCCGCTTCGAAGAGCATGGCGCCTACTCGCTGCTCGTGGTGGACATGCCCGTGCTGGAACGCCACGGGAAGGCGGACGCGTACCGCGCCTACCCGCTCTCCATCATCACGGCGGCCAACGGCAGCGTCATCACCACCTCGCGCATCGACTTCGCCTCGCTTGACCGCGAGCACGCCAGCCAGCGCAAGGTCACCATCGTGGACGGCAAATCGCGCCTTGTCTACGACCTGCTCCTGAGTATGGCGGCCTCCTATCAGCGCTACCTGCGCGCCATCGAACGCCGCCGCGCCGAGCTCGTCTCCGGGCTCGACCGCCACACGAAGGTGAGCGACCTGGTGGCGCTTCACGGGCTCGAGGCCGACATCGTCTACTTGGAAACGTCCCTCTCCGGCAACCGCGCCGTGCTCGAACGCGCCGCCCGCAGCCCGCGCATCCTAGCGGACAAGGTGGACGAGACGCTCTTCGACGACATCCTCATCGAAATTCGCCAGGCAGATGAGATGGCGCGCACCTACCGCCAGCTCATCACCAGCACGCGCGAGCTGTTCTCGAGCGTCATGGACAACGGCCTGAACGCCACGATGAAATTCCTGGCGGCCGTCACCATCGTGCTCGCCATCCCCACCATGATCGCCGGCTTCTATGGCATGAACGTGAATTCCGCCGGCATGCCCTTCGCCGACAGCCCCTTCGGCTTCCTCATCGTGGCGGCGCTCTCGGTCATCGTGTGCGTCATCGTGGTGCGCGTGCTCAAAAAACGCGACCTGCTGTGACGGCGGCGGGCCTACTTGCTATACTGACCGTGGTTCGTCCCGCGAACCCCTGACGAGGGCTGCTGTACCAGGAAGGAAAAGACGGCGCGAAGAATCGCCGCGCAGCGCCCGAATCCACCAGGGATGCCCCTTCGGTGCGCAGCGCACCTCGAGAAGGGAGCTTCTATGAACTGGGTCGTCCTCGTCCTTTCCGGCATCTTGGAATCCGTCTGGGCCATCGCTTTGGGAAAATCCGACGGGTTCACCAAACTCACGCCGACGCTGGTCTTTCTTGTCGCCCTCGTGTTGAGCATGGTGGGCCTCTCCTACGCCGTGCGCAGCCTACCCACGGGCACCGCCTATGCAGTGTGGGTCGGCATCGGGGCCACGCTCACGGTCGCCTACGGCATGGCGCTGGGCACCGAGGCGGTATCGCCCGCAAAAGTCCTGTTTATCGTGGGCCTCATTGGCTGCATCATCGGACTGAAGCTTGTCAGCGAAACCCACTAGGCGAAAGCAAGAAGCACCGGAGCCGTCCTCCCGCCAGAACGGCCGTTCTCCCGCCATAAGGCCGCCCTCTTGGCAGAAGGCCATCCTCTCGGCGGAAGGCCGCCCTCCCGCCGAGCGCCAGAGAGCGTTTGTTACAGCTCTTTGACGGCGCGGGCCGTGCGTTGTCGCGCGCTGGAATATTCGGCTCGATTGTGCCATGCTGGGGTCATGAGAACCTGAGCGCCCGGACCACCGCGTCCGGGCGCTCGTGCGTCGAAAGGAACGTCATGACCGACCTGCTCGTCAAACTGTTCGTGAACGGGTGGCAGGACGCCGCCAACCCTGTCGTGCGCACGCG
>DVLD01000063.1 GCA_018715725.1 Candidatus Aveggerthella excrementigallinarum
TCGAGCTGGCATGCCGACAAGCCGGGAAGTGGGGCGTTTTCACACATCGGGCTGCGCCCGCATGTCGATTGGCATGCGGGCGCAGCTTTTCTACGTGCGGTGTCCCGCCTCTTCCCGGGGCGCCTTGCCTCTGCCCGGGGCGTCTCGCCTCTGGTTTGATCATCCTGCTTCCGAGGCGCAATCCCCCGCACGTTCCGGAGGAGGCTTTGCGTCCTTCGTGCGCGAAAATACGGCATTTGCGTGACACTATTGACGATAGGGACACTCGTGGATGTCCCTATCGTCAAAAGCGTCACGATGTTGGCCATTGTGTTCGATCGGGTGTTGCTCTGAGGCGCATGATGCGAGCTCGGGGGTGCACAGTGCGGGCTCCGAGCGTCCCTATCGCAAAAAGTGTCAGCGAAAAGGGCGCCTTGCGTGCAAAGTGGTGCCATCGTGTCCCTATCGTCAAAAGCGTCACACGAATGTGGGCCGCGAGGCGAGGCGGGGCGCGCGACGCGACAACATGACGCGCGGGCGCGCGACACGACACATGCCGCATGCGTGCGCGCCCGCGCCCGCATGCCCTCAGGCTTACCGCCGGCAGCTTTCGCAGAACGCGCAGGCGGCGGGGGTCGCCGCCAGACCGCCCAAGGCGCTTTCGCGCAGCTCGAAGGGCAGCGCGCGACCAACCTGGTACATGGCTTCCACGGTCTGGTCGAAGTCCACCAGGTCCGTGCACCCCGCTAGCGCAATCTGCGCGCTCACGAGCGCGTTCACGGCGCCGGTCGCGTTGCGCTTCTGGCAGGGCGCCTCCACCAGGCCGGCGATAGGGTCGCATACCAGGCCAAGCAGCCCGGCGATGGCAATGCTCGCCGCGCCCAGGCACTGCTCGGGCGTGCCGCCCAAGAGCTCGCACGCGGCGCTTGCAGCCATGGCGCTCGCAGAGCCCACTTCGGCTTGGCAGCCGCCTTCGGCGCCTGAGACCGTGGCGTTGCGCGCGATAAGGTAGCCCACGGCGGCGGCGTTCGCGAGCGCGCGGTGCAGGCGCTCGTGCGAGAAGCCGTGCACGTCTTGGAGCGCGAAGAGCACGCCCGGGATGACGCCGGACGAGCCAGCGGTGGACGCGGCCACGATCTTGCCCATGGAAGCGTTCGTCTCCAGCACCGCCATGGAATAGATGGCGGCCTTCGCCATGAGCTCGTCGCGCAGGCCTTCGCCGGACCCCCACAGGTCCATGAGCTTGCGCGCCTCGCCGCCAATGAGCCCGCCCATGGACGCGCGCGGCTCGCTGAGCGGGCCGGTGGCTGCGGCGCGCATGACGTCGAGCACGTCGTCCAGGTACTCGCTCGTGCTGTCGGTGTGCAGACCGTCGCGCAGCAGGAGGGCGCGCTCGCGCACGCAGATGGCGTCGGAGATGGGTAGCTCGTTCTCGCGGCAGTAGGCCAGCAGCGCGGCGCCGTCGGGGTAGTCCACCTCGTCGAAGGCGGGCAGCGGACGGCCATGCCAGGTGGCCTGGGCGGCGTCGTCCACCGCGCGGCGCTGGCTTTCGTCGTCCACCTTCTCGGAGCGGATGACGTTGACCGAGGTGATGTTCGGGTTGAGCAGGATGGCCTCCGCCAGGTGCGCGGGCAGCTCCTCGTCGGTCTCGATGACGGTATAGGCCGTCTGGCCCTTCTTCGTGCGGAACAGGCGCACGGTGGCGATGTTGATGTTCGCGGCGTTCAAGCACGCGGTGATGTGCGCGAGCACGCCCTGCACGTCGCGTTGCTCGGTCACGATGCTGTGGTGCTCGCCGGTCAGCTGCACTTCGACCCCGTTGATGGCCGAGATGACGGCCGCGCCGCCGCCGATGGACTCGCCGCGCACGGAGAGCTGCGAGTCGTCGGCGCTCGTGACGAGGATGTCCACCGTGTTCGGGTGGCGCGTCTCCGCGTTGGGCAGGGGCGTGAACGTGAACGCAAGCCCCGCTTCGGCGGCCAGCTCGAACGATGTGCGGATGCGCTCGTCGTCGGGGGCGAGGCCCAGCATGCCCGCCACGAGCGCCTTGTCGGTGCCGTGGCCCTGGTAGGTGTGGCAGAACGAGCCGTACAGCCGGAATTCCACCGTGCGCGGCTCCGCGCCGAGCATCTGGCGCGTCATGAGGGCGATGCGCAGGGCGCCTGCCGTGTGCGAACTGGACGGCCCAATCATGATGGGGCCGATCACGTCGCGAACGCTCAAGGTCTTCATGCGTGCTCCTTTGCCCGCGTCGGCGCGCTGCGCGCCGCGCGGCTTGTGTTCGATAGCGCGAAGCTTACCGCACTTCCCGAGCGTCGCGCTCGGGAAGCGGCGCGCGGTCGTGTGCAGGGTGGTGCGGTACCGCGGGGTGATCCGGTATCGTGGGGTGGTGCGGTACCGCGGGATGGTCCGGCATGGCGTGTCGTGCCTGCACTCGGCAAGGCCCCGAGGACGGGACGGCCCGGCATGCGCGTGGGTGGTGGTGCAGTGGGGCGCCTGTTAGGTGCGGCGCAAAGCGCTACAGTGCGGTGCGACCAGTCGACGCTCGCATGATTTTTCTGCGAATTCGGCAAAATTTTTCGCTCGCAGTTGACTCTTCGCGCGCGGAGTTCGTACTATGCAAAAGTTCGCTTTCAAAAGCCCCGTGTGGTAGGTGCGCACGAAGAGCGCCATCAGGCAAGGAAGTCCAGAGCCAAGCCCGGCGTCATGCGGCGTAGGAAACCGCTTCCAAGTGAGCCTGCCGTCTTTTGAAAACAAACACGAACGTAGTTCAAATGGAGGAATGCAGTGAAGACGTATTACGCAAAGCCTCTCGAGGTCGAGCGCGAGTGGGTCGTCATTGACGCCACGGACCAGGTTCTTGGTCGCGTTGCCACCAAGGCCGCTCAGATCCTGAAGGGCAAGCACAAGCCGCAGTACACCCCGCACGTGGACACGGGCGACTTCGTGATCATCGTGAACGCGGACAAGATTCGCGTCACGGGCGTGAAGGCCAGCGCGAAGCGCTACTACCGCCACAGCGGTTTCCCGGGCGGCTTGAAGTCTGAGTCGTTCACCGAAGCCATGACCAAGCATCCGGAGCGCGTGATCGAGCATGCCGTCAAGGGCATGCTGCCGAAGAACACGCTGGGCCGCGCTATGGCGAAGAAGCTCAAGGTCTACACCGGCCCCGAGCATCCGCACATGGCCCAGAAACCCCGCGAGATCAAGTTGGAGGATAACTAATGGCAGGTGAAGCTATCTACTACGGCACCGGTCGCCGCAAGAACGCTGTTGCTCGCGTTCGCATCATGCCGGGCACCGGCAAGGTTACCGTCAACGGCCGCGACGCTCGCGAGTACTTCGGCCGCGAGGCGCTCGTGAACTACGCGACCTCCCCGTTCAAGGTCACGGACACCCAGGGCCACTTCGACGTTGTCGCCCGTCTCAACGGCGGCGGCGTTTCCGGCCAGGCTGGCGCTCTGCGCCACGGCATCTCCCGCGCTCTGCTGGAGGCTGGCGACTACCGCGCTGAGCTGAAGAAGGCTGGCTACCTGACGCGCGACGCTCGTATGGTCGAGCGCAAGAAGTACGGCCTGAAGAAGGCCCGC
>DVLD01000064.1 GCA_018715725.1 Candidatus Aveggerthella excrementigallinarum
GATTCGCTCGATCGGCGTAGCGCCCTGCTTGTACGAGTCGCGCACGCACACGGGGAACTCCAAGACCACCGGGCTTTGCGCCGCGCCGCTTTGCAGGTCAAACCGCTGGACGGCAAGACGCGAGCGCACGCCTTCGCTAACGTAGTCCACGCTCAAGATACGGAACAAGTACGGCACACCCTTGTACACGACGATCTTCTGGCGCGGATCGCTGAACACGTCCTGCGCGATGAGCGCATCGAGCGTCGGACGCACGCCGCCATCCTGGCCTATGCCGGACACGCCCACCGAAAGCCCCGCGTTTTTGGGCAGCGCGCCTTTGTAGTAGTACTCGAAGCCGTCGGTAACGAGCGCATCCTCCGGGACCTGGCTCTCAAGCACCCAGGCGTCCGTCACATCGCCGGCATCGGCATCGAGCTCCAGAGCCTGGAAGGCGGAAAGCCCGATCTGCGGCGCGGCGTTCGCAGCCGACTCGGCGCGGAACTCGGCCGACTCGGCGCGGAACTCGGCCGTCTTGAGCAGCTCGGCCTCGGTGACGATGGTCGCGCTCTCGGCGAACGACTGGAGGGAAACCCCGTCCGCTCCGAGCATGCCGGGAAGCGAGTACTGCGGCACGCCGTCCGCCGTCGAGCCAAACGCGAAGATCGAGGCTGTCATCACCGGCGTGCCAGCAGCTTGGAACCCTTCGGGATTGTCCTTCCACGAGTTGTACAGGCTCGGGTCGTCAATGCCCCAGAGCTTCCCAGACCACTTGAAGATGACGAGCTGCACGACAACGTCGACCTGAACGCCACCTGCGACCACATGGTGCGGCAGCGGGCGATCCGCGTGCGCCGCCTCGATACCCAGGTAATACGAAAGATAGCCCGACCCCCGCAGTCCGACAGACGCCAGGCCTGAGAACCCGACGCCGGCAGAGATCTCGAGCTCGATGGTGATCGTGCCGGAAAGCTGGGTCTGCGTGTAGTCGAAGTTCCAATCCTCGATCAAAGAAGGGCTCTTGGAGATCATGCCGAGCTGCCCGGCGATCTTCGCCGAGGCGGTTGCGCCCACCCCAGCGAACACCGGCACGGGACCCACGACCGCCGTCATCGTGAACGAACCGCCCAGAGAGAATTGGAAGACGATGCCTCCCGTCCCCCTCCACAGGCTGGAGTCGAACAAGTACTGCATGACGCCATACAGCTGAACGGCGACATCGAACGTGAACTGATGGCAGAATTCGTATTTCTTCATCGCGGTGCCATCTGCTTTGAGGCCCGTCGTCATCTCCCGATACTTCTGCAAGTCATCTTTCGCGTCGTTATAGATTTGCTGGTATTGCTGCTTCACGGATTTGGAAGACTCTTTCTTCCAGTCGCTCCCCTTGAGGAAGTTCGCTTTGTCCTTAAGCTGGAGCGCCGGCTTTCCACCCACGCCCAGCACGAACATTCCAGCAGGGCTGGCGGCGATAATGACCGGCAGCACCGGAGCCGCAAGAGAAATGGTCGAATCACCAAGCGGCGTCGGCCAGGATGAAGGCAATTTGTAGCTCAACCCGCTGGTCATCGTGCCGAGTGCCTTTTCCAGGCCAGAATCCGGAGAATAGACCGTGTCGAGAGGCGCTTTGACGATCTTTGCCTTCGCGCCGCTGCCATACCAATAAGAGCTGTTGTCCGCCTTGAAGCGAAGGCTGAAGGAGCCGTCGACCGGAAGCGCCTTGTCGCTTGCGGGCGTCAGGTAGGCCCCCTTGAACGAAAACGAGCCCCGTCCGTCCGTCAGTTCGAACGCCTGCTCTTCTCGTATGTCGGAAACGCCGTTTTTGTCCACGGTCGCCAATTGCACACGCGCACGCGTTGCGCCCGGAGCGCGCAGGATACCGGACACGACGTGCGTCTCGGTGTTCGACACCGCACTGAAAAACTCGTTCTCCGTGTACAGGACGTCCCAGCCGTCGAAGCCGATCCGTTCGAGGTAGGCTTCGTCCGGGCTTTCCAGCTGGCGCGTGGGCACCTGAACGCCCGTGCCGCCGTCGACGCGCAAGCGACCGACGCTGAAAGCGCGGTAGCCGTCTCCTGCCTCCACGAAGACCTCGCCGTCGAAGCGCTTGCGCTTGCCCTCCCGGCCGTAGTCGACCTCGGTCGAGACGTTCGTGATGTCGATGACGACCGCGCCGTCGGCATCGGTCGTGCCCGTGGCGGTCGCGCCGTTGCTGGCCTTGAGCGTCACCTTCGCGCCCGCCACGGGCGCTTCGGCGTCGCCGGCCACGTCGACGACCTTGAAGCCCACGTCGTTGAGCGACACGACGAACACCGTGATCTCGCCCGATTCGTCCTGGCCTGCGGCGTAGGCATACCCGCGGTCGTCAGACCACACGGGAGGCATGAAGAACAACAGCGCGCTTGCGGCGCCTCCCGCCAAGAACGCGCGGCGCGTGATGGCGATGCCGGGTTTGTCGTTCTCGCGGTGTTCAGAGTTGGCGAAGTGGTCTCGATCAGTCATGGCGGCCCCCTCGGATTAGAACGAAGTGCGCGAGGAGGCGCGAAACGGTCGGCATGCAGCATGCGACCGAGCGCGATGAGCCGAAGACACGGGCGGCACATCGCACACTGGGCACCATGCGCCTCTCGCTCACCTTCGAGCATACCGAGAAGCCTTCGCTGCCGGCACACCCATTTCGCACGGAAAATGGGTGTGTTGCGCGGTAGGAAAAGCGCCTTACAACGACGAAGGGCGCTCCCGCTATCGGGAGCGCCCTTCGCTCAAAGGCGATGAGGCGTTGCCTCTGGAACCGATGACGACTACAGGGCCGTGATACCCAGGTCGGTGTCGTTCTCGTAACCCATGTCCTCAGCCTGCTGCGGCGTCACCCAGCCGTCGGGCACCTGGGCGCCCTCGTGGCAGCCAGCGCACTGCATGACGGACGCGCGGTGCGCCTTGTGGCAGTAACCGCAGTCCATCTCGCCGTGCTGGGCCTTGTGCGGGTTGATGCTGCCCATGTCAGAGGTGAGCTGCTCCAGGTCCTCGCGGGACTCGGTGTGGCAGGCCTCGTTCATGCAGAACTGCTCGCCCGTGTTGCCGCGCGCCTCGCCAAGCTCGGTCAGGCTGCGCTCCTCGAGCGGCGCGTAGTAGTTGCCCGTGAGCCAGTTCATGCCCTCGGAAATCTGCTCGTCCATGGTCGGGACGTGGCAGTCAAGGCAGGTGTCGCCGTCGACGTCCTTGTGGGACACCGCCAGCATAGCGCTCGAGTTGGTGACCTCGTTGCCGGCCTTGTCCACGGACGGCTGGCCCGGCGTGCTCTCGTAGGTCTCCAGGTATTCCGCCATCGGCGTATGGCAAATGGCGCCGCAGAAGCTCGGCTGGGCGTTCGCCCCGTCGTTCTTGATCGGTTCGTCACTCATGGTTGACCCCCCTTCAATGCTGTTTCGAATTCGAGCTACGGGGATGCGCGCGTTCGAAACGGAATCAACGCCACTGTACCCGCGCACGGGCGCGCGCAGGTATCGCCGAAGAGGGGTGATTCGCGAAAAAAGAAAGGGTGACGCCGTTGAGCCAGGACAACACGGCGCTCTCGCTCCAGACCAGCCCCGCCCAACCGGTCCGCCCGCTCGAGCGTAGCTTGCCCACGGCGCGAGCGTGAGACGACGCGGCGCGTGCGACCTTAGTCCAGCTCCTCCAACAGCGCCACGAGCTCGTCGCGGGAGTGGACGTCCAGCTTGCGGTAGATATGGCGGATGTGGGTTTTCGCCGTGTTGTTGGAGATGAACAGCTCCTGCTCGATGGAGCCGATCTTCTTGTGCTGGGCCAGAAGCCGCAGCACCTCCTCTTCGCGCTGGGACAGGCCGAAGCGCTGCGCCGCCTTGCTGCAGCGGTCCACCAGCTCATCGCGCGCCGTCTCGGCGTGCGCGTCCTCCACGCTGCCCATGCCCGGCAGCGCCAGGCCCCAGCGTCCCGCCAGGTCGCGGTCGGACAGGAGCATCATCGTGGCCACCACCACCGCCACGATGACGATGGCGGAAAGCACCATGTCTCCCGTGGCGGCCTCGAAGCTCTGGTGCAGGAAGCGGTCGGTGTGGCGGCCAGCCAGCATGACGAGCGCGCGCAGGCCGCGCTCGATGCCGAACAGGAGCACAGCGCTCGCCCCGTAGCGGTAGCAGAAGTTCGCCATGACCACCATGACGAAGATGCTGAACGCCGTGTAGGACGCGCCGATGCAGAAGTCCGTGACGAACGCGCCCCAGTCGCCGATGCTCGGCACCACCAGAAACGCGCAGACCGCAAGCAGCAGCGCCACGCGGAAGATGAGGCTGAACTGGAAGCGACGCCCGCGCACCACCACGAGCAGGAAGATGAGCGCCGCCACGACGACCACGCCGAACGACGAGTGCGGGCCGAACGTGCTCTGGTACAGGTCCGTCTCCTTGAGGCCGTACGCGAACGCGTAGACGCCCATGATGACGATCACCCGCCACGGTATGGCGAACGGCGCCGCCTCCGAGCGCGGCAGGCGCTCGGCCGGAAGCGAGCGGAACCCCGCCGCCACCATCCCCAGCGAGAAGAGCGGCAACGCGGTCGTAACGGCGAAGAACGCCGCGAAGTCCATGCTGCGGGACAGGTAGATCACCGCAGCCGCCACGACGAGCGACCCCGAGTAGTACAGCGCCACGCGAAACGGGTTCAAGCAGCCGTACAGCTCGGACCACAACAGGATCACGAACGCCGTGCCCACGCCACCGCAGGCCACCGCCGCCCATCCAAGCGGCATGGCGAACTCTGGCACGAACGCCGAAGCGGGCAGCAGCATGGTGGCCAGGACCATGAGGACCACCGTGGCAGCGTAGAACCATCGCTTGCCGAACAGGGGGTTCAGGCGCTTATAGAGCGCAGCGCACGCAAGCAGCGTGGCGTTTCATCTAAAGTGCCTGTTCAACGAAGGGTTACGTGTAGGCGTGACGCAAATCACCCTTGTTTGAGCCCCTAGCGGCGAAGACAAGACGAAGGCTGCACGCTATGTTGGTACGCGGGGATGCACGCAGCAAAGCGCTGCGTCGAACAAGCGGGCGCAGCCTTCAAACGGCATGCGCCCGCGCGGAAGCGCGACGAAACGGCTGCCGGCATGGAGCGCTGCACCACGGCCGGCCATCTGCGCAACGGCATTCCGAGCTTCCTCATCAAGCCCGAGCCGATCACCGATATCGCCGAGACCTACGATTACGACGTCGTGGTCGTCGGCGCCGGCGCCGCGGGCGTTCCCGCCGCCCTTTCCGCCCGCGAGGCGGGCGCGTCGGTCGCGCTGCTCCAAAAGCAGAGCATGGCCGTCTCCCAGGGCAACTCTGGCTCCGGCATCGACCTCACCACGAGCGACCCGGCCGACGTCCAGAACCTGGTGAGCCAGCTCATCGAGGACAGCCAGCACCGCCCGAACCGCAACCTGGTGGAGCTGTGGGCCATGAACTCCGGCGAGGCCGTGAAGTGGGTCATCGAGAAGTCCCTGCTGCACAACGCGCCGGTCATCGACCAGGGCAACCAGCAGCACAACCCGCTCATCCAGCGCATGGGCTACCACATCAACTTCGTCACCTCGTTCTTCGGCCCGAAGCCGCAGACCACCGGCGACGGCATGCGCGCGCTGGCCGAGATCGCCGCTGACGAGGGCGTCGAAATCTACTACTCCACCCCGGGCGTTCAGCTGGTGCAGGACGACTCCGGAGCGGTGACCGGCATCATCGCCCGCCGCGAAGAGGACGGCACCTACTTGCAGTTCAACGCCACCAAGGGCGTCATCATGACCACGGGCGACTACCAGTGCGACGAGGAGATGCTGCGCTACTACCAGCCCGACATGACGAACTTCACCCAGAAGCAGCAGGGCAAGACCGGTGACGGCCACAAGATGGTCGTCTGGGCAGGCGGCAAGATCGAGGACCTGGCGCACACCAAGATGCTCCATGACTTCGACGCCGGCCCGGCTTCCATGGGCGACATGCCGTTCTTGGCCGTCAAGCAGAACGGCAAGCGCTTCGTGAACGAGACCGTCGAGATGTCCCTCATGAACAACTACCTGCGTTCGAAAGAGGACTCCGGCTGGTACTCCCAGATTTTCGACAGCAACTATATGACCGCGTGCGCCGAGTGGCCGGGCGCCCTGGTGGACCCGGAAGGCCTGCGCGTCTACATGCCCGAAGAGGACGTCGAGCGCACGGGCGTGTTCCCGGACGCCATCCGCACGTTCAAGGCCGACACGCTCGAGGAACTGGCCGAGAAGCTGGAGATCAACGACGCCGACGCGTTCGTCGAGACCGTCAACCGCTACAACGAGCTGTGCGAGAAGGGCCAGGACGAGGACTTCGGCAAGCCGCCCGAGTACCTTGCGAAGGTCGACACCCCGCCGTTCTACGGCATCCACCGCTGGGTGCGCATGTCCGCCATCTGCTCCGGCGTGGACGTCAACGCCGACCACCAGTGCCTGACCCCCGAGGGCGAGGTCATCGAGGGCCTGTACGCCATCGGCAACTGCGCCGGCGGCTTCTACGGTGGTATCGACTACCCGCTGACGGTGTTCGGCCTCTCCCTGGGCCGCTGCTACACCGAGGGCTATGTCATCGGCCGCATGGTCGCTGAAAAGTAGCGCACCGTCGTACGCGCGTCAACAAGCCGCAGCGCGCACACCGTGCGCCGCTCGCCGCATGACGCGAAACCGCACGCCGCTCAGTGCGCGCACCCATGACGCACGCACCGAGGCCAACGCCGCGCTCCTCCCCTCCGGAGCGCGGCGTTTTTTGTGCGCGCTCACGAACACGTCCCCGCACCAAGCTCACAAACGCGCCCGCATGCCGCGTGCATGAAATGTCGCGCTTTTCGTGACGCTTTTGACGATAGGGACACTCCCTTCAAACGCACACAGCACCTTGCTAGCATTTCCCCAGGTCAGATTCTGGCGCGCTAGCCTTCGCCATGTTTCGACCTCGCAATGAGCGTCCTTATCGTCAAAAGCGTCACTTGATGTGTCCTTATCGCAAAAAGCGTCAATGATTTGGCCGGTTTCCGTGCACGACAGCACCCGCCCGAAAAAATTTGCCACGAGGACACTCAGACAAGCCGGCGAGAACCACCCTGGCGCCGAAGACAGACGGGGCATGAAGGCAGGTTGGCCTCGAAAGACAACCCATGCAAACAGGTTGACCCCAAAGGACAGCCCGAGCAAGCAGGTTGACTCCGAAGGGCAACCTACGCAGGCAGGACCAAGAATCACAGATTGTTCGCAGAGCCAGCGAGAAGCGCAGAGGACCCTCTTGACACGAAAAGGCGCCAAGGCTGGACGTTGGTCCGCCTTGGCGCCTTTGGGCAACAAGATAGAGGGCCTGCGCTTCGCGTCGCCGGGCAAGCCAATCAGTTCGCAGCGTCAGGCAATCCCATCAGTTCGCGGCGTCGGGCAATCTCATCAGCCGCACGGCTGACAGAACGCCTAGAGCGTGATGATGCCGAAGGTCTGCGCCACGTACGCCACCAGGATGATGGTGATGCAGATGGGGGCGATGTACTTGATCAGGACGGCCCAAGCCTTCTCGAGCCGGAACTCCGCCGAAACCTTCACCTCGTCGATGATGGTCTTCGGCTTGATAATCCAGCCCACAAACACGCACGTGAGGATGGCCGAGATGGGCATCATGACCGAGTTGGAGATGAAGTCCAGGAAGTCCAAGATCGTGGTGCCCTCGCCCAGCGGCTGGATGAACGACAGGCCGCTGTATCCCAGGTTCACGATAATGCCGGCGACCGTGGTGAACACAATGGTCACCACGAAGGCGCGGCGGCGGCTGCAGCCCGAGCCGTCCTGGATGATGGCCGTGCACGTCTCCACAAGCGAGATGGAGCTCGTGAGCGCGGCGAAGATGACCAGGATGAAGAACACGCAGCCAATGATGCCACCCGCCGGGCCCATGCTGTTGAAGACCTGCGGCAGGATCACGAACATAAGGGACGGGCCGGCGTTCTGCGCCACCGCGTCGCCCGAGCCCAGCGCCGCGAACGTGGAAGGGATGATCATGAAGCCCGCCAGCAACGAGATGCCGAACGTGGTGCCGGCGATCTGCATGACACTGGAGGTGAGCTTCTCCTTCTTCTCCAGGTAGGAGCCGTACGTCACCATGATGCCCATGGCCAGCGACAGCGTGAAGAACGTCTGGCCCAATGCCGCGACCACCAGCTCAGGCGAGAACTTGCTCAAATCCGGAACGAGATAGAACGCCACGCCCTCGAGCGCGCCGGGCAGCGTGAGCGAGTACACGGCCAATGCCGCCGCCACCAGGATGAGCGCGGGCATCATGACGAGGTTCGCCTTCTCGATGCCGTTGTTCACGCCCATGCCCACGACCAGGTACGTGATGGCCATGAAGATGAGCATGAACAGCATGCTCTCGGGCGTATTCGCGATGAAGTTGCTGAAGTACGTGCCTCCGTCGGCCAGCGCGGCAGGGCCGTCGGTTATGTACGCCGCCATGTACTTGGTGGTCCAGCCGCCAATGACACAGTAGTACGGCACGATGATGAACGGGATGGACGACATAAAAACGCCGATGAACGCGTACTTCTTGCCGAACGCCTTGAAGGCGCCGATGGAGCTCTGCCCCGTCTTGCGGCCGAACGCCGTCTCCAGCAGCAGCAGCGCGATGCCGATAGTGAACACGAACACCAGGTACATGAACAAAAACGTGCCGCCGCCGTACTTCGCTGCGAGGTACGGGAAACGCCACATGCTGCCCAGGCCGACCGCCGAGGCGGCGGCAGCCAGCACGAACGCCAGCTTGTTCGACCAGGTCGCACGAACGGTTGTGGTCATGCGAAGCCCCTTCCACACAAGCCGCCCTGCATGGGCGGCACTGTCTCTCCTGCGCGGCATTGCTCTGCGAGCTCCCCTGCCGCCTCGAGCGCGGCAAAAACCGACCGCGCAAATTCGTCATTATACCGTTGCCGTGAGGTTCTGGCAGCATTTTGCGAGAGCCCTTTCACGGCAACGAGGCCGACGAAATCCGTCGGCCTCGCGTGCGTTCGATATGTTCGCGGGTTTTACACCTCGCCGCGCATGAGCAGCTGGGCGATCTGCACGGCATTAAGCGCCGCGCCCTTGCGAATCTGGTCCGCCACGACCCACATAGCCAGACCGTGCTCGACCGTCGGGTCCTTGCGCAGACGACCAACGTACGTGTCGTCCGTGCCGGCCAGCAGGCCCGGCATCGGGTAGACATTGCCCGCCGGGTCGTCCATGACCGTGATGCCCGGCGCGGTCTCAAGCGCGGCGCGCGCTGCTTCGACGCTGACCTCGCCCGCGAACTCCACGTTCACGGCTTCGCCGTGGCAGCGCAGCACGGGCACGCGCACGCACGTGGCAGCAACCTTGATGTTGTCGTCGCCCATGATCTTCTTCGTCTCGACGACCATCTTCCACTCTTCCTTCGTGGAGTCGTCCTCGAGGAACTTGTCGATGTGCGGGATGCAGTTGTAGGCGATCTGGTGCTGGAAGGCGCTCACCGTGAGCTCCTCGCCGCGCTTGCCGTCCAGGTACTCGCTCGTCTGGCTGTAAAGCTCCTCCATGGCGGGAGCGCCCGCGCCAGAGGCGGCCTGGTAGGTGGACACGACCACGCGCGTGATCGGGGCGATGTCGTAGAGCGGCTTCAGGGCCACGACCATCTGGATGGTGGAGCAGTTCGGGTTCGCAATAACGCCGTTGTGCTCGAACGCGGCGGCCGGGTTCACCTCGGGCACCACGAGCGGCACGTCCTCGTCCATGCGGAACGCGCTCGAGTTGTCGATCATGACCGCGCCGGCGTTGACCACGGCCTCGCGCATCTCCTTGGAGACGGAAGCGCCGGCCGAGAACAGCGCAATATCCACGCCCTCGAAAGCCTCGGGGGTCATCTCCTGGACCGTGAGCTCGCCCGCCGGCACGTTGCCGCAGCCCAAGAACGGCAGCTTCTTGCCCGCCGAGCGCGCGGACGCCAGCGCGCGGACCTCGCTCGCCGGGAAGTCCACGTCGTGCAGCACCTGCAGGAACTCTTTGCCCACGGCGCCCGTCGCCCCTGCGACGGCCACCACCGGGTTTTCAGGAAGCTTCTTATTCCAGGCCATGATCAGTTCATCTCCTTGCGCAATGAAAAACTCGCATGTCGTCTGTGCCGTCAGCGCGTTCTGCCGTTCGGCAGAACAGTAGAACGGTTAACGCCCTTTGTTCATTTTGGCCGCGATCTCTTCGGCCGAAAGCTGCGTCTCCTCGAACACCTGGTCGGAGTCCAGGTCGAAAGCGGTGTGCAGGCAGCGCACGGCGTTGGCGCACTGCGAGGCCTCCACCACGATGGACAGGCGAATGGGGCTCGTGGAGATGAGCAGGATGTTCACCTGGTTTTCGGCAAGTGCCGTGAACGCGCGGGCGGCGACGCCCGGGCTGGACTTCATGCCCGTGCCCACCAGCGAGACCTTCGCGATGTTCTTGTCCACCACGTACTCGCGCGCGCCAATCTGCGGCAGCACGCGCTCGACCGTCTCGCACGCG
>DVLD01000065.1 GCA_018715725.1 Candidatus Aveggerthella excrementigallinarum
CGTGTCCATTTTTATTTACTGTAACCCGCCTAATGCTTTGCGGTCAAAAAAAGCTATGCTCCGCAAGCGGGATATTCCGGCTATGAGTATGAACTGTCAATACATCTAAATACTTCTTACATTTCCTTTGCGCTCGTCCGCGTCTTGCGGACGGGCGCATTTTTTCACGCCCCTTTTTCACGCCCCCGGCCTGCCTCCCGACGCTCCCGGCCGCCGCTTCCCCTCCCTCCGGCGGCGGCCGGGTCCGCGCTTCGAGAGCACGGTCTGGACGCATCGGGCGGGCTTCTTGCGGGGAGAATCGCCCTTTGCGGCCGGCCTTCTCCGATTTGGACGCACTTGCCGGGGAGCGGAGGGCGGCATGGCCCTTGCCCGCGACGTGCGAGCTGGGCAAACGCCGCAAGGCACCCTGCCTGGCGCGGGCCGGGTGCGTCCAGACCGCGAAAAGGAAGCGCCTTGCGGCCTATTTCCGCGCACGAAGGCCGCCCGATGCGTCCAGACCGCAATCTGGCGGCGCAGCACGACCGCTTTCCGCGCGCGAGCCCGCGCTGGCCTCCGCGCACGGGGTCCCACCAATCCTCCACAACAGAAGAGCCCCTCGGCGGGCGTGGCTTGCTTCCCCTATCCCCCTTGCGAGCAGCAGGCCACATCCGCCGAGAGGCTCTTTCACGTGCGCGAGAGCCGGCATCCTTCGCTTCCTCCGGCTTCGTGCATGAGAAGGGGCGGATTTGTTGACACTTTTGACGATAGGGACACTCGATTTTGTCCCTATCGCAAAATGCGTCAATGCCAACGGCGCGTCGAGCAGGTTGCCAGAATGCGACCTGGGGTTTTGCTGCGGAGCAATCGCAAAGGGAGGCCAATCGGCCCGGGGCGAGTGTCCCTATCGTCAAAAGCGTCACGAATTCGGCCCGGCTTCGTGCGCGGCGGGGTGCTGCGCGCCTGATTGTGTCCCTATCGTCAAAAGCGTCAGGAATCTGACCGGACTTCGCGCGCAGCGGCTACCCGGCGTGGTCGGATTGCAAAAGGCGAAGCGCTTTGGCGCGCCTTCGTGCACGAACCTTGCCAGCCGCTCGTCCTGCCGTATGGCTCAGGCACGCTCGCGGTACAATGCGCAGGAAAACTCCCGACGACGAAGGACTTTCCATGACTGAAGCTCATCGAACCAGCCTGCCTGCGTTGCGCACGGGGTTGGGCTATGACGTGCACGCGTTCGCGCCGGGCCGCAAGCTCATCCTGGGCGGCGTGGACATCCCGCACCATCAGGGGCTCGACGGCCACTCCGACGCCGACGTGCTGGCGCACGCCATCATGGACGCACTGCTCGGTGGTGTGCGCGGTGGCGACATCGGCAAGCTCTTCCCTGACACCGACCCTGCCTACAAAGGCGCCGACTCGCTCAAGCTCATGGAGCACGTGGCGCGGTTCGTGCGCGAAGCCGGCTGGGAGATCGTGGACATTGACAGCGTGATCGCCGCGCAGGCGCCGAAGCTCTCGCCGTACCGCGAGCAAATGCGCGAGAACCTGGCCACCGCCATGGGCATCCCGGTCGAGAACGTGGGCGTGAAGGCCACCACCACGGAACATCTGGGCTTCGAAGGCCGCGAAGAGGGCATCAGCGCCCAGGCGGTCTGCTTGCTCGCCCGTCGGTAAGGCGATGCGGCTCGGAAACTCGCAGCGGAATTCCGCGCGAACCCGCACGGCTGTGCGAGAATAGCAGGAAGCGAGAAATTCGCCGCGCGCAATCGCCGCGTCTCGCGCTCGAGCAGGGCGGAACGGGCGGCAGCAGCGCGCGGCGGCGTGAATAAGGGAGCAGCATGATCAAGATCTACAACACGCAGACGCACCAAAAGGAGAAGTTCCAGTCCGTCGAGCTGGGCAAGATCGGCATGTACGTGTGCGGCCCGACCGTGTACAACTACATCCACATCGGCAACGCGCGCACGTTCATCTCCTTCGACGTCATCCGCCGTTACCTGGAGTGGCGCGGCTTCAAGGTCACGTTCGTGCAGAACGTGACCGACGTCGACGACAAGATTATCAACAAGGCCAAGGAAGAGGGCCGCACGCCCGCTGAGGTGGCCGCGGAGTACACGAAGGCCTTCATCGACGACATGCACAAGGCCGGCGTGAAGGACCCGGACATCCGCCCGAAGGCCACCGAGGAAATCCCGGCCATGATCGAGCTCGTAGAGGACCTCATCAAGGGCGGCCATGCGTACGAGGTGGAAGGCGACGTGTACTTCTCCGTCCGCAGCTTCCCTGAGTACGGCAAGCTCTCCGGCCGCAACATCGACGAGATGGAGTCCGGCCACCGCGAGCTGCGCGCCGACGGCCAGGGCATCGAGGACCGCAAGCGCGACCCGCTGGACTTCGCCGTGTGGAAGGCAGCCAAGCCGGGCGAGCCGTGCTGGGATTCCCCGTGGGGCAAGGGCCGTCCGGGCTGGCACCTGGAGTGCTCGGCCATGAGCCGCAAGTACCTAGGCTTGCCGTTCGACATCCACGGCGGCGGCGCCGATTTGGTGTTCCCGCACCATGAGAACGAGGTGGCGCAGAGCGAGGCCGCGTGCGGCTGCACGTTCGCGAACTACTGGATCCACGGCGGCATGCTGCAGATCAACTCCGAGAAGATGTCGAAGAGCCTGGGCAACTTCCTGCTGCTGCGCGACGTGCTGGAGCGCACGCGTCCCGAAGTGCTGCGCTTCCTCATGCTGCAGACGCATTACCGCAGCCCGCTCGACTTCTCCGACGAGCGTCTGGCCGAGGCTGAAGCCGGCCTGTCCCGCATCGAGAACACGGTCAAGAACCTGCAGTGGGCCATCGAGAACGCGCAGGACATCCCGAGCCCGCTCAAGACGAAGCCGCTCATGGCGCAGGTGAAGGACACGCGCAACGAGTTCATCGTCACCATGGACGACGACTTCAACACCGCCGGCGCCCTGGGCATCATCTTCGGCTTCGTGAACGACCTGAACTCCCAGATCGCGGGCAAGACCGTGAGCATCACCGACGTGCCGGTGCTGCGCGGCGCATACGCGGTCCTCGTGGAGCTCATGAGCGTGTTCGGCATCATGCTCGAAGGCGAAGAGGAAGAGGTGCAGTACCCGGACGCCGTGGTGCCGCTGGCGAAGGAGCTGGCCGGTTACACGGGCGCGAACCCGGCGCAGGCCGTGAGCGTGCTGCTGGATTGCCGCACCGAAGCGCGTGCTAACAAGAACTGGGCGCTCGCCGACCAGGTGCGCGACGGCATGAAGGAGCTCGGCCTCATCATCGAGGACACCCCGCAGGGCCCGCGCGTGAGCGTGGAGTAGCGGGGCAGAGCGCTCGCATTCGGCACGCATCCTCCCCATAGTATGCTGAAGGGCGGAACCTCACCCGAGGTTCCGCCCTTTTTGCGTCTTCTTAGATTGTTGCACCTGAGAGGCTCGTGCGAACGCCTCGCCCAAGCGTCGTGCGTCTTCAAGCCTGGAGTTGACTCCAGAGAATTTGGCTCCTGTTGCACACGGAATGTCGCTGAAAAGTGTGTGTATTGGGGGCGAAAATCTGCGAAGTGGCTGTGTCGTGAAGTGGCCGTCGGACTACTGCGAAGCGACTGTTGGACGACTGCCGAACAGCCGCGGGGCGACTGCGGAGCGCCCGCCGGGGCGCCTAGCGGGCGGCCGCGGTGCGGGGATTTCAGCGCGCGCTATCGTCCCAGTTCTCGATGCGGTCGATGAGCTCTTGCTTGTCGTGCACGTCGAGTTTTTGATAGATATGCCGCAGGTGCGTGGTCACGGTGCCGCGGGAGATGAACAGTTCTTCCTGGATGTGCTTGCTTGTGCGCCCCTTCGCGTACAGAATCATGATTTCGGTCTCCTTGGGCGTGAGCTTGCAGTGCTCGGCAATGTTGCGGCATCGCTCCTGGAAGCGCTGGCGACGCACCTCTCCCGTTTCATGGGTCTTCACCAGCTCCCTCAGATCGGTCTCGTTGAAGACGAACATGTACGAGACCAGGATGCACACGGTCGCCAGCAGTGCGATGAGGCTCAGCGCCTGCGGAGAGAACGGCGCGCCCACCGTGCACAGGGCCGTGCCAGCGCTCTGCCCGAGCAGCGTGCCAAGCGACACCATGCCCCAGCCGATGCCGAACACCATGACGCCGGAGAAGCGGTAGCGTTGCGCGATGCCCGCTATGAGGATCCAGATGAGGGCGTTGAACGTGCCGTAGCCGGTCAACGCGAGCGTGCACTCGATGTCGGAATAACCGGTGAACACGGGCAGCAACATGAAGAAGACCGCCATGATCAGCACGACGGAGCGGTAGACAGGACGAAGGTCGCTGGTTCGCGTGAACAGGATGCACGCGTAAATCACGATGAGCGTGAGCGCGTTCGAGACCGGCAAGGGAACGAGGTATAGGCTTGCGGCCGCTGTGCCGTTGCCCAGCAGGAACACTGCGCGCACGACGCCGTCCGCCAAGCCGACCAAGCACGCGCAAATTCCAATTTTCCATGCGTACCGTCCAAGATCGAGCTCGGGAACAGCGGCGTGCGCGCTGTCCACCGGGGTCGAGACCGCAGTAGGGGTTGGGACGGCAGATGGGGTCGCGGAAGCGGAGGAGGAGGAGGTAGTTGTGGTCGCGACGGCGGCAGCGGCAGACATTTCGTCGTCCTCGGCGTCTGCCCCAGCCGTTCCGTTCGCGCCGGTGCGCGCACGAGATGTTTCCGCCAGCAGTGCGAAACCAGAGAACACCGGCAGCGCTGTCGCCAGCAGGACGCTCACGACGGCGGGCAGCATGGTGGCGATGGCGTACACGAGCGAGGCGAGGAAGAATGCGAACGGAATCTCGAACCCGGTTTTCTCAGGCTGGGCATCACGGTAGAGCTCGCCATAGCACAGGTCGATGAGGCCCGAGCCGATGCCGGTCGTCGCGGCGCCGACGGCGAGCAAGGCGTCGCCAACGAATGACGCGCCACCACCATTGAACGCGAGCGCGGACGACGCGAGACACAGCGTGCCGGCGGCGGTGACGGTGGGCCCGACGCTGGCGAACCAGGGCTTTTCCAAGGCGCGGTAGAACCATGGGCTTTTGAGCGCGGAAGCGAACAGGGTGAAGCACAGGCACAAGGTCGACCCGATGAAGGCGGCGGGCGGCAGCGGTTCGCCCGTCAGCGT
>DVLD01000066.1 GCA_018715725.1 Candidatus Aveggerthella excrementigallinarum
GCGCCGTCGCGGGCAAGGGCGAAGTGCGCTGCCGCCAGGACGAGCGCGATGCCGCACGAAGCGGACGACAGGGCGAACAGCGTGGTCAGGAACGGCGAGTTCCACAAGGGGACGGCGGGCATGCTCGCCAACAGGACGCTCGTGTACCCGACGACGCACGCGCCCGCCACGACGGCGGCGCCGTGCACAAAAAGGAACAGCGACCGCCGCACCGGGCGCGGGCGCACCGCCCACAGCAGCCCCGCAGCGGCCGAGAACGCGACGCACGCCGCCAAAGCGTACGCGCCGAACGTGAGGTACGTCAGGCGTGGGACAAGGAGCGCGGCTATGTTCTCGATGCGGCCGACGTCGAGCGCCAGGCAGGCGACGCCAGCGACGACGCACACCGTGGCGGCCGCGAAGCCTCCGGCGAGCAATCGTGCCGTCGGGATATCCTCGGACGCGGCCACGTAAGGACGTTTGCCGCGCAGAGGGAGGACGATCGCGGCATCGCGCAGCGCCCACGTGATCCCGATGACGCCGAGCACGGCGGCAGCGGCGGCGCCCATGCCGCCCACGAACAGGTAGGCGATGATCAACGGACCGAACACGCGCCCCACCCCCTGTTCTCAATGCCGCGCAGCAAACGCCTTCGCTCCCGCGCCCGTTCGCGCCTTGACGGCTCCTCGTCATCGTGCGCATAACTTATCATAAGACAATCGAGATTGCACGAGCACGCACCGTGCGACATGCCGGCATCAATCGAACGCCCGCCTCGCTGACAGGAAGGGCACCGGGCGTCCTGCGTCCCTGCGTCCCTGCGCCCCGCGTCCCTACAGCACCAAGCCCGCGAAACCCGACAGGAACACAAGAACGAACGCCGCCACCGCGCAGAGGACCAGGTTGAACGAGGCGAGAGGCTTCGGCAGGTTCGGGAAACGGCGCAGCAGCGCCTTGCGGTCGAAGATCGCCCACGCCGCAGGAACGGCCGCAAGCCCCATGAGCACGTAGGTGGTCGTGATGCCGACCTCCGACATGCCGCCCGCTGCCAGCGTGGAGCGCGTGACGGGGTTGAGCGACGCGAACGTGCATCCGTACGCCCAGAGCAGCAGGACCATCGCGGCAAGGACGGCGCGCACGACGAACACGGTCATCGAGACCTCTTTTCGAACGGCGGGATCCCGTGGCGCGAGCACGCGCGGCTGCACGGTCGTTATCCGACGCTCATGCTGGCACGCGGGGACGCTTGCGCCGCCGACCGCTGCCGCGAACGCTTCCTTGAGCGCGCGGGCACTCGCAAAGCGGCCTTTCGGGTCGAGCGCCGTCGCCGTCTCCACCACCGCGCGAACGGCGGGCATGGCAGCGAGCTCGCTGAACCCTTCCTCGCGCGCCTGCGCGGTGGGCGTTTTCTCCGTAAGGCAGTAGTACAGAAGCATTCCGAGCGCGTACACGTCGCTGCGCACGTCGGTCTGGCCGAAGCCGAACTGCTCCGGCGGCGCGTAGGCGCGCGTTCCGAAGTGCTTGGTGTCCTCTTCGGCGCCCGCACGGTACGTCCGCGCGATGCCGAAGTCGATGAGCGTGAGCGAGTCCGCCGTCACGAGGACGTTCGACGGCTTGAGGTCACGGTGGATAAGGGGCGGGTCGAACCGCTCGTGCAGTTCGCAGACCGCGTCGCACAAGCGCGGGAACAAATCGGCCGCCAGCGCGAGCGACGGGTCGCAGCGATAGACCACGTCGGCAAGCGTCTCGCCTGCCACGAACTCCATGACCACGACATGCTCGCGCCCCAGGTCGTAGCAGTCGTACACGCGCGGCACGTGCAGAAAACGTCGCCCTGACGCCTGCGCTTCGAGCAGTCGCTCGTACGCACGCCCCATGCCCGCCTCGGCGTCGAAGCGCTTGCGCACGTACGGCCCCTGCTCGGCGCCGTTGCTGCCCACGAAGTACACGCGCTCGGTCGTCTCGAAGGGGGATTCCTTCAGCACGGTGTCCACGCGGTAGCACGCGTCGCGGTCGATGGCGCTTAAGTATGAGGAGATGTCGCCCGTCATGCGCTACCTGCTGATGGTACGCTCGCCCAAACGGTACAGCTCCTCGTCGGCTTCCTGCAGGGTGGCGCCATGGACGAGGCAGAAGATGATGATAGCGTCGCGACGGTCTTTGCAGTACAGCCCGTTCACGCCGGCGGCCTGCATGAGCCGGTCTGCCTCTTTGAGCGTGAGGCGCAACGCGAAGGCGAGCGCGAGCACGTAATCGCGCGAAGGTCGGCGCTGCCCCATGAAGATCTGGTATCCGAACGTGTCGTTGATGCCGGCGGCGCGCACCACCTCGGCGCGGGCAAGCCCCTTCTCCTCGAGCATCTGCTGCAGGTATTCCGGAAGCGTGCGAGCGGACAGGCGATTGTGCGACACGAAAGAGCGCGCGTCGGGCGCGTCCATGAGCTCTTCGAGCAGTTCGTCTGTCAGGGGTTCTTCCACGCGCTTCTTCCTTCTCCGTGCCACATTTGCTCCATTGTACCTGTTAAACAAAGGACGGAGGACAGCGCGGTCCTCCGTCAGCCAAACAAACGTTTATGGTAGGCAAAGAGCCTGCTCGCATCATTAGCGCGCAGCTAACGGAAATCAGCACACGCTAGAGGCGTTCGGGCTCCGAGGCCAGAGGAAGGGCGCTGCGGTCCGCCAAGGACGCGAAGTCGGGACCGAGCCAGATGCTCGACTCGCCCGGGCCGAGAACGAGCGGCATGCGGTCGTGCACGGATGCGACGCTCGCGTTAGGCCGCGTCGTGACGATCGAGAAATGGCCGTCTTCCTGCACGGCCGCGATCAAAAACGCCCGCGCGTCCGGCAGGCGGAAACGATACGGGCGCTTGACCCGCCTGCCCGTCGCCGGGCTCGGGGCGCGCTCGGTCATATGCCCTTCGTAGAAGGCCCGCACCGGCACGAGGCACCGTCCGTTCGCTATGGCGTTCGCCCACATGCCGCGGCCTTGGCGAAGGTGCTCCAAGGCGGATTCTATGCGCGTGTTGAAGACGGCATGGGGCTTGTCGCCAAGCGGAAACCCCCACGCGAGCCGCACGACGGCAAGCCCGCCGGCGCCGTCGGGGACGTACACGGGCATCGTGGAGCCAGGATGCGCGTCGTCAACCGGATCAGGGCGCTCGATGAGCTGGATGGCATGGACGCCCGCACGCTGGCGGGCGTCGAGCACCGCCTGCGCCTCGTCCGCCGTGAGCGGGCACATTCGCACGCACATCGCCGTCCCCTTTCCCGAATCTTAGCGCGCAGCTAATGCGGTATCGTCGAATCCCGCCTATCATCAGGCAATATCATACCTGATGACAAGGAGGGTTCATGGACATCTTGAAGACCGCAGGCGCCATCGCCGCGACGGGAGCGCTCGCGTTCGCGCTGGCAGGCTGCAGCTCGGGCGCGACGACGGAGACGACCGCGAGCGAGGCGGCGAGCACCGAGGCCGCATCCACCGAGGCCGCGCCCGTCGAGGATTACACCGTCTCCGACGAGACGCTGGACACTTCGAACCCGTACGCCGCCTACATTACCGGCACGCTCACGAACAACAAGGACACCGACGTGAGCTACGTGCAGGTGGAGTACGTGCTCTACGACGCGGACGGCGCGCAGATTGGCACCGCGCTGGCGAACACGAACAACTTGAAGGCAGGCGGCAGCTGGAAGTACGAGGCGTACGTGACCGCCGACGCTGCGTCGATCGCCTCGTTTGAGCTTGCGGAGATCACCGGGTTCTAAAGCTCGCTCCGACAAAGCCCGCGTTGAGCGGTCGTGCACAGGAAGCGCCCAGAGGCTCCACCTCCGGGCGCTTCGCTTCGTGAGGGAAGAGAGCGGGGCGCTACGAGCGCACGTACACGAGCAGCTTCTCGCGCTCGATGGCGGCAGCGAGCTCTTGGTTCTTGACCACGGCAGCGGAGATGACATTGGCGTGGCGCGAGGTGGCGTCCTCGACGATGCCGCCGAACTCCATAAGGTCGTGCAGGCCGAAGCTCGCGAACGGGCGCAGCTCGATGCGCACGTCGACGGGGCTCTTGTCGTCGTACGCGCCGCGGGCGATAGCGCCGAACAGGTAGACGCGCTCGATGGCGGGGTATTCCCGCGCGGCGGTGTTCACCGCGGTAGCAGCCGCTTGGAACACCTTGTCCGACTCGACCGCCTTGCGACGGCGCTGGTCGGACGAACCATGCCCCTGCCCCGTCACCATCTCGTCCCACAAGCGCGGCCGCGATTCGTGGGAGGCGCTTGCGGCATGCTTGGCGGCGTCAGCCTGCCCAGGATGGCGCACCGCCTGAGACTCCGCCTTGGGAGCGCTCGAATCCGACGAGGCGTCGTTGTCTGCCGCAACCCCGGAATGAGAAGCGTCCGCTTCCGCTTGGCGCGGTGGTGCCTGCTCTTTCACGGCCTTTTTCGCCATGGCCTCAAGCGCAGCTTGGTCCGGCGCTGCCTCAGCGGCGTCCTGGGGAAGCAGGAGCAAGCCCGCCCCCACCTGAATGCACACGGCGTTCTCGCCGAAGCCGAGCGATTGGTACAGCTTGGCAGGAATGGTGATCTGGCGTTTGCTCGAAATCTTGATGACCTGGGCTTTGTTCGGCATGACGGTCCCTTTCACGCAGGGTTTCTCGGCACCATGCCGCATAGACGGCGCTGACGGCATGCGCTTGGTGCCAAGTATGAAACTCCCCGGCACCGCACGTCAAGCCGCCAAGCGCTTTGCGTCATCGAACGCGCACGAACTGCGCGGCAAAATGAGCGTCGGGACCGCCGCTTTCCAAGTTCGAGGCGAAGAACAGGGCGTCTGCGCCCGTCGGCGCCGCGCCCGCGTGAGAAAGGGCACCAAGCGGCACGATTTTGAACCGCTCGCCCACCGCGCTTTTCATAAAGCGCTCCACGACGCGCTCGTTCTCGGCGCGCGTGACCGTGCACGTGGCGTACGTGAGCACGCCGCCTTTCTTCACGCACGCGCCCGCTTCCTGCAAGATTGCAGCGTTCAGGCGCGCCAAGTCCTCGATATCGCGCGGCTTCAAACGCCAGCGAATCTCCGGATGGCGACGCAAGGTGCCCAAGCCGGAGCACGGAGCATCCACGAACACCGCGTCGAAGCTCTGCTCGCCGAACTTCGCACGCAGGCGCTGCGCGTCGAGCGTGTGCGCCTCGTCCAAGCGCACGCCGGTGAGCTTGGCGCGCTTGGTTTGGATTTTCGTCTTGAACGCCAGGTTGTCCACGGTCTCCAGGGGCATCTGCTCGCCGAATCGCTCCAGCGCCACGTTCTGCAGCAGGATGCTCTTCGTGCCGCGTCCCGCGCCCACCTCCAAGAAACGACCCGGCATCTGCCGCGGCACCGCCAAGCGCGCGATAGCCTGCGCCGACGCGTCGCTCGCGAAGAGCTTGCCCTCCTTCAAGAGCGCCGCCACCGCCGGGTGCGCAATGGCGCGGTGGTTCTCCAAGCGCCAGCAACGCGGGATGGCGCGACCGTCAAAGCCCGCAGGCTCCGCCCCTGCCGATGCCTCCGCGAACGCGGCGCGCGCCTCGTCCTCGCTGCCGCGGAGCGCGTTCACGGCCAAGTAGAGCGGGGCGACCTCGTTGGACGCCGCCATGAAGTCCTTGAGCGCGGGGAGGCCGCGGTCGTCCAGCACCGTTTTCGCCAGCCAGATGGGGAAGGCGTGCTGGCGCGCCAGCGCTTGGAGGCTCTTCTCGGGGTTGCCGAACGGGAAGTCCTCTTTCGCCCCCGCAATCTTGCGCAGCACGGCGTTTGCCAGGCCAACGGCACGCGGTTCCACGGAGCGCACGAGCTCGACGCCCTGGTCGACGGCGGCGTACGCGCTCTTGTCCAGGAAGACGATCTCGTACGCGGAGACGCGCAGCGCGTCGCGCACGAGGGGCGCAAGGTCGCCCGGGTTCGTGACGTAACGGTCGATGAGCTCATCGAGCGTGCCCAGGCTCATGGTCACGCCAAGTGCGAGCTTGGTGCCGAACGCCTTGTCCTCGTCGGAGAGCGCGACCTCCTTCAGCTGTGCTTCGATGACGTCGTGCGTGAACGCCTCGCGCTCGCGCACGACGGTGCCCACCGACAGCGCGAAACGCCGCGCCGGGCTCGCCTTCGGCGTGCGCGGCGCGCGCCCCTGAGGCCTGCCGCCGCGCGGAGCCCCCGACCGACGCTGTCCGTCGAAGCCGCCACGGCGCTCGCCACCATGGCGCGCCGCGCCGGATCCTGCGTTCTTGCGCGACGCGTTGCCGCCGTCAGGGCGCGAGCCCCGCGGTCGATGTTTCTCCTCAGCCATGCAGGCGCCCCCATTCCAGGTTGCCGGACTTCACGTTCTGCAAGCCCGCGGCGAACGCGCGGGCGTCCATGGGCTGCTTGCCGTCGGGCTGCACCTGACCAAGCTCCAGCGCGCCGTCCGCGCAGCCAAGGTAGAGGCGCTTGTGCACGAACGCGACGAAGCCCGGGCGCACGTCCGGAGCCGGCAGGCCGTCGGCGTCCTCGCGCGACGCGTCCCACGCCTCGAACACCGTGACGCGCTTCCCCGCCACCTCGCACCGCGCAGGGTGCGCTTTGCTCGACGCCTGCACGCGCCGCGCGCTGTCGAGCGCCGGCGCCGCCGGGTCCAGGAAGAGCTCGCCTTTCTCGATTTTGTGCGCGTAGGTGACCAGCGCCTCATCCTGGGCAATCCAGTCGACCTCGCCCGCTTCCAGGTGCGCGAGCGCCGTCAGCAGCGCGTGCGCGCCCAAGTTCGCCAACTCGTCGGTGAGCTGCACGGCGCCCCTGTCGCCGATCTCCACGCTGCGGCAGACGCAGTAGTCGCCCGTGTCGAGGCCTTCCTCCATGCGCATGACGCACACGCCCGCCTCTTCGTCGCCCGCCAGGATGGCGCGCTCGACCGGCGCGGCGCCGCGCCAGCGCGGCAGCAAGGACGCGTGCACGTTCACGCAGCCCAAGCGCGGGATGTCCAGCACCTCTTTCGGAAGGATGGCTCCGTAGGCGGCCACGACCACGACGTCAGGCTCGAGCGCGGCGAGCTCGCGCTGCACGTCGGCGTCGCGCAAGGTGCGCGGCGTGCGGACCTCAAGCCCGTAGCGCAGCGCCATTTCCTTCACCGGCGAGGGCGCAAGCTCCTTCCCGCGACCGCGCACGGCGTCGGGCCGCGTGTAGACCGCGCGCACCGTATGATGGTTCGCCAGCTCCTCCAGTATGGTCGCCGCGAAATCCGGCGTTCCCATGAACACGACGTCCATGCGTTTCCTTCCTCTCAAGCAGCGAGCGCGCCCGCCCACACGATAACGGGGCGCTAGCGGACGCGCGGCTCCACCGACATCTCGCCCGGACGAGCGCCAAGCGCCCTCGCCTGCTCATACTCTTGCAGTGCTTTGATGCGGTCCAGGGGACTGCAGCTCTCGAAGAGGGTGCGGCCGTCCAGGTGATCGCACTCATGCTGCATGCAGCGACCAAGCAGGCCGTCGCCCTCGAGCACGCACGGGTTGCCGTCGAGGTCGAAGTACTCGCAGCGCGCCCACTCCTTGCGGCGGATGGGCACCGAGATGCCCGGGCAGGACAGGCAGCCCTCTTCTTCGGTCACCTCTTCCCCGCGGGTCTCGGTGATGACCGGGTTCACGAGCGCGATGTAGTCGCCCGTGCTCTCCGGGTCGCAGTCGATGACGACCAAGCGCTTGGTGACGCCCACCTGGGGCGCCGCAAGACCGCAGCCGTTGTTCTTGTACATGGCCTTCGCCATTTGTTTCGCCAGGCGCTTGAGGCCTTTGTCGCCCACCTCGCACGGCTCGCACACTTGGCGCAATGTCGGGTCGGGCGCTGTCACGATATTCATGCTTCCTCTTCCTTTCGCGCTCCGCGCCGCTGCGCGCGGCAGGCGGCGCGGGGGAACATGCCGAACCCAGGGCGTCCGCGCAGGACGTCCTGGCGCCGCGGGCGCACCGCGGCAAACTTTCACCCGCTTATTCTACCCGACCGAGCTTGCGCTGGGCCGCCGCGTGCGCCAATCGACGCGACGAAAGGTCCTGGCGCAAGGCCATGACGGTGGCGAACAGCGACTCCGCCCCTTCCGCGCCCAGCTCCTCGGGATGCTTCAGCTGCTCTTGCAGGGCGGCAATCTGGTCCTCCGCGTCGCCTAACGCCAGCTCCTCCGCCAAGAACGGCATGAGGACCTCGGGCTCCTCGGCGTCGGCCATGGTGCCCGCCGTCAGCACGCGCGTCGCGCGCTGGTCGCGCTCCCCGGCGCGCGCCACCGCCTCGGCGGCGGTGATGCCCGGAGCCTCCGCCAGCACGTCGAGCAGCGCGGCGGCGACCGCCGCGTGCGCCGCGCTGTGCCACTGCGTCTGCGCGAGCGTCTGCGCGCACGAGAGGCCCCATGCCGGATAGCGCGCGGCCGTGCACAGAAACTCGCGCTCGAACCGCAGGCGATTGCGCTCCGCGGCGTTCACCGGCAGCGCGCGGTCGGGCACCGCCGGCCCCGGCGTGCCGCCCGCCGCCGCTCCTGCGCCCTGCGCGGCCGCCGCCTCCTCCGTGCGCGCCGGCAGCGTCAGGCGGGAGAGTGCTTCGAGTGCGTCCTCCTCGCGCGCCCGCACGCGGCCGGCGATCTGGACGGCGTAATCCTTCGCCAGCAGGGAATCCTTGATGGGCGCGAGCACCTGCAGCGCCTCCGCCATGGCGCGGCTGCGCCCCTCGGCGGTGGACAGGTCATGGCGCGCAAGGCGCCGCTCGATGCCGTACTTCAGCAGCGGCTGGGCGCCCTCCAAGCACGAGCGCAGCTCGTCGGCGCCGCGCTGCCGCACGAAGTCCGCCGGGTCCAAATCGTCCGGCAGCGTCACGGCGAACAGCTCGATCTTCGAGCGCCCCGCCTCGGGCGTCATGCTGCGGTCGATGAACTGCAGCGCGCGGTCGGCGGCGCGCTGGCCGGCGGCGTCGCCGTCGAACAGGTAGACGATTTTGTGCTGGGCATGGCGCGACAGCGCGCGGATATGGCGCGCCGTGAGCGCGGTACCCAGCGTTGCGACCACGTTCTTCACGCCCGCCTCAGAAAGCGCGATCACGTCGGTGTAGCCTTCCACCACGATGGCCACGCCCGTGGCCGCCATCGCGGCCTTCGCCTTGTCGAGGCCGTAGAGCACCTCGGACTTATGGAAGATGGGCGTCTCCTGCGAGTTCAGGTACTTCGGCTCGCCCTGGCCGATGACGCGCCCGCCGAAGGCGATGCACTCCCCTTGCACGTCGCGGATGGGGAACATGACGCGGTTGTAGAAACGATCGCGCAGGCCGCGCCCGCCGCCGTCCGTGGCCACGTTCGCCTCCACCATCTCCTCGTTCGAGAAGCCCAGCTGGCGCAGGTGGCGCACGAGCGCGCCGCGCCCCGGCGCGAAGCCAAGGCCCCAGTCGTTGGGCACCGATCCGCCCAGGCCGCGGCTGCCCAGGTACTCGCGCGCGGCGGCGGCGTCGGGAGATTTCGAGCGCATAAGCTGCGTGTGATAGAACTCGGCGGCGCGCTTGCACACCTCCTTGAGGCGCGCCTTGCGGCCGCGCGGCAGCTGCGGGCCGCCCGACTCCGTGATCTGCACGCCCGCGCGCTCGGCGAGCCAGCGCACCGCCTCGGGGAAGCTCAAGTCCTCGAGCTTCATGACGTAGGAGAACACGTCGCCGCCCTCGCCGCAGCCGAAACAATGCCACAGCTGCGCGCTCGGGTCGATCTTGCACGACGGCGTGCGCTCCTCATGGAAGGGGCAGCAGCACCAGAAATCGCGCCCGCGCTGGCGGACCGGCGTGCGCTCGCCGAAAAGCGCCACCAGGTCGCTCGCCTCGCGCACGCGCCGAACGTCGTCGTCGCTGATGCCTGCCATGCCGCCCCTTTCCTCTCGTGCCGCGACGCGCGCGGCGGCCGGTCGTATCCTGCCAACTTTAGCACAGCGGACTCGCCCGTCCTCCCGACGCTGCGCCGCGGCGGGGCGCGCTTCGTGGCGATTCCTTCACGAATGGGCAAACCTTCCGCCCGCCGGCGGCCCGCGCGCCCGCCCAGCGGTACAATAGCGGGCGAAACAAGAGACCTCGCACGGCGGGCGCGTCCGCCGTGCCCAGGAGGACGCATGCCGGAGAACACCCGTCCCGATCGGGACATACCTTACCTTGCGCTTGACGAGGACGTCGAAGCGCGCATTCGCGCGGACCGCGCGGCGCACGTCGCGTGCCCCTGGCGCTTCCCGGACGAGCGCGTCGTGCGGCGCGAGGACAACCCCCACGACGAGGCGACGCTCACGCGGCCGGCGTTCGCGCGCGACATCGAGAAGATCCTGAACGTCCCCGCGTACAACCGCTACGCGGACAAGACGCAGGTCTTCTCTTTCGTCGAGAACGATGACCTGTGCCGCCGCGGCCTGCACGTGCAGCTCGTCTCGCGCGTGGCGCGCGGGATCGGCGCGCTTTTGGGGCTCAACCTCGACCTCATCGAGGCCATCGCCCTCGGCCACGACGTGGGGCACACGCCCTTCGGCCACGCCGGCGAGCACTTCCTCTCCGAGCGCTTCCACGACCACACCGGGCGCTTCTTCAACCACAACGTGCACTCCGTGCGCGTGCTCGACAAGCTCTACCGCCGCAACGTGAGCCTCCAGACGCTCGACGGCGTGCTCTGCCACAACGGCGAGTTCGCCCAGCAGACGCTGCGCCTGGGCGCCATGCCGGACTTCGGCGCGCTCGACGCCGCGGTGGAGGCCTGCACGGCCGACGAGCGGCAGATCAAGCGCCTGTGCCCCTCCACCCTCGAAGGGTGCGTGGTGCGCGTGAGCGACATGATCGCCTACATCGGCAAAGACCGGCAGGACGCGCTCGCGTTCGGCCTGGTGGACTCGCTCGACCAGTTCGACGCGGACGTCATCGGCCGCACGAACGCGCAGATCATCAACAACCTGACCGTCGACATCGTCAACCACAGCTACGGGCGCGACCATATCTCCATGAGCCCGGAGGCCTTCGCCGACCTCAAGCGCGCGAAGCGCCAGAACTACGAGCTCATCTACCACGACGAAGGCGTCATCAAGGGCGCCGGCAACGTGGTGCAGGAGATGTTCGGCGAGCTGTACGAGAAGCTGCGCGCCGACGCCGTCCGCCGCGATGAGGACTCGCCGCTCTATCGTCACCACATCCGCCAGCTCGCGTCGAAATCGCGCACGCTGCGCGCCGACGAGTACCTGGCGGACGGTCCCGACCAGGTGGTCGCGGACTACATCGCCTCTATGACCGACAGTTATTTCATGGCTCTCCACGGGTTCCTGTTCCCTGGCAGCCCGAACCGCGTCGCGTGGCGCGACTACTGCGCCGATTTGCGCGCCGCCCGCGCCGACCACACGTAAGGAAGGACACGCATGACCACTCTTGACGAAACGCGCGTCGACGCCGCTGCGCTCGAGCGCATCGTGGGCGAAGGCAACGTGCTCGCCGCCGAGCCGCTCTCCCGCCACTGCACGTTCCGCATCGGCGGCCCTGCGCGCCTGCTCGCGCGCCCGCAGGACGAGCGCGCCCTCGCCGAGCTCGTCGCCACCCTGCGCGAATCGAACGAGCCGTACCTTGTCGTGGGCAAAGGCAGCAACCTGCTGTTCCCCGACGACGGCTACGACGGCGTGATCGTGGAGGTCGGCCGCGCGATGGGCGGCATCGAGATCGACGGCACCACCGTGCGCGCCGAGGCGGGCATCTCGCTCTCGGCGCTGGCGAAGCAGGCAGCGCGCGCGGGCCTGGCCGGCTTGGAGTTCGCCAGCGGCATCCCCGGCACGCTCGGCGGCGGCCTGTTCATGAACGCGGGGGCGTACGGCGGGCAGCTTTCCGACGTGGTGGTGCGCGCCCGCGTGCTGGAGGCGGACGGCACCGTGCGCACCGTGGAAGTGGCCGAGGGCGACTTCGGCTACCGGAAAAGCCCCATCCAGGCGGGCGGCATCGTGCTCTCCGCCGAGATCGAGCTCACGCCGGACGACCCGGACGCCATCCAAGGCCGCATGGCCGACCTCGACGAGCGGCGCCGCACGAAGCAACCGCTCGAGTACCCGAGCGCCGGCAGCACGTTCAAGCGCCCGCCGGGCCACTACGCCTCCGCCCTCGTGGACGAGGCGGGGCTCAAGGGATGGCGCGCAGGCGGCGCGGCGGTCTCCGAGAAGCACGCCGGCTTTGTCGTGAACCTGGGCGACGCCACGTGCGCCGACGTGCTCGCCGTCATCGCCCACGCGCAGGACGTGGTGCGCGAGCGCTTCGGCGTGGAGCTCGAACCCGAAGTCCGCATCGTGGAGAACCCGCGCGCGAGCGCCTAGCGCCTCCGCCACCACGTCGGCGTCGTTCTCGCTGCCGGAGAACCCGCGCGCGAGCGCCTCGCACGCACCACGTCCGCCGCGTGCGCCCGCCCGGATGCGCAAAACCTGGGTGCGCGAAAACTGGATGCGCGAAACTCACCGACTATCACCCTCCCAACCGGCGAGCCCTCCTCCTTGACCGAACCGCAACGCGCGCGACCAGGCATTTTAGGAGGCGCACGAACGAAGCGTCCCTCTACCGCGAGGGCGAAGGGTGACAATCGGTTAGCTTCGCGCGCTTGGGTGCACGCTAGCGCCCTGTGCGTCCGGACACGCACCTTGCCACCACCCCGCCATCCCGCCATCCATCCCATCGTCTCCCGAAAGGAGCCTTATGGACCTCACGCCAGACCAGCGCTTGCACGGCTTTCGCGTCGAGCGCACCGAACCGCTGTCCGAGCTGGAAGCCGAGACCGCGCTCTTGCGCCACGAGAAAAGCGGCGCGCGCCTCCTCGTCATCTCCAACGACGACGAGGACAAGGCGTTCTCCATCGCCTTCAAGACGCCCCCGAAGGACGACACGGGCGTCTTCCACATCCTCGAGCACTCCGTGCTGTGCGGCTCGCGCCGCTTCCCCGTCAAAGAGCCGTTCGTGAACCTGCTCAAGAGCTCCATGCAGACGTTCCTGAACGCCATGACCTTCCCCGACAAGACCATGTACCCCGTGGCCAGCACGAACGAGCAAGACCTGTACAACCTCATGGACGTCTACCTCGACGCCGTGCTGCACCCGAACATCTACCGCAAGCGCGCCATCTTCGAGCAGGAGGGCTGGCACTACGAGCTGGACTCCGTCGACGGGCAGCTTGCCTACAACGGCGTCGTGTTCAACGAGATGAAAGGCGCGCTGTCCGACCCCGACAGCGTGCTCTACGACGCCGTGAACGGCGCGCTCTTCCCGGACACCGCCTACCGCTTCGAGTCCGGCGGCCACCCGCGCGCCATCCCCACGCTCACCTACGAGGACTACCTCGATGAGCACGCGCGCCACTACCGCCTCGACAACAGCTACCTCTTCCTCTACGGCAACCTGGACGTGGAGCGCGCACTCGCCTTCCTTGACGAGCGCTACCTGGGCTGCGAGCCGGCCCCCGCGCCCGAGCTGGGCGCCCCGAACCCGCTCGCCCGCCAGGAGCCCCGCGAGGCGTGGGGCGTGCGGACCGGCATGGTGACCGCGCCCGAGAACGCGTGCGCGGCGCTCGGTTACGTCATCGGCGACGCGACGGACCGCGAGCGCGTGCTGGCGACGGGCATCCTCGCGGACGCGCTCATGGGCAGCAACGAGAGCCCGCTCAAGAAGGCGCTGCTCGACGCGCAGCTTGCCGGCGACGCGTACGCGTTCGTGGACGACGCGCGCCTGCAACCGCTGCTCATGGTGGAGCTCAAGGGCAACAAGCCCGATGTGCTCGACGAGTTCCGCGCCGTCTTCGAGCGCGAGGCCGGGCGCCTGGCGCGCGAGGGCATCGACCGCACGCTCATCGAGGCGTCGCTCGAACACCAGGAGTTCCTGCTCCGCGAGATGGACTTCGGCACGTCGAAGGGCGTCGTGCATGCCATGAACTGCCTTTCAGGCTGGCTCTACGACGACGAGGCGGCCGTGGACTCCCTGCGCTGGGAGGGCGCGTTCGCCCGCATGCGCGCCGGCTTGGACGAGGGCTACTTCGAACAGCTGCTGCGCGAGCTCGTGCTCGAGAACGACCACCGCGGCAGCGTGGAGATCGTGCCCGAGGAAGCGCCCGCGCGCAACGAGGAGGCGGAAGAGCTCGCGGCGAAGCAGGCTGCGCTCACCGCGGAGGAGGCCCGGGGCATCGTGGACGAGTGCGCCGCGCTGCACCGGCTGCAGGAGGCGCCCGACGCGCCCGAGGACCTGGCGACGCTGCCGCTGCTGGAGCTCTCCGACATCGCGCCCTCGAAGGAGGAGCCGCCCGCGCGCCTGGACGAGTCCACGCCGCTGCCCTGCCTGCGCCACGACATCCGCACGCACGGCATTGACTACTTCACCTTCTACTTCGACCTCTCGCACGTCTCCTTCGACGAGCTGCCGTACGTCTCCGTCCTCACGTCGGTCCTGGGCAAGCTCGACACCGCCGAGCACACCGCCGTCGAGGTGGACACGCTCGTGCAGCGCACGCTCGGCCGCCTGCGCTTCTCGGCGGGGTCGTTCGCCGTGGACGGCACCGATGAGGTCGCCCCCAAGTTCATGGTCGACGCAAGCTGCCTGGGCGAGAACGTGGAAGACGCCGCGCGCCTCGTGGCGGAGATCTGGGGCACCTCGCGCCTTGACGACACGGCGCGCGTGCAGGCCATCCTGCAGCAGCGCCGTATCGGCATGGAGCAGTACTTCGCGAACTCCGGCCATTCCGCGGCCAGCATGCGCGTGGCCGCCGGCACGAGCCGTTTCGGCGTCATGAACGAGGCGCTGGGCGGCGTGGAGTTCTACCTGTTCCTGAAGGACGTGCTCGAGCACTTCGACGAGCGCGCGGAGGAGCTGACCGCGCGCCTGCAGGACGTGGCGCGCCGCGTGTTCACGACCGACGTCGTGGTATCTTTCACGGGCGCTGACGAGGACCTCGAGCGCGCCTGGGCCGCCGGCGGCGACTTCGCGCTCACCGACGCTGCAGCCCTGCCGTCGGACGTCCAGGAGGCGCTGACCGTCCCTGCGCCCGCGCCGCGCAACGAGGCGTTCACGGTGCCGTGCGACGTGTGCTTCGCCGCCGCGGGCGACATGCGCGCGCCCGAGGACGGCGCGCACGATGGCGTCTGGAGCGTCGTGAACCGCCTCATGACGTACGACTACCTGTGGAACGAGGTGCGCGTCAAAGGCGGCGCGTACGGCGCGGGCTTCTCGTCCACGCGCCGCGGCATGCTGTCGTTCTACTCCTACCGCGATCCGAACCTGGACGCCACGCTCGAGCGCTTCGACCAGGCGGGCGCGTGGCTGGCGAGCTTCGCTCCCACGGAGGAGGAGATGCGCGGCTACGTCATCAGCACCGTGGCCGGCATTGACGCGCCGGTCACCCCGCGCGCCCTGGCCCGTCGCCAGGACTCCGCCTACTTCTGCCGCCTGCCGCACGACTGGCGCGCGCGCCTGCGCGACGAGGCGCTGCACGCCACTCCGGAGCAGCTGCGCGCCCAGGCGCCCGTCTTCGACCGCCTGAAAGGCCGCCACGCCGTCTGCGTCTTCGGCAGCAAGCAAATCATCGAAGGCGCGAAGGCGCAGCTCGACGTACGCGAGCTGTACTAAGAACGAGGCGTAAAACGAGGCGGCAGGGCGAAACGGGTTGATGCCGCTTTGCCCCGCCGCCATCGACGGCCCGCTTTACACGCGCGCACGAATCCAGGCGGTCACGAAGCGCGCGATGACGTTCGCGCACGCCTGCGTGGGGTGCGGCGAATGGCAGTCGGGGCGGCGGTACCAGTACTCGTAGCGCGGGTCCGTCTCGGGGCAGACGCCCAGTTCGGCATGCAGGTCGCAGACAGGGAGAGAATAACGGCGCGCGATGTGGCGTATCGCCTCGTTCCAGGCGTCCCACCCGCTCAGTCCGGCGAAGCGGACGTCCTCTCGCCGGCTGTGGGGCTGGTCGTTCTTCGGGTAGGTCATGAGGAAGACGAGCCTCCCGTCCGCCGGGCGCCATTTCTCCACCGCGCCGCGGCACAGCAGGTTGAGTCCGCCGCAGTACGTCGTCGCGTCCCCGTCGCCGGGCATCCCGAGCGGATGGCCGAAGTAGCTGTCGTTAATCCCGATGAGAAAGCCGATGACGTCGACGTCGTCGTCATACGCAGAAAAAGCGCGCAGGATGGCGTGCGCGCTGTCCGGCCCGTCGATGAGCGTGGCCGAGGAGACGCCGTAGTTCACGCACGCCTCCGCCCCGAGCAGCCGGCCCACCTGGTCAACCCAGGGGTCGGCCATTCGCGCGCCCCCGCGGTCCTCGTCGTAGCCGAACGTGATGCTGTCGCCGCTGAACGCGAGCTTCTTGCCCGCGAGCGGGGCCAGGATTTGCCGCGAGCCGAAGCTCCCCTGCCCCTGCGCGCGCCCTTTCTGCATCATCGAACCTCCCTCTGCGCTCCGCTGGAATCGAGCGCCTTGAACGTCCCGTACGACACGGGCATGGTATGAGAAAAGCCCGGCGAACCGGGCTTTTCGAATGCATGGTATGTGCTGCGGAAAACCGCCGCAGGCTTAGCGGAAGGACTTCTCCTTGATCTTCGCGGCCTTGCCCACCTTGTTGCGGAGGTAGTACAGCTTCGCACGGCGAACCTTGCCGTAACGGGTGACCTCGATCTTGTCGATCTTCGGGGAATGAACCGGGAAGGTGCGCTCCACGCCGACGGAGAAGCTGATCTTACGGACGGTGAACGTCTCGCGGGCGCCATGGCCGTGACGACGGATGACGTCGCCCTGGAAGACCTGGATACGCTCGCGGTTGCCTTCCTTGATGCGGTAATGAACCTTCACGTTGTCGCCGACGTTGAACTTCGGCAGGTCCTCTTTGATTTGCTGCTGTTCGATAGCGCGGATGATGTCCATTGTCCCTAATCCTTCTATAAGCTCAACTACAGAATTGCAGTGTCTGTCAAAAGACGCGATTTGTTAGTATAGTGCGTTGCCCTCTCTCCCGCAAGTGGTATTTCGGCCCCTGCGCACCCACCATAGAATGTGCACGAGCCACACCCTTCGCCGGAGGCTGGACCAGGGACGGTTCACCCTCGCGCTTTTGCGACCTGAGCATGATACCACACCCTGTCGATTTGCAAACGCCCGGGGGCGTGTCGTAGAGAAAAATCGCATGAAAAAGGCTCCCTCCCGGGAGCCTCCTTGCACGGTCTCCGCGCTTGCGGCATCATGCGCCGGCGTCATGTTGAACAAACCGCGCCGCGCGGGCGTCCGCGTCCGTCGAGCGGCGCTCCTAGATCATGCTGAGCAGCGCGTAGACCGCGACGCCCGTCACGGCGCTCCACAAAAGCGACTTCGTGACAACCGACACCATGATGACGGCCACGGCCGCCAGCAGCGGCTCGGCCGCCGGCCACAGGCCCGCGTCGAACATGCACGGCGAGAGCAGGTCGTTCGCCACCAGGGCGGCGAAGGCGGCGGGCGGGATGAACCCGAGCGCCTGCTTCACGCCCTCGGGCAGCTCGCGGCCTTTCAGCAGGAACAGCGGCAGCACACGGCAGACGAGCATGCACACGCCGCACACCGCCAGGATGATCAGGAAGTCCCCCCAGCCCATCATGCGGCGCGCTCCTTCCCCCTCGAGGCGCGCACGCGGGCGAACGCGAACGCGGCGATGACGCCGATGACCGCGCCGATGAGGATGGCGGGGCCCGACAGCCCGATGCCCTTGCACACGACCACGCCCACCATGGCGACCACCACCGCGACGGCGTTCTCCGGCGTGACCTTCTGGCTGCAGAGCAGGCAGATGAAGATGGAGGTCATGGCGAACGACGCGATGGCCAACGGCACGGAGATGGCGTTGCCGATGACGGCGCCGAGCACGTTCGAGAGCGTCCAGCTGGACTGCGAGAACAGGTTCACGAGCAGGCCGCGGCGCACGCTCCACTCGCCCAGCTGGAAGTGGGCCATGTTCACGCCGTAGCTTTCGTCGGTCACCGTGGCGGCGAAGAAGAACGACAGGCGCTTTTTCGTCTTCTCGCAGAACGGGGCGAACGAGGCGCTGTAGAGCATCTGGCGCGTGTTCACGAACGCCACGGACGCGATGATGGCCGTGACGGGAGACGCCGCCAGCCACATGTTCGGAATCATGAACTGGCCGGCGCCGGAGTAGAACAGCGCCGAGAGCAGGAAGCACTGCAGCGGGCTGAGCCCGATGGACGAGCATAGGATGCCGCACGGCAGGCCGATGGCGACGTACCCCAGCATGATGGGGAACGCCGCGCCGAAGGCTTTCTGTATGTCCTCTCGCATAGTCACGGTGCGCTATGTTCGCACAGCCAGGCTGCCCGCGCAAGAGGATGGGCCGATGTTGCGCGCGCCCTGCTAGCGCCAGGGGCGCGGGACGAAAAGGTCCTCGTAGACGGTGCGGGCGTAGCGGTCGGTCATGCCCGCCACGAAGTCCGTCACCGCGCGCGCGTCGTCGCCCTCGGAGATGGCGCGGTACTCCGCCGGGACGTCGGCCGGGTGCGCCAGGAAATGGTCGAACAGCTCGCTCACGAGGTGGATGGCCTTGCGCTGCTCGCGCACGACGGGCGCGGAGAGGTACACCGAACGGAACATGAACGCGCGCAGGTCGGAGAGCGCCCGGCCCATGCCCTCGCTCAGCGCGACGTCGCCCGCGCGCGCGGAATGCCGCACCAGGTCCGTCACGAGCGCCTCGATGCGCGCCGAATGGTCCGCGCCGAGGGCGCCGCGCGGCCCGGCGGGCAGGCTCGATTCCGTGAGCAGCCCCGAGCGGATGGCGTCGTCGATGTCATGGTTGACGTAGGCGATGCGGTCGGCGATGGCCACGATGCGGCCTTCCATGGTGCGCGGGCGCTCGGAGCCCGTGTGGTGCAGGATGCCGTCGCGCACCTCGTCGGTGAGCCCGAGGCCCCGCCCTTCGCGCTCGATGACGTCCACCACGCGCAGGGACTGGACATTGTGGCGATAGAGCGCCTTGCCCTCGACGGAGCCCGGGTCGACGCCGCGGTAGCGCGCCAGGCACGCGGCGAGCGCGCGCTCCCCCGCGTGGCCGAACGGCGTGTGCCCCAAATCGTGCCCGAGCGCGATGGCCTCGGTCAGGTCTTCGTTCAGGCTGAGCGCGCGGGCCACCGTGCGCGCGATCTGCGCCACCTCGAGCGTGTGCGTGAGGCGCGTGCGGAAATGGTCGCCCTCCGCCGCCAGGAACACCTGCGTCTTGTGGGAAAGGCGGCGGAAGGCCTTCGAGTGGATGATCTTGTCGCGATCGCGCTGGTAATCGGTGCGCAGCGCGTCGTCCGCGCGCCCGGCCGCGCGCTGTGCGCTGTCCGAGAACGCGGCGTCGGGGGCGAGCAGGCCCGCACGCTCCAGGCGCTCGCGATCTTCGCGCTGCACGACCTTCATGACGGCCCCTAGCCCACCACGAGCAGGCGGCCGCACGAGGGGCAGGCGGACAGCGGCGCCTCCCGGCGGATCTGCGGCATGCGGTTGTCGGGCACGCGGTTGCGGCAGGCGGAGCACTTCTGCTGCTCGTCAAGGCGCGCCACGCCCACGCCGCCGTGGCTTTTCGCCGCCTTCTCGTAGCGCGCGAGGACCGCGGCGTCCATGCGCCCGGAAAGGTCGCCGCGCGCGGCCTGTGCCTTCGCGATGGCCTCGGTGAGGGCGCCGCCCTCTTGCTGGAAGCTCGCGACCGCCTGCTGCTCCTGCGCGTCGAGCGCCTGGAGCGCCGCGGCGATCTGGGCGCCCACCTTCTCCACCTGCGCCTTGCGCGTCTTGAGCTCGCCCATGGTCTCGGCCAGGGACTCGCGCCGCTTCGAGAAGCCGTCGAGCTCCTTCGTGAGCGCCTCGACCGCGCGGTAATCGCCCGCGGAGTCCGCGATCTTCGCCTGGGTCTCCTCGGCCTTCTCGGAAAGCTGCGCGTCCTCGAAGCGCGCATGGTCGAGCTCTCGCTCCACGGAGGCGAGCAGCGCTTTGACCTGCGTTTCCTTCTCGGTGACCTGGGCGCGCTTCGCTCGCGCCTCGGCAATGCGCGCACGCTGCGGCAAGGAATCGAGCTGCTTTTGCCTCTGGCGGATCTCAAGGTCGATCTGCTGCAGCACGAGCAGCGGCTGCACCTGGTCGTTGGTCAGCGGCATGTAGTCCTCCCATCGTTTTCGCGCCCGCCCCGTCGGCCGGCGCCTCGCGTGCGCGCTTGCAAGCGCCCTTCCACGGCACCCGGCGCTTGCCCGTCAGCGGCGGACCGCTTCAGGGTGCGCCCAGTTGTCGGTCTGCTCGAAGGCCGTGATGGACTCCTCGGGCACGCCCGCGGCGGCGAGCGCCTCGACGAGCACCGTGCACAACGGCAGCTCCGACGTGTCGTGTCCCAGGTCAATGATACACAAGCCCGCTTCGGCGGCGGAGAGCGCGGCGTGATATTTCACCTCGCCGCACACCAGGCAGTCGCAGCCGGCGTCCAGGCAGCGCTGCGGCATGTCGCCTGCCGACCCCGTGGCGGTGACCACGGTGCCCAGGACGCGGTCGAAGTCGCCCCACACGCGCGGCGGGCGGCCGAACACGGCCGTGCAGCGCGCCGCGAGGTGGCGCAGGGTGAACGGGGCGTCGGACGACTTCGGGACGCATGTCTGGCCGTAGCCCAGGCCGCGCCCTTCCTCGATGCGCTCGACGACGCCCTTGAACTGGAGGCCGAGCATGCCGGGCAGGACGCGCTGGGCCTCGCGCGAGACGTCGAGCGCAGTGTGGAAGCTCATGAGCGCGACGCCGCGGGATACGGCCTCCCAGACCACGGCGCCGTCCGCCGAAGGCTCCGTCGCCGCCGGGCGGAAGCGGACGGGCGGATCAAGGAACGCCGGATGATGGGTCACCAGCACGTTCGCGCCCGCTTCCGCGGCGGCCTTCACGGCGCGCACCGTCGGGTCGAGCGCCACCGCCACGCCGCGCAGCGAGTCGGCAGGGTCCCCCACGAGCAAGCCTGTGCGGTCCCACGCCTCGGCCGTGGCCGCCGGGAACCGCTTGAGCAGCGCGCGCTCCAAGGCCCCCACGGTCGTGACGCCCGCGCGCTTCGAGAGCGTCCCCGAGCGCAATGCCGCCAAACCGGTCATGTTCTCGTTCGCCATTGTGATGCCTCCGTTCCCTTGCACGGCAGGCCGGCGCCCGTGCGCAGCACTCCGGCGCACGGCCCGTCGTCGACGTTCGTTACACCTCTACCCTAGCGCTATCTCGCGCCGGGAGCCATCGCGCTGGGGAACCGTCACCGTCCGGTAGCCGGCTTCCCACATCAGCCGGTACGCCTCCTCGACACCGCGCACGACATGGCCCACTTCGTGCGCGTCGGTGCCCACCGTGCACGGCACGCCCGCGCGGCAGAGCGCGCGCAGGAAGTCAGGGCAGGGGAACATCTCCCGGCAGGCGTAGTGCGCCCCCGACGTGTTCACCTCCACCATCACGCCGCCCGCCGCGGCGGCCTCGGCCGCCTGCTCGTAGAGCGGGCGCGCATCGAAGCTCGGAACATGGCCGTACTTCTTCACCAGGTCCGGGTGCGACATGACGGTGAACGGCCAGTCGGACGTGGCCGCCTCGCACCACAGCTCGAAGTACCGTCGCCACAGGTGGTCGACGCCCACCTCCTCCCAGTGCTCCTGGTGGTCGCGGTCGTCGATGCCCCAGCCGTCGATGTAGTGCACGGACCCCAGGACGATCTCGAACCGGTCGAAGTCCTGCGGCGTGAGCCCGCGGTCGTCCGTGCTCCCCAGCCAGTCGAGCTCGCAGCCGACAAGGACCTCCATGTCGGGGTGCGCCGCGCGCGCCTGCTCGATGGCTTGGAAGTACTCGCTCAGGCGCCACTGTCGCATGGAAACGCGCTCGGTCGGGTCGAACCGGTGCGTGAGCGGATAGTGCTCCGTGATGGCCATGGTGGTCACGCCCGCCGCGGCGCCGGCGTCGACCATTTGCCTGACCGACCCGTACGCATGGTTGCAGAACGTGGTGTGCACGTGCGTGGTGACAAGCTCCACTCTCTGTCATGCCCCCTTCTTCATACCGCGCTCACGCAACCCGCCGGACGGCGTCGCGTGAGCGCGCGCGTTACCTGTTCTCCCAGTCCAACGCCTGGTCGAACGCCTTCACGAAGGCGTCCACGTCCGCTTCGGTGGTGTACCGCCCGATGGAGACGCGCAGCGAGCCGAGCGCGTCGTCGGCGGACACGCCGATGGCGCGCAACACGTGGCTCGGCTCCAAGCTCGTGGAGGAGCAGGCCGAGCCTCCCGAAACGCAGAACCCCAGCATGTCAAGGCGCAGGATGAGCGTCTCGCTCTCGAAGCCGCCCACGAGCACGCTCGCGATGTTCGGCAGATGCCGCTCGCTGCCCGCCGGCACGTCGATGGTGGCGCGGACGTTCGGGCGCGCCGTGAGCTCGGCGTAGAGCCGGTCGCGCAGCGCGCGCTGGCGCGCGCCCTCCTCCTGGACGGCGGCGCACGCCGCCTCGCACGCCGCCGCGAAGCCGACGGCGCCGCACACGTTCTGCGTGCCGGACCGGCGTCCGTCCTCCTGCCCGCCGCCCACGACGAACGGCTCGAACGGCGTGCGGGCGCGCAGGTACAGGGCGCCGACGCCCTTCGGCCCGCATACCTTGTGAGCCGAGAACGACGCGGCGTCCGCGCCAATCTCCTCCATGCTCACCGGCGCCTTGCCGAGCAGCTGCACCATGTCCGTATGGAAGAGCGCGCCCGCCTCGTGCGCCGCGCGCGCCAGCTCCTTCACGGGCTGGATCGTGCCGAGCTCGTTGTTCGCGGCCATGACGGAGACGACCGCCGTGTCCGCCGTGCACGCCGCGCGCACCGCTTCGGGGTCGACGAACCCCTGCGCGTCAGGCGCGACGAGCGTCACCGCGCAGCCAAGGGAGCGCAGCACGTCGACCGCCTGGAGCACCGCCTCGTGCTCGAACGTCGTCGTGACCACGTGCGGCACGTAGCCCTTGGCGCCGCGCTGGCGCTCCGCCTTCACGCGCGCGAACACCAGGCCGAACAACGCCGCGTTGTCGGCCTCCGTGGCGCCGGAGGTGAAGGTCACCTCGTCCGGGCGGCGCGCCCCGATGCACCGCGCCACGCGCGCGCGGGCCGCCTGCAGGTCCGAGAAGGCAGCGCGCCCGGGCGTGTGCAGGGAGTTCGCGTTCATGCCGTGGGCGAGGTTGGCGCGGCCTGGCTCCAAAAACGGGCGCATGGCCTCGGCCGCCTCCTCGCACAACGGGGCGGTGGCCGCCCAATCAAGGTAGACGCGCTCGACGCCGGACTGTCCCGCCACCATGGCCTACGCCTCCTCGCGCGCAGCCTCGGCCGCGGCGGTGATGTCGCGGATGGCCGCCTGCGGGTCCTCCGCCTTCATGACGGCGTTGCCGCACACGAGCACGTCCGCGCCCGCCGCGGCAACGCGCCCGGCCGTGGCAAGGCCGATGCCGCCGTCCACCTCCAGCAAGGGAGCGACGCCCGCTTCGCGCGAAAGCTCCACCAGGCGCGCCACCTTGCCCTCCGTGCCCTCGATGTAGGACTGGCCGGAGAAGCCCGGGTAGACGCTCATGGCGAGCACCATCTCCAGCTGCGGCAGGTACGGCGCGACGACGTCCGCCTCGGTGTCGGGCTTGAGCACCAGGCCCGCGCCCGCGCCCGCTTCGTGGATGAGCTCGATGGCGCGCCATGCTTCGTCGGCCGCCAGGTCGAGCGCCTCCACGTGGACGGTGACCAGGTCGCCCGCGCCCACGTGCTCCAGGTACCACGGCAGCTGCGTGAGCGGGTTGCTGATCATCAGGTGCACGTCGAGCGGCAGCCTCGAGACGCGCTTGAGGCCCTGCACGAACGGCACGCCAATCGTCAGGTTCGGCACGAAATGGCCGTCCATGACGTCCACGTGCACGTAGCCCGCGCCGCCTTCCGTAATCAGCTCGACATCGCGCTCCATGTTCATGAAATCCGCCGAAAGGATCGACGGGGCGATCTTCACAGGTCCAAACACAGCCTTCCCTTTCCACCGGGGCGTTTCTTCGCAAGCGATTCTACCTCACTTGGAAGCGGCGAGGGCAAAGCCGCACGAACAGCGCACGCCCGCGCGACCAAACCGCGCCGCCGCGCCGTGCTATGATGCTGCCGAACCCTACGAAAGAAGGCCGCCATGGGCACGACCGCGCGCACGCACTACGTCTACACCACCGTCATCGGGCCCCTCACCATCGCCGCGAACGGCACGGCCATCACGCACGTCCTTTTCGGCGCCCCCGACCTGCCGGGGGCCCTCGCCCCGAGCGAGCTCACGAACCGCGCCGCCAACCAGCTCCAGGAGTACCTCGCCGGCAAGCGCACCGCCTTCGACCTGCCGCTTGCGCCCGAAGGCACCCCGTTCCAACAGCGCGTGTGGAAGGCCCTCCAGAACATCCCGTACGGGCAGACGCGCTCGTACGCCGACGTGGCGGCCGCCATCGGCAGCCCCCAGGCCACGCGCGCCGTGGGGGGCGCGAACAACCGCAACCCCATCGCCATCGTCATCCCGTGCCATCGCGTCGTGGGAGCGAACGGCAAGCTCACCGGCTACGCGGGAGGGCTCCAGCTCAAACAGCGCCTCCTCGACCTGGAGCGGGCGCACCGCTAGGACGCGCGTCCCTGCCGGAGAGGACGCCCTTCCGCCCGTGCTTGCGCCCTCCCGGCGCAAGAAGGCGTAAGCTGGCAGGAAACGGTTCGCGGCGCCTTTGGCCGCGCGGCACTGAGAGGACGGACACCATGAAGGACCTGCACGATTTCGACGCGACCGACGACCTTGCGCTTGATGTCGCGGACGTGACGGCGCTGGAGCAGCGCATCGCCGCGTCCGGCACGTCCTTGTCCGTCCTCATGGCGCGCGCCGGCGCCGCCCTCGCGGAGCTCGTGGAGTCCATCGCGCCGCTCGAGCACGAGCACCAGCCCGCCGTGACCGTGCTCTGCGGCTCGGGCAACAACGGGGGCGACGGCTGGGTGTGCGCCCGCATCCTGGCGCAGAAGGGCTACCCGGTGACGCTCGTCCCCACGCGCGCCGCGGCCGAGGTGAAGGCCCAGCCGGCGCGCGACGCCGCCGCCAAAGCGCAGTCCGCGCTGGAGAGCGCCGGCTGCCCGGTGCTCTCCCCCGACGCCGACGAGGCGGCGGCCGCCATCGCCCGCGCGGACATCGTGGTGGACGCCCTGCTGGGCACGGGGTTCTCGGGCGGCGCGGTCACCGGCGCCGCCGCGCGGCTTATCGAGGCGGCGAACGCCTCGACCGCCCTGGTCGTCGCCGCGGACGTTCCCAGCGGCCTGTCCGCGCAGACGGGCGAGCCGGCGACCCCGTGCGCCCGCGCCGACTACACCGTCACGATGATCTGCGCGAAGACCGGGCTTGCCGCCAACCGCGCGGCGTGCGGCCGCCTGCTCGTGGCGCCACTCGGCGTGGACGCGCGCCACTTCGCGTAAGGAGCGCCCGCACCGCCCCGCGCAGCGGGCGCGGCCTGCCGCGCGGGACGGGCCACCGTACGGGATCCTGCCCGGTGAAGCAGACGCGGCTCACTGCGCACCGCGGCCCGCACCACTGCGCGCTATGGTGCGGGCCGCGTTCGTCACTTGCGCCGCAGGATGTCGACGATCACCCAGACGCTCAGGACGAACGCCCCGAGATAGCCGAAGAACGAGAGCACGGGCACGCCCAGCCAGCGCGGCTCCATGCTGCTTTGCGCCATGAGGCTCGAGCCCACGAACAGGCCCGCGATGATGAGGCCGATGGTCAGGCGGTTCACGATCCGCCCGAAGTGAGCGATGGGCACCTCGGAGCCGAGCACCTCCATGTTCACCTTGAACTGGCCGCGCGACGCCATGCGCATGGTCTCGCCGGCGTACCCCGCCGCCTGCACCAGGCTCCGGCTGGCGAGCATGAGCTGGCGGACCGCCTCTTTCATGCCGTCCTCGAGCTCCTGGCCGCGGTCTTTGGTGTTCTGGATGTGTTTGTTGATGATGTCGACGATGTTGAACGAGCCCACGAAGTTCGCGAGCGTGCCCTCGATGGTCACGATGCCGCGCGAGACCATGGTGATGGACGAGGGCAGCGTGACCTTGCACGTGCGCGTGAGCTGGACGATGTCGGTCAGCATGGCGCCGATGTCGATGTCGGCCACGTCGCACGTGCCGTAATCGCGCAGCAGCAGATCGATGTTCGCCAGGAACAGGCCTTGGTCGATCTCCGCGTTGTCCTTCTGCACGGCGAAGGCGAGCAGCGCGTCGCGCAGGCTGCTCGCGTCCATCATGCCCACGGCCTCGATGATCTTCCCGAAGCCGGCGCGGTCGCGCGCGTTCAGGCGCCCCATGATGCCGAGGTCGATGTAGACGATCTTGCCGTCCTTAAGGAAGATGTTGCCCGGGTGCGGGTCGGCGTGGAAGAAGCCATGGTCGAGCACCTGCGTGGCGTAGTTGTCGAGGATCTTGTCGCCGATCTCGCGCAGGTCGTAGCCGCGCGCGATGAGCTCGTCGGTCTCGCGGATGGAGATGCCGTCCACGTACTCCATGACGAGCACCGACTCGTTCGAGTACTCCGGGTAGGGCTTCGGGCAGGCGATGTAGGCCACATGCTCGTTCAACCGCGCGAACTCGGCAAGGTTCGCCGCCTCGATGGAGAAGTCCGTCTCCTCCAGGAACGTGGTCCACAGCTCTTCGACCACGTCGCGCAAATCGACCATCTGGTTGTCGCGCATGAAGAACGACGCCCAGCGGGCGGCCATGCGCATGACGTCGATGTCCTGCGCCATGGTGGCGCGCACGCCGGGGCGCTGGACTTTGATCGCGACGACGTCGCCGTTGCGCAGCCGGGCGCGATGCACCTGGGCAAGCGACGCCGAGCCCAGGGGCTTCGGGTCGAT
>DVLD01000067.1 GCA_018715725.1 Candidatus Aveggerthella excrementigallinarum
GACCTCGCGCTGGACGTCGAGGGGTGGGACGGGAATCTCGTAGGCAAGAATCCTTGCCTTATCCCCACGCGGCATCTTCGCGCCACGCATGTAGCGAATGTTGTACTCGAAAAACCGCTCATCCGCCATGACATGATAGAAAAACTCAGGCGCGATATCATCGACCTTCAGCCGATAGACAAGCACGTCGTTGCTCGCACCGCCATCGACATCAGCAAGCCAGAGTTTCCGCAGGTTCGGTCGGATATTTCCCAAGAGTAAATCACCAGCTGCGACTTCGGTGCACGCACCACTCGAAGGAATCGACTCAGCCGGAACTCGCCCACCCTTATCTTTGACAAGATTGTCAACACCCGTATACGTATCGGCATCCACACCATCGACGGGAATCTTCGTCTTGACATAGTCGCCGACCTCGCTCAGCTTCCTGTACTCCACCCCGTCCGGGCAGAGCCGCTGAATCATCTCATCAATCCTGCTCATAGCCCTCAGCCCTCCAGGTCGGCCACGATGGCGTCGATCTGCTCGCGCAGCTCCTGCTCGCGCGCGACGATGCCCTTGATGCGCTCGTTGAGCTCGGCGATGTCGATGACCTCGCGGGTGTCGCGCTTCTCGACGTAGGTGCCGACCGAAAGGTTGTAGCCGTTCTCGCCGCCGACCTCGTCGATTCCGACAAGCTTGGAGAAGTGCTCTTCCTCGGTGCGGTCGTGAACCGTCTTGTATACGTGCTCGATATTCGCGGGCATGAGCTTGTTCTTGTTACCGACGTGGCTGAACTCCTCGGTGGCGTCCACGAACAGGATACGGTCGTCGGTCTTGCCCTTGGAGAGCACAATAATGCAGGTGGCGATGGTCACGCCGAAGAACAGGTTCGCCGGCAGCTGGATGACCGCCTCGACGAAGTTGTTGTCCACCAGGTACTTGCGGATCTTCTGCTCGGCGCCGCCTCGGTAGAGTACACCCGGAAACTCGACGATGGCGGCCTTGCCATCCGAGGAAAGCCAGCTGAGCATGTGCATGGTGAACGCGAGATCAGCCTTGGACTTCGGCGCCAACACGCCCGCCGGAGAGAAGCGCGGATCGTTAATCAGCGTAGGGTCTTCATCGCCTACCCACTTCACCGAATACGGCGGATTCGAAACAATGGCATCGAACGGCTCGTCATCCCAGTGCAGCGGATTGGTCAGCGTGTCCCCTCGTCCGATATTGAATCGATCGAAGTTCACATGATGGAGGAACATGTTGATACGGCATAGGTTGTACGTGGTGGGATTGATCTCCTGTCCGTAAAAGCCTTTGCGAACATTCTCGTCGCCAAGAATCTTCGCAAACTTGAGCAAAAGGGAGCCAGAACCGCACGCGGGGTCATATACCTTGTTTACGCTCGTGCGATTACCGATAACGATACGCGCCAGCAGCTCGGAGACTTCCTGCGGCGTGAAGAATTCTCCTCCGGACTTACCAGCGGAGCTCGCATACATGTTCATAAGATATTCGTACGCATCGCCGAACAGGTCAATCTCCGCATCGCGCACGTTACCAAAATCGAGGTCACGTATACCTTCAATGATTTTTGCCAAGCGCGCATTGCGTTCCGCGAGGTCGGCACCAAGCTTGTTGCTCGTGACATCAACGTCGTCGAACAGCCCTTTGAAATCATCTTCGGAAGCAGTCCCTACGCTCGAGCCCTCAATCGCAGCGAAAATCTCTTTAACGTGAATATTGAGCTCGGGGTCCTTTGCCGGCTCTTTGGCAATGTTCTGAAACAGCTGGGACGGCAGAATGAAAAAGCCCTTATCCTTCACCACGCCATCGCGCGCCATCTCCGCGTCTTCGTCGGAAAGCTCGGCATAAGAGAAAGAGTCGTCTCCCGTCGCTTCGCGCTCGCCTTCATCGATGTACTCAGCAAGATCTTCGGAAATGAACCGATAGAACAGGAAGCTCAAAATGTAAGACTTGAAATCCCACCCATCGACCGCTCCGCGCACATCGTCAGCAATACCCCAAATCGCCTTATGAAGCTCGGCGCGCTGCTGCTCGCGGTTTCCGTTGGTTGCCATAGTTACGCCTTTCCAAAATGCATCCAAATGACGTGAGTGATTGTCATAATTGCTGCTTCAAAGTCTACCCGCAAACCAGTTCTCCGAATAAGCGCTATCCTGACAAAGGGGCAAACGCTGCAATTCGAACAAACGACGTCAACGAACCATGCTTTCGGCTATTTCCTTAAGTGAGCCAGACGCGTTTTCAAGGCTTTTCGCAATTAGATGAAGATCACTTTTCGTGCCGACGCAGCCAGTAAAAGATTTGTACTCAAGAAAGAAATCTTCGCTCTCCCGCTTGCACCCATGAAACATTCTTTTGCAAGAGTACGAAACCGAGACAGTCGCAGAAACATCAGACATGTCCGTCATTTTTCCACCAGCAGCAAGCGTTGTCCTTCTCGAAGCTCCGGGAACAAGTACCGGTATGCCCGAAAACAAACGAGCGACTAAAGGGCTCTTGAAGACTAGGTTGCGCGAGGCATTTTTTCACGCCTTTGAACTCGACGTTACGTGCGACTCCTTTTCCGAGGTTCGCCACCACTAAGTCGATCTTTGCCTTATCGAGATCGTGCTCCAGGTACGCCACAATATCGGGCAACTCTGCGCGATAGCTTACGTACAGGGCTACATAAATTGCCGCACATGCCGCCACCGCTGCTAGCACATCGACCGCGGTGCTCACCACAAATTCAGTGTCCATAGGCTCCCTCTCTAAATCGGGTTCTATATCGCACACGCACCACTCGCTTTATCCCTCATAGAGCAGCACCTTGTCCCTTTCGATGCTCTCTTTCATGCGGTCAGGAATACTGCCGGTCGTCATGACATCAACAGGCAGGCCGAGAGCCTTGCTGACATCATCTACGAAACCGCCCAGTTCAAGCCCGCGAAGCTCCCCTTTTTCGATAAGAAGGTCCAGGTCGCTATCTTCATGTATGTCGCCTCGAGCTCGCGATCCGAACGCCCATACTTTGCCGACCTTGTACTGTCGGGCGCACTCTTGAATGGTTTTCTTCATGCTCGCCGATATGCCGCCCGAAACCCTGCACCGAGAGGGAATCTTGATGTTGAACGGGATGCCTTGCTGGAGCACGATCTGCGCATACAGCGCATTAATCGCCGCCGAATGGCTCAACCCGAGCGTTGCCAGCACGCGCTCCGCCTCGTGCTTCAAATCGGCGTCCAGCCGCGCGCTTACCGTCGTGTACCCGCTCATCGCTGCTCCAATGCGTTGTTGTAATAATATGTATTACATTGTCGCACCGCGCCAAGAAGAGCGCAAGCGAAGTTCGGGCAACTTCGCTTGCCAGAGAACGAGCCCCACTCCACCTTCAACGCCCTGGTGACCGATTCCCGCGCCAGCCCAGCGCTGTAGTAGAGTAATCGGGTTGAGAGAATCCGCCGCCTGCGGCCTGACCTTGGAGGTTCCCATGCCCGCCCTGCCCGAGCTCGCCCAGCGCCTGCCCCTCAAAGCATGGGGCGCGTACCTGCTCAAAGCCGTCGTGCTCGTGGGCATCGTGTGCCTGGTGGGGCACTTCGCACCCAGCATGCCGGCTCCGCTTGTAGCCGTCCTGTGGGCAGTGCTCTCCGCCGTGGCCGCCATCGGCCTGGCCTACCCCTTCGTCATGCGCAAGGCGCACAAGCAAAGCCTCTACACGGCCGACGGCTACCTCTCCCGCATCAACAACGGCCGCACCCTGCGCCTGGTGGTCTGCTTCGTCGCCGCCGCGGTGTGCATGTTCGGCCTCATCATGGGCATGCCCACGTGGGGCGCCGCCGAATGGGCGCTCGCCGCGCTGTCCATCCCCATCTACCTGGGCGTCTCTATCGTCGCGCGCCAGCTGGTGGAGCGCGAGGTCGCGCCGCTCTACCGCACCGAGCGCGTGGTGGGCATCAGCTGGATCGCCACCGCCCTGGTGCTGTGCGTCATCTACCTGGTCATCTCGCTCGCACTGCCGGGCGAAAGCTACAACACCCTGCTCGAGGCGCAGTTGGCCGCCGGCGAGCCCTTCGGCAGCTCGTCCTCGCCCCTCGTGGCCGACGCGGGCAAGATCGTCGCCTTCCTGGACGCCGTCAAGATGTACGCCGCGTCCCAGGCGGCGCACTCGCTCAGCGTGGCCTACCCCGTCTGCCGCATGCTGCTCTACGCGTCGGCCTTCTTCGGCCTGGCCAGCGTGCTGAGCGTGTGCTACCTGAGCACGGCGGAGGTCAAAAGCGTGTTCGCGCCCCTGCCCACCGAGCAATCCCCACGCACGGTCGACGCGCTCGTCAAGCGCTACGTGGCCGTGGCCGTGGCGCTGCCGCTGTGCCTGGTGGCGGCGTTCATGGCCGTGGACTGGCAGGTCTCGAAGGCCAGCGCTTCCGGCGAGCTGACCGCGGCCGAGTCCTTCGTGAGCGACCAGATCGACCTGGCCGTGTACCTCATCGACGGGAAGTACTACGAGCAGAAGGCCGTGGACGACCTGGTGGGCAGCCTGCAGGAGCAGTCCGCCGCGCTCTCGGCCGACGCGCACGACGCCCTTGTGCCGCTCATCAACGCCTCGTACGACAAGCGCGTGGAGAACGTGGACGAGTACCTGGACTGGTACTACAGCCTGCCCGCCGACTACGAGCGCCTGGCCAAGATGGTCACGGGCGAAGTGGACGACTTCGTGGCCGACCAGCTGTCCGCCAAGCTGGAGGACGGTGTGGACGACTCGGAGCTCCTCTCCAAGCTGAACGAGTACTCCGAGCAGGCCTCTCAGCTGGAAGCGCAAGCGCAGGAGCAGCTTGAGGGCCTTGCGCTGCCCGACGTGCCCGACTGGCTGGTCAAGACGGAGACGGCACTGGACGGCGGCTTCCTTTCGCAACCGCTCGAGCCTGCCGAGCAGCTGGTGAGCGCCCCGGTGCGCCTGGGCATCAGCGGCGCCGCCGGCGCGGCCACGGGCGTGCTGGCGAAGAAGGTCGTGACGAAAGCTATCCAGAAGCAGTTCTTCGGCAAGGCCGTCTCGCGCATCGGCTCCGCGCTGGGCACCCGTGCCGCGGGCGCGGCAGCAGGCGGCGCCGCGGGCTCGCTAGCGGGGCCGCTGGGCACCGTGTAGGGCGTGGCGGCCGGCACGCTCGCCACCGTGGGCGTGGACTACGCGCTCCTCAACATCGACGAGATGCAGAACCGCGAAAGCTACAAGGCAGAGATCGTGGACGCCATCGAAGAAGAGCGCGCCGAGATGCTGGCGCTCGTGCCGTAGCACACGGGCGCGGCGGCGCACGGCGAACGCACCGCGCACAATCCGCGCGCCGCCCGCACGCGGCGCAGCACCATCCTTCGCGCCCGACTGACGCCCTACTCTTCCAACAAGTCCCGAATCACACGGTCGATATCGGCGTTCAGGCAGATGCTCCTCTCGGCGATCTCCTGCGGGCACACGGCCTCGCCGAAGTTCACGCACGCGTACGTGGCCTCCGGGTTTGCCCGCGTCATGCGCCAGAACGGGTACTTGATGATGACCGGCGTGTTGTAGCCCACGCCCAGCTCCAGGTACAGGACGCGCCCCTGCTCGTGCTCGCGCAGGAAGCGGTAGTAGCGCTCCGCCGCCGCGTGCCAGCCTTCGTCTTCCACGAAGGTGTCGTCGCTGCGCAGGTTCGGAACGAGCGGTCGCCCGCAATGCGGGCATGTGGGCAGCAGCTCCGTCGGCATGTGCATGCCTTCTTGACGTTCCAGCATCTCCCGAACGAGCGCCTCGTTGTCGTAGGTCTCCTGGCAGCACGGCTTCGAGCACTGGAGCAGACCATAATCGCCCTGCGTGTAGAACAGTCGCTCTTTGGAGAACCCCGCCGCCTGAAAGCGATGGTCCACGTTCGTGGTGATGACGAAATGCTCGCGCCCCTCTAGCAGCCGGCGCAGGTTGCGGTAGGTGGGCTTCGGGTCTTCCGTATAGCGGTTGAGCCGAATCATGCGACTCCAGAACGCCCAGAACACCTCGCGCGTCGGGAACGGGAAGAACCCGCCTGAGTACATGTCATGAATGCCGAAGCGCTCTTCGAAATCCGCGAAGTGCCGGCGGAAGAGCTCGCCCCCGTACGAGAAGCCCGCCGCCGTGGACAGCCCCGCACCCGCGCCCACCACTACGGCGTCGGCCGCGTCCAGCACGCCGCGCAATCGCTCGAGCGATTCTTCGTACGTGATGTTCGAAACGTGGGTCGGGTCGATTAGCGTGGTGGGCATGATGGCTCCTTCTTCAGGCAATAGGCGTCCCGTCGGTCGGCTGCGCGCTTGACGGCGGGCGGTTCGTTCGCCATCGATTGTGCGCGCTTCCTTACGCGGGCGGAAGTACGCACTTGCACGCCCCCTGGTTACGCTCAGGATACCGGCCGCTCGCTTTCCTACTTTGCTGCCGCTTGGTACTGCTCGCCCCAGGTCCACATGGCCTCGATGATTGGGCGCAGGCTCTGACCCGTCTCCGTAAGGGAGTATTCCACACGTGGCGGCACCTCGGGGTACACGCGGCGCGCCACCAGGCCGGCGTCTTCCATGTCACGCAGGTTCGATGTGAGCACTTTCTGCGAGATATTCCCCACCGAACGCTGCAGCTGCTTGAAGCGCAGCGATTCATTCATAAGCAAATCGCGCATAATGAGCAGCCTCCATTTGCTGCCAATAAGCTGCGCGCACGTCTCCACCGGGCACGCGGGCAGGTTCTCCCGCGCCGGGCATGCGTCGTTGCGGTGCTCCACGTACGGCATGCCGTCCTGTTCCTCTGTTGCCATAGCTCGCTCCCTCCGACATATGACGCCTGATGCGGCGCCGACAGCTGCGCACCGCCATGCCGCCCTGCAGGCGCGCCGCCCCGCGGACGCGCCATCCTGCAGGCACACCACCCTACTACCATGCCATCTTGTGGGCACGTCACCCTACGACCATGCCATCTTGCGGACGCGCCATCCTACGACCATGCCGACTCAGGCCGCACGTCCGATACAGAGCAGGACGCTTTCTGCATCATGGTTACTTTTAGGTACCTACAGCACGATATTGTGCCTACTTTCCATCTTCTATGCCGGATTCTAGACTTCGAATCGCACCAAGGCAAGCGAGGCAACGACGGGCATGAAGCTCGTCCGACCCTCGCCCTCCACTCCGACCGAAAGGAACCCATCATGCAGAAAACCGACTTCACCGAAACCTCCCTCGCCAAGGGCAGCGTCCGCGTCTACGACTTCGGCACCGCGAAACTGCACGCCTACCAGACGCGCGACCTCATCGACGACGAAGTCTTTGCCGTCGAGAAGAACGGCCGCGGCTTCGTGCTGGAATACCCTTGCTTCTTCGACAACATCGCCGAGCTCGAGGGCTACATCGCCGACCAGGGCATCTCCATCGAAGGCATCGTAGCCGCCTATCACATGGCCGGCGCCACCTTCCTGTCCGGCACGCCGGTCTATGCCACCCGCGAGGCCGACGAGTACGGCCACGCCGGCGGCGGCAAGGCGCTCATCGACAACTTCACGGCCGCGTTCGGCGACGCGTTCGACTCCTCTATCCCCACGGTGACCAACGTCATCGAGGGCGACGAGCTGGAGCTTGCCGGCGTGCGCATGAACATCGTGCGCACCGCTGACGCCTTCGACGTGGAGATTCCGGAGCTCAACGCGGTCTACACCCACATGCTCGGCCATGACTGCCACTCTATCGTGGCGGGCGCCGGCCACGCGGACGCCATCATCGCGCAGCTGCGCGACTACCAGGATGCGGGCATCGACCTGGTGCTGACCAGCCACTACACGCCCGAGGACCTGAAGGACGTCCAGACGAAGATTGACTACCTGGAGGACCTGAAGGCCATCGCCGCTCAGTCCGACGACGCCGCCTCCTTCAAGGCCGCCGTCCAGCAGCGCTTCCCCGAGTACGCCGGCGAGAACTACCTTGATATGACCTGCGGCTTCTTCTTCGCCGAATAGCCTCCCGCCTTACCTCCGTGAGCAGCGCTTTCAGCGCGCAGACGACATCTCCTGACGCAAGAGCGCGCCCTGCCCCTTCGACCGTGCGCACGGTTGGAAGAGACGGGGCGCGCCTTACTCCCAGCGCCAGTCAGCGCCGGTCTCGTTGGCGGCCTCTTCGAAGTTGCGGCGGACGATGCCCAGGTCGATCGCGCTCCACCCGCCCTCTTTCGTGGCGCGCGCCGTCACGGTCTTGCCGTCGGCGCGCAGCGTGATGTGGAAGTTCTGGGCGTTCACGGCGGTGGGCGCCAGCTGCGCCGCCTCCATGGCAGTCACGAACCATGCGGGCAGCCCGCTTTCTCCCATGCCTGCTCCTGCCCCTGTGCCTGTGCCCACTCCGGCGCCGTTCGCCATGCTGCCGCCCTCTACCGTGCACAGCTCGCTGAGCGGCTTCGTCTTGCGGTCTTTGCCCTGCGTCTTTCCCAGGCCGACCGCAATGACGATGCGCACCTTCTTGTCGCCGCGCAGCACTGCCTTCGACTTCTTGCGCGAGCAGATGGCGCACCAGCACGTATTGAGCCCCAGCTCCTGCGCCGTCAGCACGATGCGTTGGCCCCAGTAGCCGATGGCCTCGTCCGCGTCCTTCCCTTCGGCGCAGAACACGACGGACGCCGTTGCGCCGCGCACGAGCCCGAAGCGCGCCACCACCTGGAAGACCTCTGGGTTGTCCGTGACCAGCTGGATGTCCAGCCCGCTTTTCTGCTCGGCCTCCACCACCGCGCGGCGCAGCCCGGCCAGCTGCACGCCAGAGAGCGGCTTGTCCAGGAATTCGCGCACCGAATGGCGCGCGCGAATCGTGTCGATAGCGCTCATGTCACGTCCTTCCGTCGCTTTTCCCTGGCAAGGATAGCCGTCATACGCGACCGTGCACGTCGCAGCAGGGCGAATCGGCGCATCTGGAACGAAGCCGTAAGAAAACCGCCCTGCCGGCACGGTTCATCACCATGCCGGCAGGGCGGACGCGCGCGTGCGCGAGAGCGCGCGAAAACGCAAGGCGGAGCTGCCGCTCGGGACGCCGCTACTCGGCGCTCTTCGTCGACTTCTTCGCAGTGGCTTTTTTCGCGGTCGACTTTTTGGCCGCGGTCTTGCGCGCGGTCTTCTTCGCGCCCTTCGCTTTGCCGTCCTCGTCCTTTTCCTTGCCCGGGCAGTCGAAGTTCGGGCAGAGCTTCCAAGGGCCGCGGCTCGTGGTCACGATGACCAGGGGCGCGCCGCAGTGCTCGCACACCTCTTCGGTGGCCGTGAGCTTGCCGTACTGCGGCAGCGGGTAGCCGGTGCCGCACTCGTCGTAGTTCTCGCAGCGGATGAAGCGCTTGAGCGTGCGCGGGTTCTTCTGGGCGATGAGCTTCGCCGTCTTGCCGGCAGCCTTGCAGGCAGGGCACTCGCCCACCACCACGTCAGGCTCTTTGTTCGTCGGGCAGTGCGGGTCGATGCAGATCACGCGCGGCTTTGAACGGAAGGCCGTCACCTTTACCTGCGGCATGCCGCAGGTGGGGCACGGCTCGTCCTGTGCCTCGATCTTGCCCTTCGGCAGCGGGTAGGTCACGTCGCAGTCCGGCCAGCCGGCGCAGCCGATGAACATGGAGCGCGTCTTCTGGGACACGCGCAGCTGCAGGTCTTTGCCGCACTTGGGGCATTTGCCCACGTAGGCGTCGGCCGCCACGGCGTCCGCCAGGGCGTCCTTCACCTCTTCGGAGTGCGGCAGCAGGCTCGCCAGCTGCTCGGAGAGCAGCGAGCGCGAGTTCGCCACCACGGCGTCCTTCGAGGTGCGGCCCTCGGCGATGTTGTCCATCTCCTCTTCCAGCTCGGCCGTCATCTCGGGGTGCGTGATGTGCGGCGCGTACTGGTCGAGCGCGTCGCACACCGCCATGCCCAGCTGGCTGGGCTCGATGGGGTCGTTCTGGATGTACTTCACCGTGTACAGGCGCTCGATGATGGAGTGGCGCGTGGACTTCGTGCCCAGGCCCAGCTTCTCCATCTCCTGGATGAGCTTGCCCTGCGAGTAGCGCGCCGGCGGCTCGGTCTGCTTCTTCACGCAGGTGGCGCCGTTGAAGGCCACCTCCTGGCCTTCGGAGAGCGCGGGTAGCTGCTCGTCCTTCTTGAGGCCGTAGGGGTAGATGGCGCGGAAGCCCGGCTTCACGAGGACGTCACCGCGCGCAACGAACGTCTCCTGCCCCACCGAAAGCGACACCTTCGTGCCCTCCACCACCGCGGCGTCCGAGAGCGTGGCCAGGAAACGGCGGGCAATGAGGTTGTAGAGCTTGTACTCGGCGGCAGGCAGGTCGTCCGGGGTGGCCGTGGCAGTCGGGTAGATAGGCGGGTGGTCCGTCGTCTCCTTCTTGCCGCGCGTGGCGCGCAGCGGGCCGCCGGAGAGCAGCTGCTTGCAATACGGCGCGTAGGCCGGGTTGCCGGAGATGCGGCGCACCGTGTCCGCCAGATCGAGCGAGCTCGGGTAGACCGTGTTGTCGACGCGCGGGTAAGAGATGTAGCCGTCCATGTACAGGCTCTCGGCCAGGCGCATGGTGCGCGCCGGCGTGAGGCCTTCCGCGGAGGCGGCGGCCATGAGGCTCGTGGTGTTGAACGGCACGGGCGGGGCCACCTTGCGGCTCTTCTTCTCCACGGCGGCCACGCGCGCGGTGCGCGCGCCCTCCACGTGCGCCATGACGGCGTCGGCCTCGGCCTGCGTCTTCAGGCGCGCGTGCTCGTAGGGCGCCTCGAAGGCGAGCTCGCCCGCGCCGTCCGTGGGGCCCGCGGTGGCGCCGGCGTCGAAGGCGCCCTTGATGACCCAGTAGTCCTCCGGCTTGAAGGCCAAACGCTCGCGCTCGCGCGCCACGATGAGCGCCAGCGTGGGCGTCTGCACGCGGCCGGAGCTGCGCACGTTGCCGTAGCCCGCGAACTTCACGAGCGTGAGGTAGCGCGTGAGCACCGCGCCCCAGATAAGGTCGATGTCCTGGCGCGACGCGCCGGCGGAGGCCAGGTTCGTGTCCAGCTCCACCAGGTTCGAGAACGCATGCGTGATTTCCTCCTTCGTGAACGCGGAATAGCGCGCACGGGAGACGGGCGCCGTGTCGTTCACCTCCTTGATGCAGGAGAGCGCGTCCGAGCCGATGAGCTCGCCTTCGCGGTCGAAGTCCGTGGCGATGATGATGGAATCCGCCTTCTTCGCCAGGTTCTTCAGGCTGCGGATGATGTCCTTTTCCTTCGGCAGCTTCTCGATGGGCGCGTACACCAGGTACGGCAGCGCGTCCATCTTCCACGCCTTGAGCTCCACGGAGTCCTCCGTGAAGGGCTTCTTCTTTTTGAACGGGGGTTTGGCCAGGGTGTCAGGGAGCTTTGCGGGCAGCACCTCGCCGTCCGCCGTGACGCCCATCCAGCCCTTGGTCTTGCGGTATGTGAGCACGGGGGTGAAATCGGGCTCGAGGATGTGGCCGCGCAGGCCGATGGTCACCCACTCCTCGCCGTCGATGGTGAACCGGTAGACCGGCGTGTTGTAGACCTTGTCGGCCTTCGGCTTCGTGGCACCCAGCAAGTCGGCGATCTTCTGCGCCGCGTCGTTCTTCTCCGTGACGACCAGTTTCATCCAAGCCCTCCCTCTTGTGCGCTTCACACGATGGCCCCAGCGTTTGTTTTACGTGTGCGGGGTTGCCGGCGGCGCTGCCGTGCGCGGCATGCCGTTTCCGGCGCAAACTTCCGTAAGCATACACGAAAAGCTCGGGCGCAACCCGCGATGTTCCCGTTTCGTGAGGCTCTGGCAGAACGGCACGACAATATCGGCGATAGCAGGGCGCCGTTGGCCGCGCACGGTCCAAGGATGCCTTGGCATCAGGCGGCTGCCGCCGGGAGCGCGCCC
>DVLD01000068.1 GCA_018715725.1 Candidatus Aveggerthella excrementigallinarum
CCGCCGTCGCCGCCGTCGAGGAGACGTGCGCCACGTGCGCGCCCGTCCCGCTGCGCGCAGACGGCCTGGGGAAGTTCGGGCGCTCCGGCGACGCGACGCTCTGGCTTGGCATCGCGCCCAACCCCGAGCTCGATGACGTGGTCTACCCGCTGCGCGACGCCCTGCTCGACCACGGGCTCGACTTCGACGAGAAAACGTTCAAGGCGCACGTCACCATCGCCCGCCGCGCGAAGCTCCCGAGCGGGTCGCTGTCGCAGCTTGCGTTCCCGCACGATTCGCACGCCACCCGCGTGACCGTGTTCAAGAGCACGCTCGAAAAGGACGGCGCCGTCTACAAGCCGCTTTATACCTACGACCTGCACGCCGAAGCCCCACTCGACCCGCAGTAGCGGCAAGGCTCTTCAGGTCAGGTCGAGAAGAAGCCCTTCCGACCACCCGCCCCGACCGCGCGCCCGCCATCGCGCGAGCGATCGTCCCGTCTTCGCGCGAACGTTCACTCCTCCATCGCGCGGGCTTTGCTTCCTGCACGACGCGAAAGGATTCCCATGACCGAAGAGCTCAGCGCCGGCGGACGTCCGCTCCCCCAGAATTGGCTCACCCTCATCGCCGTCATCTGGGCCGGCCAGGCTGTGTCCATGGTCACCAGCTACGCGGCAGGCTATGCCGCCATCTGGTACGTGACGGAAACCACCGGAAGCGCGCTCACGCTCGCGCTCATGAGCATCTGCGCGTACTTGCCGACCGGGCTCATCTCGCCGTTCGGCGGCGTGCTCGCCGACCGGTGCAACCGCAAGACCATCATGATCGCCGCCGACCTGGGCGTCGGCGTCGTCTCGCTCGCCCTTGGCTTCGCGATCTTGGCCGGCGGCGGGCATGTGAGTCTGCCGCTCATTGGCGCGCTCGTCCTTGCGCGCGGTGTCGGCCAGGCGTTCCATAGCCCCGCGATGATGGCGACCATGCCGTTGCTCGTGCCCGAGCGCCATCTTATGCGCATCAACACGCTCGACCAGCTGCTCCTGTCCGTCGTCGCCATCGGCGCGCCGGCCTTCGGCATCCTCCTGTACACCACGGTCGGCTTCCATTCCGTCATGTTCCTTGACTTCTTCGGCGCGCTCGCCGCGTGCGCCGGCCTTATGCTCGCAAAGATCCCCCTCGTGCGCGACGAGGCGGCGCAAAGCCAGCACGTTCTCGCCAACCTGCACGACGGCTGGCGCGCCATCACGAAATGCCGCGGACTGGTGCTGCTGATCGGCGGCGTCACGCTTGGGATGATCGTCTTCGCGCCCCTGTCCTCGGTGTACCCGCTCATGACGTACGAGTACTTCGGCGGCAACGGCTACGACGCCTCGCTGGCAGAAGCGGTCTGGGGCGTCGGCATGATCGTCGGCAGCAGCGTCATCATGGCCTGGGGCGGCGGTAAGCGCCTGGCAGGCCTCATCGCCCTCGCGTGCACGCTTTGCGGCGTGTTCACCACCGCGAGCGGTCTGCTGCCTCCCACCTTGTTCCCTGCATTCGTGGTCTTGTGCGGCCTTATGGCGGTCGTGTGCTCGTGGTTCAACGCGCCGCTCATCACGCTCGTGCAGCGAAACGTGCCAGAGGAGAAGCTCGGGCGCGCCCTGGGGTTCACGACGGCCGCATCCGGCCTCGCCTCGCCGATCGGCCTGGCAGCGGGCGGCCTGCTCGCTGAAGAGATTGGCATCGCGCCGTTCTTTGTCGTGGACGGCGCAGCCTGCATCGTGCTCGGCCTGGTGTTGTACCTGCCGAAGAGCATCCGCGCCCTGGATGCCGCCGCGCCGAACGCGCGCGCCGCGAGCCCCGAAGACGGCCCAGAAAGCGCCCGTCACGCGCGCTAAGAAGGAATCCTGCCGGGCTGCGCGCCCACCGAGCCCGTGGCGCCATTCCGCGCCTGTCCCCTCATCAACCTCGCATCACTGCGCGATCACGATGGCGGTCGCTCGGCCTGCCTCGTTCGTGATGGAGACGAGCAGCTCGGCAACGCCCGCCTCGTCGAGCGCCCGCCTGAGACGGTCGCTCGGCACCACGTGCGGACAGCCGCGCTCGTCAGCGAGCGTCTCCACCGAGCGGAAATCGAGCACGCCCGCGTCGGTCAAGTGCGCGATCGCCTTGTACGTCGCCTCCTTCACGGCGAAACGGCCGGCAAGGTACGACGCCGCATCATGCCGGCGTTCGGCCTCCGCGCGCTCCCCGTCCGTGAACGTGCGCTGCACGAACGCGCACGAAAGGTCGGCGCAGCGTTTTCGCATCCGCGCGATCTCGACCGTGTCTATGCCGACTCCTTTGACCATGCGCGTATCTTAGCGCATCTTGCCCCCGGCCTTCGCCCTCCGTCCTCTGTCCTCCCCCTTCTTGCGCCGGGCGCCGTTCGTCACCGTCCATCGCTCTTCACCATCCTCTGCCCGCTGCCATCCTCCGTCCGTCGCCGCTGACGAGCAAGCGATTACCCGCCCGCCTTTGCACGGCGTACACTACTATTGGAAATCTTTTTCATTAGATAGTTGTCTCTTGACTCCGTGCGCCTCACTATTGA
>DVLD01000069.1 GCA_018715725.1 Candidatus Aveggerthella excrementigallinarum
ACATGGCCCGCAAAAACGCTGCGATCGCGCACACGCGCAAGAGCACGGGCGCTCGCGCGAACCGCCCACTCCCCTGGCCGGCGCAGCTCGCGCTCGGCGTGGGCGTCGGGGCGCTTGCCGCGGGGTGCGCGCTCGCTGCGCGGTGGGCGCGGCGCACTGATGTGCACGCGTGCCGCACGGCGTCGGGGCTCGCCCTTGTCCGCACCGTACGCGACGAGGACGGGGCGCCCGTGCGCGTGCTGCAGCACGGCGGCGTCTTCCAAAGCGCCACCTACCTGGACGAACGGTGGTGCTATCCGCCCTTCGCCTACCTGCGCGCGTTCGAGCGCGCCTTCGAGGCGGAGACGCCGACGTTTCGCATCCGCCGCGCCCTCATGCTGGGAGGCGGCGGGTACGCCTGGCCGAAGTGGGCGCTCTCCCGCCATCCGGAGCTGCGCCTCGACGTGGTGGAGCTCGACCCGGCGATCACGCGCATCGCACGGCGATTCTTCTTCCTGGGAGAGCTCATGGAGCAGGCAGGGTTCGAGTCATGGCGGCTTGACGCGGCGGGGACCGCACGGCAGCTTGACCGCCGTGCGACGGCGACAGCCCGGCTCGGGCTGATCGAGGGAGACGGCCGCGCGTTCGTGGACGACATCGCGAGCGGCTCGTCCTCCGCGCAGGGAGGGGACGGCAGCGACCTTCCGGAAGGCCTCGCCCCGAGCGCCCCCGCCTTCGCCTTCGAGCGCTACGACCTGGTGGTGAACGACACGTTCGCCGGCGCAGAGCCGGTGCGCCCCCTTGCCACCGTGGAAGCGGCGCGCGCGGCGAAGGCCGCGCTCACGCCCGGCGGCCTGTACGCGGCCAACGTCGTCTCGCGCGCGGAGGGCGCCGACGTGTCGTTCCTGCGCGCGGTCGTCGCCACGCTGCGCGAGGCCTTCGCGCACGTCCTCGTCATCCCCTGCGCCGACGAAGACTTCGGCGGAGAGGACAACTACCTCGTCCTGGCGACCGACCGCAACCTGGAGCAGGACGGCTGCGCCTCACTCATGGCAGACGCCATCCCCTACGACGAGGACTTCCCCACCGCCCCGCTCTTCGACTGAAGCGAGAAAAAGGGACGGTCCCGTTTTCTCGCTTCGCATTCTTCACTTCCTTTTCTTATTTCATCAGGGCGGCGAAGTCCGCCAGCGCCTCGGGAATCTTGATCTGCTGCGGGCAGACCGCCTCGCAGGCGCCGCAGCCGATGCACGCGGAGGGCTGTTTGTCCTCGGGCAGCGCGCCGAGCGCCATAGGCGCGATGAAGCCGCCCTTGGTGAGCTTGTGCTCGTTGTAGAGCGCGAGCAAGTGCGGGATGTCCAGCCCCTGCGGGCAGTGGCTCGTGCAGTAATGGCACGCGGTGCACGGCAGCACGTCGTCCTTCGTCAGGTCCCTGACCACGGCGTCGAGCGCGGCGCGCTCCTCGGCGGACAGCGGGCGCTCCTCGGAGAAGATGTCGATGTTCTCCTTCAGCTGCTCGAGCGTGGAGGAGCCGGACAGGATGGTGACGACCTCCGGGATGTCCAGCAGGAAGCGGAACGCCCAGCTGGCCGGGGACTCCTCCGGGTTCACGGCGGCCAGGATGCCGGCCTGCTCGTCGGTCAGGCGGCACAGCGCGCCGCCGCGCAGCGGCTCCATGACCCACACGGGGATGCCGCGCTCAGCCAGCATGGCGACCTTCTTCTCGTCGTCCTGGAACGTCCAATCCAGGTAGTTGATCTGCAGCTGGCAGAACTCCATGTCGTCGCCGTAGGCGTCCAGGAAACGCTGCAGCACGTCCGGCGCGCCATGGCAGGAGAAGCCCAGGTGGCGGATGCGGCCGTTCTTCACCTGCTCGCGCAGGTAGCTCACCGTGCCGTACTGCTCGTCGTCCAGGTACGCGTCGATGTTGAGCTCGCACACGTTGTGCACCAGGTAGAAGTCGAAGTACTCCACCTGGCATTTGCGCAGCTGCTCTTCGAAGATCTCAGCGTTCTTGCCCATGTTGGACAGGTCGTAGCCCGGGTACTTGTCGGCCAGGTAGAACGCGTCGCGCGGGCGGTCGGCCAGCGCGCGGCCCACCACCAGCTCGGAGTTGCCGCCGTGGTAGCCCCATGCGGTGTCGAAGTAGTTCACGCCGTGCTCGAAGGCGTAGTCGAACATCTCGCGCGCGGCGGGCTCGTCGATGTTGTTGTCGTCGCCGTCAATGACCGGCAGGCGCATGGTGCCCATGGCCATGGCAGAGAGCTTCTCGCCCTTGAAATCGCGGTAGATCATGCGGAGTCGATCCTTTCTCGTCTGGGTCGGTCGCTCGAAAGGAGCACGGAACGGCCGTCGGGAAGCGCGCGTGCGCACGCTGGCGCGAGCCCGCTCTTCGAGCTGTTTCCCATTAAACACCCTGGAGCCTGCTCCAAGGCAAATGCCAGATTCCGCATTTTGTGAATAATGGCGAGTCGACCCCGCACTGCGATGATACTCCTGGATGCTATACTGCTATACATGGTGAGGAAAGGAGCCGTCATGGAAGCGACCGTCGAGCACCCCAAAAGCGAGCTGACCCAGATGAACACCCGCATCGACCGAAAGCTCAAAGAGCGGGGCGACGCCGCGCTCGCCCGCGCAGGGTTCACTCCCTCCCAAGCCGTGCGCGCCCTCTGGAAGTTCGCCGCAGAGCATGAGCCGAAAGAAATCGAAGCGCTGCTTCGCGGAGAAGAAGGGCCTGATGAGGCAGAGAGCCAAGACGCTGCCTCGAAACTTCAGGAGATTGAAGCCTTCTGGGCGAAGTGCGATGAAATTGTCGATGGACTGCAGAATCGGCGCGTTGCCGCCGGCTTTTCACCCCTCGATGACTCCAACTCCCTCTCGGACGACGAGCTGAAGGAACGCGAATGGCTTGAGCGCCTTGAGGAAAGAGAGATCGCATGACTTCGGTTGTCTCGAAGCTGCTTCTTGACGCAAATGTCTGGATAGACAGCTACTTCAAATCAAGGTCTGGTAATGTGACGGCAAAACACCTCATCAACGAGGCGGCAAGAAAAAGCGTCGGCCTACTTCACACTGCCACAATAGAGGCAGACGTGTTCTTTCTAGTCGCCGCGAAGCACAAGGAGCTATCCCGGCTCGAAAGCCCCCTGACCGAACAGCAAAGCGCCGCTGCCCGCGAGATGGCATGGGCGTGCACCGAGCACATGGAGCGCATCTCCACACCGATTGGCCAGGACCTGTTCGACCTTCGACTTGCGCGCGGATTCAGGTTCGCCCACAACGATTTAGAAGACAACCTCATCCTCGCTGCTGCCAAGCGCGCCGAGGTGGACGCCGTCGTCACGTCGGACAAGCGCTTTATCGCCCATGCCACGGCAGTGGCGGTGCCCGCCCTCACGCCCCAGCAGGCGCTCGACCTTATCAACGCACTCCCCTAGCCCCCCCCGCACGGCCGTGTTCTTTTGCCGCACGCGCGCGAGCGCGGGCACGGCGTGCTGCGGCGCTTGGTAGAATGCCCGCTG